>CAKXIK010000031.1 GCA_934875675.1 uncultured bacterium
TGGTAACTTTATTCTAACAGATATCCCATTCACTGTGGACATTTTTATGTGTTCAATTTCATTTTACAATTAACCATAAGTTTATTCTTTCAAAATAAAAAGAGAAGTACCTCGCTTTCGGGGTACTTCTCTTTTTTGATGGTTGATTTATGAAGAATATTATTTTACCATCTCTTTTGATACCGTACAGGATGGGGAATCAGAACAGGAAAGCTTGGACGGTCGGGAAAAATACTCTTTGGTTAGTTTGCGGACAACGCCCGAAAGTGCCACAACGCCAATCAGATTGGGGACAGCCATAAAGCAGTTGGTCAGGTCGGCAATCGACCAGACAATCTTCAGATTAACCACGGCACCCACAACCGCAACCGCAATATAAATATATTGATAAATACGGATGCTGCGAGTACCAAACAGATATTCAATGGAGCGGGCACCGTAGATTCCCCATCCTAAGATAGTGGAAAGGGCAAACAAAATAACGGCAACTGCCATGAAAATGGATGCTGCACCGCTGCCAAATACAGAAGCAACTGCTTGTGTGGTTAATGCTGCGCCAGAGTCCATTCCATAAGGTACGGTAATGCCGCTGGTTAGAATGGTTAGGGCAGTCAGCGTGCAGATCATGAATGTGGCAAGAAATACTTCCAAAATTCCGAACATTCCCTGGCGTACAGGGGAATCCGTATCGGACGAGGCATGCGCAATCGGCGCAGAACCAAGACCAGCTTCATTGGAAAAAATTCCGCGTCCGATGCCCTTTTCCATTACTTTAATGATGGTAATACCTGCAAGACCGCCACCCATGGCACGAGGATTAAACGCACTGTCAAAAATAAGTTGAAAGGCGGAGCCGATATGTTGGTAATTAATAATTACAACCATCAGGGTACCAAGAATATAGAGGATACTCATGACCGGAATGAGTTTTTCAGTAACTTTACCGATTCGGGTGATGCCGCCCAAAAGCACCAGTGCGACAATTGCAGCAATTAATACACCGACAATGATATTTACCACCAAAGTGTATTCTGCTGCGGCAGGCACAAAGCTTTGAATTGCAGTGTTTACCGAGGATGCAATTGTATTTACCTGTGTCATGTTGCCGGTTCCAAGAGCTGCAACTGCGCAGCAAACAGAAAAAGCACCTGCTAACCAATGCCATTTTTTGCTCAGGCCATTGCGAATATAATACATGGGGCCGCCAACCCAATCTCCAGATGCATTTTTTTGCCGAAAATGTACTGCAAGAGTAATTTCCGAATATTTTGTGGCCATGCCAAATAATGCGGAGACCCACATCCAAAACACCGCGCCGGGACCGCCGATTGAAATGGCGCCAGCCACACCGGCAATGCTTCCCGTTCCAACGGTTGCGGCCAAGGCGGTGCACATTGCTTGAAAAGGTGTTACGGAGCCTTTTTGCGTGTTTTTGCGAAATGCGCCGGAAAAGCAATGACGTAAAGCAAAACCAAAGCGACGGAATTGAACACCGCGCAAGACAATTGTCAGGGTCAGACCGGCCACCAGAATAACGGCAATCATTGGAACACCGCAAATTGTTTCCAAAAGAAAATTAAAAATTGCCGACAAAACATTCATTCAGATTCCTCCATTGTTTCAAGTCTGTAAACGGATAGTTGTTGAACCAGTATATTTCGGTCTGACTTATGTATTTTTATGCACAGAGAAAAAACAGAATTTGTTGTGCGGTAAAAATGCAAAACAAAAAGCAGTAAGTCAAAAGGCAGAGATAAGGCTGCATACCAACAGATGGTGATAATACCATATTGAAATAAAATGTAATCATATGGAAATATAGCTAAAACATTCCCAAAACATACGTGATAAATAACTATTTCGTTACTTTGTAATTATAATGATTTATTAGCATAATAAAAGGACTCTTTGTAAAAACAAAATAATAAAAAGTTTTTAATGATTTTTTAGAATTAAATTAATAAATATGCAGGTATAAAGTTTTATTTCGATAGTAAACACCTGCTGTCACTTTTTTTGTCCCCATCGCATAAAATGGCATAACGGCGAATTTTTTGTCTTTTAGTCGAAAGGGTGTGTGGTTATGGTGTGGGAAATGTTAGGTGAATTGTTCAGCCGGGTGCTGTATCTAATTCTAAATGTTTCAGGGGGATCTTTTCCGCGTCCGCTTTCTGCCGCGGAAGAAGCAGAGTGCCTAAGACGATTAGCATTTGGAGATCAGAAAGCTCGTAATACGTTAATTGAACATAATTTGCGGTTAGTGGCCCATATTATCAAGAAATATTACGCCACATGGAGCGACCAGGAGGATCTGGTTTCCATTGGAACCATTGGCCTAATCAAGGCAGTCAACACATTTGATGCAACAAAGGGAGCTCGCCTTTCCAGTTATGCTGCCAGATGTATTGAAAACGAGGTGTTAATGCATTTCCGAAACGGTCGCAAGAGCGCACAGGATGTTTCCATCAGCGAACCCATCGATATGGATAAAGAGGGAAATGCGCTTACCTTGATTGATGTTATTTCTTGTGACGATACCATTGTGGATGATTTGGATTTGAAAATAAAAGCAGAACAATTGCACGAATACTTAAATCAGGTGTTGGACGAAAGAGAAAAAGAAATTATTCTGTTGCGCTATGGAATCGGAGGGGGAAATGCAATGACCCAGCGGGTCGTTGCAAAAAAGCTTGGAATTTCGCGCAGTTATGTATCGCGCATTGAAAAAAAAGCGCTTGAAAAACTTAAACGCCGTTTTGATTCGGCAGCAGCGTCTGCACGCCGATGTGGGCAGCAGAAAAAAACGGTACGAAAATAGTTTGTGTATCAAATAAACAGGTCTTTCATCAAAGCGATTGTTAGGTTTCAGTAATCGCTTTTGAAAGACCTGTTTTGGTGCAGATCAGAACAAACTATTCAAATTCTGTGTCCGGCTCACTGCGGTATTGTTCCCGGGGATCAAAAATGGTACTTTGAAACGGTTCCGGGGCATAATGATGCTGCAGAATACGGTTTAATTCCGATTCATAACCGCGGGTAATTTTCATTTCAGGCTGCCAGTGCTCCGTTGACAGTGCAGAGGATTGTGTTGTCGGTGATTCACTTGATTTCATGATACGTGCCACCCTTCGCAATTGCAGTGGGATTTGAATCGGCGACCGGAAACGGATCTGGCGAGAATTTCGATTGCCACCGGATTTTCGCCGCATCCACACGCGCAGTTGGCTTCAATAATGCGTATTACGGTGCCCTTTACAATAACGGTATCCATCCAGTCATCACAGCAAAGCTCGAATTCAAGGGCAACTTTGTTATTGGCTTCTATACAGTGCATCTTTTCTCCGCACGGCAAACTGTACAACCAGAACCAGAGTTTTCCGTCTTCGAATTTGGAGTCAAAATGCATAGGAACAATATATGGCTGATTTTTTTCAGCAACAGCAAGCCGGCAATAAGGAGCACAGCATAAAACATGAAAAATTTCATCTCGGCACAAAGAACATTCATGATGGTCGCATGCCAATTTATTTTCCCTCTTTCTATCAAATAAAATTCTACCCATCATATGAAGAAACCGAATGGTTTGTGAAAGAAGGAAGGATTTTCCTTTACCGGTGAGAAAACAATCCGTGCAAATAAACTGTCGGTTGAGTTAAAAAACAACCGACAGTTGCGGATAACGTGTAAAAAGCAACCAATGCGTTCTGTAAAAACAGGGAACAATACGTTACAATAAGATTACCGAATGAAACGCCGCGGAGCATTTGGAAATGTATTTGCATGAAGGAGAAAAATTTATATGATACAAACAATTGGAGAGCGCATCGCCGCCTGCCGCAGAGCAAAAGAGATGACACAGGATCAGCTTGCAGAAAAACTTAATGTTTCGCCGCAGGCGGTTTCTAAATGGGAAAATAATATTTCCTGTCCGGATATATCCTTGCTGCCGGAGCTTTCGAATGTGCTCGGGGTCACGACCGACCAGTTGCTCAAAGGAGAAGAGGTTCCGGCGGTGCAGCTCATTCCAAGCGAGCAGCGTAAACCGTTTGAAAAACTGTTGCTCCGGGTGAGAGTCAACTCTGCGGATGGGGATATTGTCAAGGTGAATCTGCCAATGTCATTGGTGAAGGTTGCGCTGGAAACCGGGATGCAGATGCCTCAGGTTACAGGAAAAGTTTCGCTGGAGGAGATTGACTTGAAGCAGGTGCTGAGTATGGTGGAACAGGGTCTGATCGGAAAACTGGTTGAGGTGCAGAGTGCCGACGGCGATACGGTTGAAATTACGGTGGAATAATGCAGTGCAGATGTTTATATTTTCGGTGCCGCGATCGTAAGATGATCGGACAGAAACGGGGGAGGCATTTAAAATGCGAATAAAGATCAGCTTTCGTTCTGAGCGGCAGAAAAAGATCAGACTGTGGATCTGGGTTCCAAACGCATTGCTGCTCAATCCGCTTTTCGCGCGATTGATTATTCGAAAAGTGAACCGTCATGTCTCGCAGAATGTTTCCCGCATTTTAACAGTGCGAAGCTTAAGGGCGGTGAGCCGAGAGCTCAAAAAAATGCCGCGGCATTTTCCCGGCGTGCCCTTGGTGCATGTGCTGGACAGGGAGGATGAGGGTGTCACCATTTATCCGTTATGACACTAAAAACTGATTTTCTTGGAACAGACAGATCAAAATCTTTGAAAAATGGCACCAATCCAAGTCTTCGCTCCATTTTAATAACATTTTTAATTTAAGATTATGATAAAGCATAGAAAAGACCAACTGTAAGATGTTACCCTGCTTACAGTTGGTCTTTTTTGCGGTTATACAAAATCTTTATCAGAAACAGTGGTGCAAGGCTTGCACTGCTGATAACAGAACGGCGACCAGAAGATTTGCGGTTCCGCCATTATCAATCATCTGGATTTCACCGGGGTTTACAGATGTTTTCTCTATCCCATCCGGTGAAAGAACCGTTGACAAAAAGCCAAAAATCAATGTTTTTCCTGCAACCCGATCAACGTTTTGTAAAAGTCAACGGCACCGGGCAGACAATTGATTTCAATGTTTTCGTTCAGACCATGCATTCCCTTCATTTGTTCGGGTCCATAGATGACAGGGGCAAAGCGAATACAGCTGTCACAAATATCCTGATAAAAATGAGCGTCGGTTGCCCCGGTCATCACATAGGGACTGCTTGCAAGACCGGGAAAACAGGACTGAATCGCCTGTTCCACCTGACGGAATGCGGCACCGTGAATATCAACAGATTGCGAATAATCGCTTGCGGAGAGAACTTGTGTAGTCAGTCCGTGTTTTTGGGCGATTCGCTCTATGATCTGTAAACTTTCGTCCTTTCCCTGGTGTGGGATAAACCGCATGTTGGCGCAAACAGAAGCCTCCTGCGGCAAAACGTTGCAGGCGTCGGAACCTGACTGCATGGTAAACGCAATGGTAGTTTGCAGCATTGCGCCTGCTTGCGCAGAAACCATCGGCAGCACAATTTTCATCAGCGGTGCAAACAGCCAAAGATTGCCCATTACAAGCCGCAGTCCAAACCCGGCATAGGGTGCCAGTGTTGAAAACATGGAGGAAACTTCGGGCAAAAATTTGCGTCGGAACGGGGAGTGTGTTTCCACCGCATTCACAAAAGCGGCAAGCTGTGCAATCGGGGAGTGCTTTTTTGGTGCGCTGGCATGACCGCCGTTGCTTCTTGCGGTAAACTTTACATCTGCCTTGCCTTTTTCAAATACACCCACCATCGCATAATTGCCGTGCACACCGCCGATAGGTTCCGAAATGATGCCGCCGCCTTCATCGCAGACGAGAAAAAGCGTGACGCCACGGCGCTTCAGTTCGTTGACCAGCTTAGGCGCGCCGTCCCCACCCCATTCCTCGGTACACGAGGAGGCAAGATATACGTCGCAGGCAGGAGTGTAGCCATTTTGCAGCAGTTCCTCAACCGCCTGAAAAAATGCCATCACAGAACATTTTGTGTCAGATGCGCCGCGCCCCCACACTTTTCCGTCGGCGATATCGCCGGAGAACGGCTCATGCAGCCAACTGCCTTCTGCGGGAACCACGTCCTGATGGCTCATCAAAAGAATAGGCTGAGCAGAAGATTTTCCCTTCCAATAAAACAACAGGTTGCCGTCAATTTCGGTTTTCTCCAGATTTTGATGCACCAGAGGAAACAACGTTTCCAAAAGCTTATGAAAGCCGCGGAACTTTTCGATTTGTGCATCGTCAGGGTTGGAAACCGTTTCATACCGAATCATCGCAGAAAGTTTTTGGGCGTATTCGACGGCACGGCTTTCCTCTGGCTGTGGCTGATAATCGGATTTTTTGCGCGGCATCAGCAACGTACGCAAAACGGCAATCAAAAGCAGCACAAGCACAACGCCAAGCAGCCCCAGTACCGCAAAACCGACATATTTCATGTGTGAATTCTTCCTTTCCAATGCGAAAACTTCCGGACAACTCAGGCGGGGGTATTCTCCTTAGTTTGTTTGCGGAAAAACCAGAAGGAGATTGCAATGGCAATGGCACCGCTGGGGATAATCATGAAGCTGGTGGAGGAGGTTAGCGCAGGAACCACCACAAACAGAATGCTCATGAAGACAAGCGGAACCAGTGCAATTTTCATGTTGTGACGGAAGTATTTGTATGCCATTGCCCCGAACAAGGCGGGGACAACATTATCAAATGCAGGCTGAAGAACCGGGTTTTGCAGCACCGGCTGCAGCGGTACCAGCGCAACCACACCGATTGCCAACACCAGAATCGTGACGAGGGATGCCGTTGCGATGGAGAGTGTGGAAATCACTTCGTTTTCAGCGGTTCCGGTTTTCGTTTCGGCAATGTCGCGGGCATTTACCGCACAGGGAATCTTCATGTTGATCAGATTTCCGGTGATGAAGGCAAGATATCCGCCGCCGGCACCCAACATTGGCGTATAGATGAGATATTCCGCAATGCTGCTTACCATCCAGACAAGCCCGACCGAGAGAAATCCTCTGCCAAATGCGCCGAGATCCGGCATGGCACCGAGCGTTGCCCCCATCAAAAACGGTGCACCGATCAGGAGAATCAGGACAATAATACATGCAATCCTGCCAAACACATGGGTGCGGTCGTTATATTTTTCAACATAAGAATTCTTCTCCGATTCGTTCATAACAATCATCTATTCCTTTCTGGTGTGTAATGGGCAAGGCTTATGCGAAGGATTTTACAAACACAGCTGCTGCCATGGCAATAATCATGCTGCCGGCGATGGAAAAGTTTTCAACCCAGCCGGCTTTTTTCTTTTCGGAAAGCCAGATGAACCCGGCCATGCAAAGCCCGGCAACCAGCACAACCACCAGCGGTGTCCAATCGCCTGAAAAGCTGAACAGACCGTTGCCGGAAACAAAGCTGCCGATGTAACTGCCGACATATGCACACACAAGACCAATGAACATTGCGGTCATGGCAGAATCGCCAAAGCTGGACCCGGAGGATTTTTTGCCCGGTGCCTTGAGCCGCTTGAGATAGCGTTTATTAAAGAAGACGGAGAACACCATTCCCCACATGATGCAAAAGCTCATCAGCAGGGCAATGGTGGCAAATGCAGTGGGAGTCATTTCGGAAGCAGAAAGACGAGAAAGTCCAACCTGTTCGGCAGCAGCCTCCGCAACCTGTGTTTCGTAATGCAGCGCGCCGATTACAGAAAGACGAAGCCATGGCAAGGGAGTGCCAAGGCTGCCGGAAAGCGCAATGACGCCGAGAAGGATTCCGATACTCGGTAAAATTGTGAAGGTAGCGCTGGAGGTAATGGCACGCTTCATTTTAGTAGGATCCATGCCGATTGCTTTTCCTGCGCGATAAGCACGAATCAGAAAGAAAACGCAGACGATCGCTACAAATAAAATAATTCCGCCGCAGATTAAGTACATGGAGGGGCTGTTGAGTTGAGATAGTATAGTCATCCAATCATCCTTTCGCCTTTTATTATATTTAGTTTACCACACAGAGCAAAATGCGTCCATGTTTTTGGGTTGGTAACAATTAACTATAATGTTTCAATAAAGTCCTGAACAAAGTGGAGTGCAACACCCAGCGGAATTGCACGGTTCGGATAGCGGCACAGGCGAATGTAATCGGCATCGGATTCGAATGGATTACAGGCGGCGGCAAGCTCTTGCAGGCGGGGCAGATAAGGATTGATGTAGGGTGTCAGGATTCCGCCGAGTACGACGTTGCAGTCCAGCACCATGCGAATGGTGTTGATTCCGGAGGCAAGGTGCTGGAGATAGTCCTGCCAGAGTGATTCATGGGTTGCATTGTGTTTGGCAAGACCTTCGAAAAAGTCCTCCAGCGTGATGCCCAGGTCGTCGCTGATGCGTGCAGCAGAGCAATAGGCTTCCAGACAGCCGCGTTTGCCGCATTTGCAGGCGAGACCGCCGGGCTCCACGCAAATGTGTCCGAATTCGCCGCTCCGGCCGTTGGTGCCGTTATAGGGAGTTCCGCCAAGCAGCACCGCACCGCCCACTCCGTTTTCCAAAGAAAGATATGCAATGCTTTCCCGCGAATCCTGCGCAAACCATTCCGCAAATCCTCCGGCGGTTGCGTCATTTGAAACAAAGCATGGGTATGGCAAGGCTTTGGTAATGGAGGTGATGCTGACACCGTGCAGCTGCATAGTGGGGGCCAACAGAATCTGGTCGCCCTGTGCATTTAAAATGCCTGGGATCGCAATTCCAATGCCAAGCAGCTTTTGACGATTTAGTGCGAATTGATTTAAAAAAAGTTCCAGTTTATCAGCGATGCAACATCCAAGCTCCTCTGCATTCTGCGTTTTTTGTAATGCAATTTTCTGATACGCAATTTCCTCCATGTGCAGATTGGCTGCAAGCAGACGAATATGATTCTGAGAGAGAGAAATGCCGACGGCAAACCGTGCACCGGCAGCAATGGTCATACCCGTGGCGCGTCTTCCGCCGGTGGATTGCTGAAAACCGCCCGGCTCCACAAGCCCCGCTTCCATTAATTCATTCAGATTCTGATGTACGGTTGGAAGGCTCAGCGAAAGATCCGTCGCTATCTCTTGCTTGGATCGCGGAGCGGGAGCCCGATATAAATATTGATAAATTTTGTTGCGCGTAACGCGGCGCCGTTCGGTAATCGTCTCTGTCAGCTCTGCCATCAGTCAAAATCACAACCTTGCTTTTGTAAAAAAGATTTTTAAAAGTAATGCTTTTCTGCACCATTGCAGCGATTAAAAGACAAAGTGCTCAATATTTCTAAAAACAAATAAACCTGTTTGACGACTTGTCAATAAAAAACAACATCATAATGATAGGTGAATTCAGAGAATTTGTCAACCTTACCACCGGTTTCGCAAAATGAAATCCGAGTGTATTCGCAATTGACTTTGTAAAAAAACTATTGTATGATGATAATAACTTATATAAATAAATTTTATTAAAGTATTTTACTAAAATTGCGTGACGGGGGAATGGAAATGTTGTTAATCGGAATCGACCTTGGCACTTCTGCAGTTAAGCTGCTGCTAATGGATGAAAACGGAACCATTCGTAAAATTGTCAGCAAAGAATATCCGTTGGAGTTTCCGCAGCCCGGTTGGAGCCAGCAAAATCCGGCAGATTGGTGGAATGCGGTGCAGGGTGGAATTTCGGAGCTGCTTGCGGGAGAAGATTCATCGCAGGTTCGCGGAATCGGCGCAGGTGGTCAGATGCATGGTCTGGTGGTGCTTGATGAAAATGATAGTGTGATTCGACCGGCAATTCTTTGGAACGACGGACGTACCCAAAAGCAGGTAGAGTATCTTAACCGCACCATTGGTAAGGAAGTGCTCAGCCGCTGCACAGCAAACATAGCCTTTGCAGGGTTTACCGCACCAAAATTGCTCTGGATGAGAGAAAACGAACCGGAGCTGTTTGCAAGAATCCGCAAAATTATGCTTCCGAAGGATTACATTAACTATATGTTAACCGGGGTACATTCCACTGATTTTTCGGATGCTTCCGGAACGCTGCTGCTTGATGTGGAGCACAGGTGCTGGAGCAAGAAAATGCTTGCAATCTGTGGGGTTAGCGAACTGCAGATGCCAAAACTTTTTGAAAGCGATGAACCGGTTTCAGCAATCAGACCGCAGCTTGCAAAAAAACTGGGTTTGCCGGAAGACGTAATCGTCTGTGCCGGCGCAGGGGATAATGCCGCCGCCGCTGTTGGATGCGGAGCAGTCGGAGGAGGAAAAAGTAATATCAGCCTCGGCACTTCGGGGACGGTTTTTATTACGAGTAATACGTTCGGCGTTGATCGCGCCAACGCACTGCATTCTTTCGCTCATGCCGACGGAGGGTATCATCTGATGGGATGCATCCTCAGCGCGGCGAGCTGCAATAAATGGTGGATAGAAACCATTCTGCAGACAAAAGATTTTCAGACAGAAGAATTGCCTGTTACAAGGGAACAGCTTGGCGAAAATGATGTCTGTTTCTTACCGTATTTAATGGGAGAACGCAGCCCGCACAATGACCCGGCGGCCCGGGGTGCATTTGTTGGAATGCGAATGGATACATCCCGTGCGCAAATGACACAGGCGGTGCTGGAGGGTGTGTCGTTTGCCATTCGTGACTGTGTGGAGATTGCCCGTGCACAGGGTATCCAGCTACAAACCAGTACGCTTTGCGGCGGTGGTGCAAAAAGTCGTCTTTGGCGCATCATCTTAGCCAATGTGCTGGGAATTACGCTGCAGCTGCCGCAAACGGAACAAGGACCCGGATATGGAGGTGCAATGCTGGCGGCTGTTGCTTGCGGGATTTTTCCGGACGTGAAAACTTGTGCAGACCGGCTCGTACAAATTCGGGAAGAAATCAAACCCGATCCGGTTCTGGTGCAAAAGTATGAACAACGGTATGCGCATTGGCACAAAATTTATCCGCTGCTCAAGTTGTTGGAGAAAGAGGGGCGATCAAACTGAAGTTTTTTTCTGTAACCGATCCGGAATTCCGGCCCTATGGCAGGATATTAACCGGATATGATGTCAAGCCATTGCTGACGGTGCTTGAAGATTCCACTCCGTTGCCGGAAAATGTGGAATATGTAGCGGAGGAACCCGCAATGCAGCAGCTTAGAGCATCCCAAAAGTGGGCGGTCTCTCTGTTTGACAGGGAGACTGGCTTTCTTTGGGCTTGCAATAAATGGCTGTTGGCTCATCCTGACAGCAAAGAGGCACAGGAAGGTGCCGCGGTTGCCCTGGCAGGCGAAAACCTTGACTTGAATAATTTTAGCAGGTAATATGGCCAATCAATCTGAACGATAGATAATGAAAGGATGCTGAACGAATATGAAATCCACCAATCTTCCCGAGGTAGTGCTTGGAATCATCGCCGTCAGCCGCGATTGCTTCCCGATTTCCCTTTCCGAAAAACGCCGGTCTGCTATTGTGAAGGAATGTGCAAAAACTCAGCTGCCGGTGATTGAAATCCAGAAGACGGTTGAAAATGAAGCGGATATGCTCAAGGCGGTGGAAGAGGCTAAAGAGGCAGGATGCAACGCGCTGACTGTTTTTCTTGGAAATTTTGGTCCGGAAACACCGGAAACACTGATTGCAAAACATTTTGAAGGTCCCTGCATGTTTGTTTCGGCTGCAGAGGGAGACGGGGACTTGATTGACGGGCGCGGAGATGCATTTTGCGGAATGCTCAACTGCAGTTATAATCTCGGAATGCGTCACCTGCGCGGCTATATTCCGGAGTACCCCGTTGGTACAGCAGCAGAGCTTGCCGAGAAAATGGCGGAATTCGTACCGGTTGCACGGGCAATTCTCGGTTTGCGGAATCTCAAAATTATCACCTTTGGTCCGCGCCCACAGGACTTTTTTGCCTGCAATGCTCCGATTCGCGGTCTTTATGAGTTGGGCGTCGAAGTGGAAGAAAACAGTGAGCTGGATTTACTGGTGGCTTATCAGCAGCATGCCGGGGATAAACGTATCCCGGATGTTTGTGCCGATATGGCAAAGGAAATGGGAGAAGGCAAGTATTATCCCGATATGAGTGAGCGCATGGCACAGTTTGAACTGACACTGCTCGATTGGGCAGAGCAGCATAAGGGCAGTAAAAAGTATGTTGCATTTGCAGATAAATGCTGGCCGGCATTTCCGTCTCAGTTCGGTTTTGAGCCATGCTATGTCAACAGCCGGCTTGTCAGCCGCGGAATTCCGGTTGCGTGTGAGGTTGATATTTACGGGGCATTGAGCGAGTACATCGGCATGTGCGTCAGTGGTGATACGGTTACACTTCTGGATATCAACAATAGTGTTCCGCAGTATCTGTTTGATGAGGATATCGCGGGAAAATTTGATTATAATCTTACCGATACCTTCATGGGATTCCATTGCGGCAACACACCCAGCTGCAAAATGTGCACCGATTGTGCAGTGCGTTATCAGCTGATTCAGCATCGTTTACTGGAACCGCAGGGCAGTGATCCTGATTTTACGCGTGGCACGCTGGAGGGGGATATTGCCGATGGTGACATTACATTTTACCGTCTGCAGTGTGACAGCGAGGGACAGCTGCGCGCCTATATTGCCCAAGGAGAGGTGCTTCCGGTAAAAACACGCAGCTTCGGCGGTATCGGCATTTTTGCGATTCCGGAGATGGGACGTTTTTACCGTCATGTGTTGATTCAAAAACGCTATCCTCATCACGGTGCAGTGGCATTTTCGCATTGCGGCAAGGCTCTGTTTGAGGTGTTCAAATTTCTCGGTATTGCCGATATTGCGTATAATCAGCCGAAGTCCCTGCCGTACCCAACGGAAAATCCGTTTGCATAAGAATGCAGAAATGGCGGAAGGCAAAAAATGATGAGCCACCGCAAGCAGGCTGGTAATGTGTTTACAGCGAATCATTTCTTGCAATTTTTTTAATTTGGGATTATAATCATTCCAAAGGAAGAATCATTGAGAGATGAGTAAAACGCGTTTTTCCTGCGGAGGAAGGCGTTTTGCGCTCTCTTTTTATATTTTGCAGGAAATTGCGGCTCTTGGAACTGTGTTTTGCTCGTCCCGAAGGATCAATTTGAAGGGAGTGCCTGGCATGAAGTTTTTTATTGATACCGCGAATGTTGAGGAAATCCGCAGAGCAAATGAAATGGGAATTATCTCCGGTGTAACAACCAATCCAAGCCTGATTGCAAAGGAAGGACGGGATTACGCGGAAACCCTGCGTGAAATTGCAGCAGTAGTGGACGGACCCATTTCCGGCGAAGTGAAGGCAACCACAGAAAAAGCAGAGGATATGGTGCGGGAGGGAAGAGAAATTTTTGCGCTTGATCCCAAACATATGGTGGTCAAAATTCCGATGACAACCGAGGGATTGAAAGCAATTAAGCAGCTTTCCAAGGAGAATATCCCAACCAATTGTACATTGATTTTTAGTGCAAATCAGGCATTGCTTGCGGCGCGTGCAGGTGCCGCCTATGTCAGTCCGTTCCTTGGCAGGCTTGACGATATCGGCCAGAACGGTATCGAGCTGGTGCAGACAATTGCCCGTATTTTTGCCAATTATCCCGAACTGAAGACGGAAATTATTGCAGCTAGTGTGCGCACGCCGGTGCATGTGACCGAGTGTGCATTGGCAGGAGCTGATATTGCAACGGTTCCGTATAAGGTTCTGGAACAGATGACAAAACACCCCCTGACGGATATTGGTATTGAAAAATTCAAAGCAGATTACCGTGCGGTCTTTGGGGAATAATAATCAATCAATAAATTAAAACAGGGTACGAAAAGCCCGTTGGATCGTTGGATCCGGCTGCTTTTCATACCCTGCTTTTTTGTTGTCTTATAAAACATCAGAATCGGGACGGATGCAAGTGGAAGAACCATATCTGACGTGCACATTGACATAGTCGACCTCGTAGGGTGACTCAGGATTTTCCATGCGAAACAGCAGCTCGCGAACCAGCAGCTTGCCCAAAGCATCGGTGTTCACCGGTACCGTTGTCAGAATGTCTTCACTGATTCCGTATTCTGAATTTCCGTCGTAACCGCTTACGGCCACATGTTGCGGGACCTTATATCCTTGTCCGTTTAAATAATAAAGAAGGAAATGGGCAACATAATCACTGGCACAAACAAATGCGTCCGGCATTTTTTGAATTCGACCAAGAAAACAACTTATTTTTTCATAATAATCATAAATTCCAAGTCCCTGTGTCATGCAGTTTTCCGCGCGGATCGGAATTTTATGCGCGCTGAGCGATTCTTCAAAACCGATATACCGTTCATAATTGGTGCGTGCGTAGCGAATGTCACCAATGAATCCCAGATTGGTCCTGCCTTGTGAGATGATATGATCGGTAATTTCACGAATGCTGTTGCGCCCTTCCAACAACACAAGATCACCGGCCAATTCGTAGGATGGTATTGAGGTTACGGTATCGAGAAAAACCTTCGGAATGGGGAGCGTGTTAATCAAACGAAGCATCGCTTCATCATAAACGTTCATGATGATGATCCCCTGCACGCTCTGCGGGTTGAGAATGGCGGGAAGTTGGTAGCCAATGCGGTAAAAGGAAGGAACGTATGTGTAAACCAAGTTAATGTTCCGGTGGGTGAATTCCTTTGCGATTCGATGGATCATTCCTGTCCAGAACAGGCTGGATTCGGGGCGGGAAACAATGAGACTCACACTGCTTTTTTCTTCATAATCGTGTGAGGAAAGCGTAACTGCCGCAGAGTGAGTGTACCCAAGTTCCGCTGCTTTGGCGATAATGCGGCCTTTGAGAGAATCAGAAACGCCGGCGCGATTGTTCATCACTTTCCAAACAGTTACAAGTGAAATCCCCAAGGCATCGGCAATATCCTGCATCGTAACCCGGTGGGAATGATTATTCATAACGTGAACTCCCTTTCTGCCCGACTGGCGGCTGCACGGAACAATGTAACTTGATAGTTATAAAATGTTAACCTGTGTTTTATTATAGCGTGATAAAGCAATAAAAACAAGGTTAAATGTAAACTTAAATATTTTCTGATAATGTAAAGCAAAATTTAAATCAAATTTTGTACACCTTCACAGAATGCATAAAAATATTTTAGCATAATGTATAAATCGATGATTTTTGTGAAAATATTATTGACATATTTACTGACAATTGCTATAATCCAATTGTAGAAAACAGCAACATTACTTTAATCATGTCAGGAGGAAAGATATGAAGGCGGATAAAATAGAAGTTAACAAAATCAAAAAAAGTAAGCATAAAAAGCGCTGGACGCGTGATGACACAGAGCTTGGCTTGCTTGGGCTTCCCTGCTTTATCTGGTATGTCGTTTTTTCGTTTCTGCCGATGTTCGGCATCATCATTGCTTTTAAATCCTTCAAGATATCGCCGGGTCACGGATTTCTGTACAGCCTGATGGAAAGCGATTGGGTGGGACTGAGAAACTTCAAATTTTTTGTGGAATCCAATGCTTTTGGAATGTTGCTGCGCAACACGGTTCTTTATAACGTTGTGTTTATCATTCTGGGTGCAGTCATCCCGGTGGCACTCGCGATTGTAATCAGTCAGATTTACAACAAGCGTGCCGGCAAGGTTTATCAGACGATGATGTTTTTTCCACACTTTATGTCGTGGGTTGTCATCAGCTATTTTGTTTACGCATTCCTGAGCCCGGATAAGGGTCTGATTAACAGCATGATTGCTTCTTTTGGAGGAAACACCGTTCAGTGGTATTCCGAAGCAAAGTACTGGCCATATATTCTGGTGTTCATGCAGGTGTGGAAAACGGTTGGTTACAGCATGGTCGTTTACCTGGCAAGCATTACCGGAATTGATCAGAGCCTTTACGAGGCGGCAGTGATCGACGGTGCATCCAAATGGCAGCAGGCAAAATATATTACGCTGCCGAGTATTAAGTCCGTCGTAATTATGATGTTTATCTTGAATGTGGGCAGAATCTTTTATTCCGATTTCGGCTTGTTTTATCAGGTGACACGCGGTATTCCGAACTCGCTTTACACGACCGTTTCCACATTCGACACCTATATTTTCAACGCAATCCGTACCAATGCTCCGATCGGCCAGACCGCAGCAGCTTCGTTCTTCCAGTCGATTGCCTGCTGTATCACGATTTTGCTTGCAAACTTTGTGGTTTCCAAGATCGATTCGGACAGTGCGATTATTTAAGAGAGGGGGAGAAGCTGTGAGCAAGAATTTTATGGATGTCAAAGCAGAGCCGATGAACCGGCTTAACCGGATTAAACCGGTTACAAATATTTTGTTCAATATTCTTTTGCTGATATTTGCACTGATGTGCGTTATTCCGCTGATTCTGGTGTTCATGATTTCTATCTCCTCGGAACAAACGCTATCCACTTATGGATATCAGTTTATTCCAAAGTCGTTTTCCGGGGCGGCATATTCCTTTTTGTGGAATGAACGCAGCACAATTCTGCATGCACTGTGGATTTCGGTAATTGTGACTGTGCTCGGCACCGTTCTTGGACTTTTCCTCACCACAACGATGGGGTATGTGCTAAGCCGGCCAAACTTTAAGCTGAAGGGCTTCTTCACCTATGTTGTTTTTATCCCCATGATTTTTAACGGCGGTATGCTGGCAAACTATGTGGTTACCAATAATTTGCTGGGACTTGGAAACAATATTCTGGCGTTGATTCTTCCGCTGGCGGTATCTTCATTCAACATTATTATTTGTAAAACATTTTTCAAAAGTACGATTCCGGATTCTATTATTGAATCGGCCAAGATTGACGGTGCAAGTCAGTTTCGTATTTTCGGCAGCATCGTGATGCCGATTTCCAAGCCGGTGCTTGCAACGATCGGACTTTTTCTTTCGTTCGGTTATTGGAACGACTGGTTTCAGTCTTCCCTGTATATTACCCAGAAGAATCTGGTTTCACTGCAGGCGTTGCTGGACAATATGGTCAAGCAAATTCAGTATATTGCAAACAATCCTTCCGCCGGTGCTTCCCTGCAGCAATATATCGGTCAGATGCCGACAGAAGGCGTTCGAATGGCAATTGCAATTGTCGTGGTTATTCCGATTGCCTGTGCTTATCCGTTCTTTCAGAAATATTTTATTTCCGGTCTTACCATCGGCGCTGTCAAAGGCTGAGCACGGAGCCGGACGTCGGTTCCATTCATTTGGTTGCAAAAGCAAATTTGCTTTTACACATTAATAAAAACATGACTTTTTTAGGAGGAAAAACCGCATGAAAATGAAAAGACTTTTCGCATTGGCGCTTGCCGCTGTTGTGGGACTCTCCGTCACAGCGTGCAAACCGTCCGAATCTTCTTCAGGGACGGACACCGGAAGCACGACGGGCACCTCTTCTCAGCAGGTTGTTAATCTGAAGTGGGTCGCCGTGGGCAGCGGAATGCCGAAAAACTATGATGCATGGAAAGCCAGCATCAACAAGTACCTCGAAGAGAAAATCGGCGTTAATATTGATGTTGAAGTTGTTTCCTGGGGCGACTGGAGCAACCGCCGCAGCGTTATCGTGAACACCGCCGGTGACTATGATATTCTCTTCACCGATATGGCCACTTACGCAAGCGACGTTCGCCTGAACGCTTTTGCGGATATTACCAATACCGTTCAGACTGCGACTCCCGAGTTGTACAAGTATATTCCGGCAGATTACTGGGAAGCCTGTAAACTTGATGGCAAGCTGTATGCAGTTCCCACCTATAAGGACAGCTCTGCAACACAGTATTTTGTCTGGGATCAGGCGATGATCGACAAATACAGCCTCAAGGTTGATACTTTGCACAATCTCAGCGAGCTGACCGATTCCCTGACCAAGATTAAAGATAGCGAAGGCAAAGCTCCGTTCATTCTGGCTTCCGATGGACTCGGTGCAATCACCAGCTGGTATGACCGCATGGGCACCGGACTTTCGGCAATCGGCGTGCGTTATGATGATGGCAACCGTAAAGTTGTTCCCGTGTTTGAGCAGGAAGATGTCATGAATAACCTCAAGACTCTGAATCAGTGGTACAAGGCCGGCATCATCAACCAGGATGCTGCAACGCTGGCAGAGGCTCCGAAATACCGTTCGTTCTATGTTGCACAGGGCTGGAGCGGTGCTGCAAAAACAACATGGGGTCCGAACATGGGTGCAGATGCGGTTGCTTACCAGTGGGGCGATACCGTTGTTTCCAACGATACCGTTCAGGGCTCGCTCAACTGCATCTCCTCCAACTGCAAAAATCCGGAAAAGGCACTCGAATTCCTGCAACTGCTCAACACCGATTCCAAGGTTCGTGATGCGTTCTATTATGGTCTGGAAGGTGACGACTTCACCTACACTGCAGATAACAAAATTCATCGCAACAATACCGAATGGACAATGGCAGGTTACACGCAGGGTACCTTCTTCAATGTTACGCAGACTGATGATGTTACCTTCAATCAGTGGGACGAAGTGAAGAAGCTTAATGAAGGCGCCAAAGCCTCCGTGCTGCTCGGATTCACCTTTGATCCGACCAATTATGCAGATCAGATTGCAAACTGCACTGCGATTTTTGAGCGCTATAAGAGCGAGCTGCTGACCGGTACAGTGGATCCCGAAACCGCAGTTGCTTCCATGATGAAGGAAATGCGCGCTGCCGGTTTTGATGATCTGATGAAAGCTGCTCAGGAACAAATTGACAAGCATTACAGCAAATAAGCAATCCAGTGCACGAAATAAGTTAGTTGAATGGGGAAACCTTCGGGTTTCCCTATTTTAAAAATGAAATATCGCATGATATCATAAGGAGAACTTGCATGAGCAAAATAATTGGTACGCCCCTGCCCAATATGCCCTGGCAGGAGAAACCGGCAGAGGAAGATCTTCCGGTTTGGCGCTATTCTCAGAACCCGGTTCTGGGCAGGCGCGCAACAAAAAATTCAAACAGCGTATTCAACAGCGCCGTTGTTCCGTTCCGGGATGGTTATGCAGGCGTTTTTCGCTGCGACAGCCGCTCGGTCAGCATGGATCTTTTTGCGGGATTCAGCAAGGATGGCCTGCATTGGGAAATTAACGATGAGCCAATTGTCTTTACCGGCGCAGAGCCCGAAATTCTCCGGCGTGAATACCGCTACGATGCCCGTGTTTGCTGTCTGGACGGTCGCTATTATATCACGTGGTGCAACGGATATCACGGCCCTACCATCGGTGTTGCCTATACCGATGATTTTCAGACCTTTACCCAGCTGGAAAATGCATTTTTGCCCTATAACCGCAACGGCGTACTGTTCCCGCGCAAAATCGGCGGAGAATATATGATGCTCAGCCGACCGAGTGACACGGGGCATACGGCGTTTGGCGATATCTTTGTCAGCCGAAGTCCCGATCTGAAATATTGGGGCTGCCACCGATATGTGATGGGAACCGTCAAGGGGGATGAGTCCGCCTGGCAGTCCACAAAAATCGGACCGGGGCCAACACCCATCGAGACGGATGAAGGTTGGCTGCTGATTTATCATGGCGTGCTGACCACCTGCAACGGTTACGTTTACCGTATGGGTGTCGCCTTGCTGGATCTTGACGGGCCTTGGAAGGTAAAAGCACGTTGCCGCGACTATATTCTGGCACCATATGAGCAATATGAATGCATGGGTGATGTGCCAAATGTGGTATTCCCATGCGCCGCACTGACAGATTCCGATACGGGGCGCATTGCGATATATTATGGCTGTGCTGACACCGTAACGGGGCTTGCGTTCACCACTGTGGACGAATTAATGCGCATCATGCGCGAAAGACCGCTTTAATACTAATTCCTCTTGAAACGGTAGATAAAAATCTTTGAAAAACCCCATATTTTCAAGCTTTTTCTTGATTTTTATACCGTTTCTAATTCGGAATGAGTATAACAACTGATAACTGCGCGAAAGGAATGATTACGTTCATGGAATTTCTTGATAAACGGGTTGAAGTCATCTGCAACGAGCTAAAACGGCTGAGCGTGAAGCAAACGCTGCCGGTGGAAGAGTTATATTATAAAGAAGGCAATTTTGTTCATCCGGCAGATGCACAAGCCGATCCGCAGGAATGGCAGCGGTTCGACAGCCGCACCATGCATTGGTATGGCCCAGACCGCCATTACTGGTTCCGCGCGCAGTTTACTGTGCCGGAAGCATTCGCCGGCAAACCACTCTGGATGCATGTCCGCACCCAAATTGACGAATGGGACGACGGCAAAAATCCGCAGTTTTTGCTGTTCGTCAACGGAGAAACCACACAGGGCATGGATATGAATCACCGCGACGTTTTTCTCCGTGAGAAAGCGCAAGCGGGTGAAACCCTCTGCCTTGATTTACAATCCTACACCGGAACGCTGCACAGCGAATTTAATTTGATTGTGGAGCTGCACGAAGTTGATCCCGAAATTGAATCGCTCTACTATGACTTGAAAATGCCGCTGGAAGCATTTTCCCGCATGGAAAAGGATGACCGTACCCGCCGATTGATTGAAGAAGCCCTTAATGAAGCCGTCAACCGGCTGGATTTGCGCACCCCTTATTCCGATGCATTATACACCTCGCTGCGCACTGCGTCCGAATATCTGCAAAAAGCACTCTATACCGATCTTGCTGGATGTGACGATGTGATTGCCAGCTGCATCGGACACACGCATATCGACGTTGCATGGTGGTGGACGGTAGAGCAGACGCGCGAAAAGGTGGGACGAAGCTTTGCCACGGTGCTCAAGCTGATGGAGGAATACCCCAATTACCGCTTTATGTCCAGTCAACCGCAGCTGTATCAATTCCTGAAGGAGCGTTATCCCGAGCTTTATGAGCGGCTCAAGCAGCGCGTGAAGGAACAGCGCTGGGAACCGGAGGGCGGCATGTGGCTCGAGGCGGACTGCAACCTGACCTCCGGCGAAAGTCTTGTGCGCCAGTTTGTGCATGGCAAACGCTTTTTCCGCGAGGAGTTCGGTGTGGATAACCGCATTTTGTGGCTGCCGGACGTGTTCGGCTATTCGGGAGCTTTGCCGCAAATCATGAAAAAGAGCGGCATCGATTATTTTATGACGACCAAGCTTTCGTGGAACCAGTTCAACAAGGTCCCGTTTGATACGTTTGAATGGCGCGGAATTGACGGCAGCGAGATTTTGACGCATTTTGTTTCGACGCTCGGCGTTGGACAGGATGTGAAAAATTTCTTTACAACGTATAACGGCATGCTCCACCCGGATGCAATCATGGGTGGCTGGCAGCGTTATCAGAACAAGGAAATTAATCACGATATTCTGATTTCTTATGGCTACGGCGACGGCGGCGGAGGACCGACCCGTGAAATGCTGGAAACCAGCAAGAGAATGGAAAAGGGTGTCCGCGGGATTCCAAAGGTGCGCCAGGTGTTTGCCCGCCAGTTCTTTGACGAGCTTGCCGAGCGGGTTCAGGGGAATAAGCGCCTGCCAACGTGGGAAGGTGAACTGTATTTTGAATATCATCGCGGAACGTACACCTCGATGGCACGCAACAAGCGTTCCAACCGCAAAAGTGAATTAGGATTAATGGATTTGGAGCTGCTCGGTGTTCTGGCAGCGCCGCAGCTGGCATATCCAGTACAGCAGCTCGACCGGATGTGGAAAAACGTTCTGCTCAACCAATTCCATGATATTCTGCCCGGAACCTCTATTCATGAGGTTTATGAGGTAACGAAAAAGGAATATGCCGCGATTGCAGAAGAAGTTGAAACGTTGACCAGGGAACGTCTGCAATCCCTTACTCCGCAAGGGGACGGCGTGACGGTGTTTAATACAACCGGAAAGCTGCGCAGCGATGTGGTCAAGCTTGGTACTTGCGATGCGGCGGCATTGACGGATGAAACCGGTGCGGTGTACCCGGTGCAGCAAACGGCAGAGGGCGCAGTTGCATTTTTGCCCGCGTTGCCCGCAAAAGGCTTTAAATCCTTTGCGAAAGCGGAATCGTCAGCAGCCAAAACGATGCAGCGCAGCGGAAATGTTCTGGAAACACCCTTCTATCGCGTCACGGTGGATGAGGAAGGTTTGTTTACCAGTCTCTTCGACCGCAAAAACAATCGCGAGGTGGTCAAGCCCGGCGAGCGAATCAATCTCATGCGCGTTTATGAGGATAAGCCGATTTATTACGACAACTGGGATATTGACTGCTATTACACCGAAAAATTCTGGGATGTTACCGATTTGCAGCATATGGAATGGACCGAAATGGGTCCGGTGCGCGCAACGCTTGAGTTGGAGCGCCATTTCAGCAATTCGCAGATTCGCCAGAGGATTCACTTTTACGCCGACTGCCCGCGCATCGATTTTGAGACACAGGTGGACTGGAAAGAACACCAGCATTTGCTCAAGGTGCATTTCCCGGTTGACCTGCATTCTGATGAAGCAACGTTCGATATCCAGTTCGGTAATGTGACACGCAAAACGCATTTCAATACCAGCTGGGATCAGGCGCGGTTTGAAAGCTGCGGTCAGAAATGGATTGACGTTTCCGAAGGTCATTATGGTGTCAGCCTGCTTAACGACTGCAAATACGGTCATTCTGTACACGACGGCAATATGGCAATTACACTGATTAAGTCTGGCATTGAACCGAATCCCACCACGGACCAGGAGCAGCACGTTTTCACCTATGCAGTCTATCCGCATGCTGAAACGTGGCGCAGTGCGGAAACAGTGGCACAAGCATATTTCCTCAATCAGCCTGCCTATGCCGTGAACGGCGGTGCTGCAGGAAAAGTGTTTTCGCTGGCTTCGGTGGATGCAAAAAATGTGATTGTGGAAACCATCAAGCAAGCCGAGGACGGCGATGGGGTGATTGTCCGCATGTATGAGTGCGAAAATGCACGCACGCAGGCAAGCCTGACATGGAATCGTCCTATCACATCGGTGCAGGAATGTAATCTGCTGGAGGAGCCACAGGAGGAGCTTGTGGCTGAGGAAAATCAGATTCCGTTCACCATTCTGCCCTATGAGATTAAGACCTTCCGCATCCGATAAAATTCCGAGGGGCGATTAGACATCGTCCCTTTTTGCTTTTGAAGGAGAACGATACGAAAATGATCAATCAAAATTTCAGAGATGCCGGTTTACCTCCCAAGAAACGGGCAGAACTGCTGCTTGGTCAGCTGACGCTGCGCGAAAAGGTGGGTCAGCTTTGCCAACGCCTTTACGGATTCGAGGCTTACGATCGCTGCGGCGAAAAATTGTCCCCGTCACAGTCGTTTCTGGATGAAGTGAAACGATTTGGCGGTCTTGGTACACTTTATGGGCTTTATCGTGCTGACCCGTGGTCAAAGCGCGATTTTGCAACCGGTCTTGCCGGAGCACTTGCACCCAAGGCATACAATATGCTGCAAAGGGTGGTCATGGAGCATTCGCGCTTTGGTATTCCGATGCTGCTCAGCAGTGAATCTCCTCATGGCCATCAGGCACTGGGCGGATATTTGCTGCCGGTGAATCTTGCAGCGGCAGCAACGTTTGACCCAGAGCTGTTTGAGCGGGCGCAGAATGTTTGCGGCAGACAACTCCGGCAAATGGGCGTGAATCTTGCACTGGTTTCTGCATTGGATGTGCTGCGTGACCCACGGTGGGGACGCAGTGAAGAGTGCTTTGGAGAGGATCCCTATCTTGCTGCGCAATTTGCAGCGGCGGCAGTACGCGGCATACAGAGTGCCGGCATCGGGATGGTGGCAAAGCATTTTTGTGCGCAGGGCGAGACTACAGGCGGTGTCAATGCCAGTGCAGCGCGGATTGGTGAACGAGAGCTGCGTGAAATTCATCTGCCGCCCGCAAAAGCCTGCTGCAAAGAACACGTTGCCGGAATCATGGCGGCTTATAATGAGATTGATGGCATGTTTTGTCACGCAAACCAATGGCTGCTCACGGAGCTTTTGCGTAATGAATTTCAGTTTTCGGGTGTGGTAATGGCCGATGGCTGCGCAATTGATCAGCTTGCAGTCATCACCGGGGATACGCTTCATGCTGCCGCAGCTGCATTGAATGCCGGTGTCGATATTGGTCTTTGGGACGAGGCCTTTGCGCAGTTGGAGCAAGCAGTCGAGCAGGGGCTTGTCGGTGAGGAAGCTATTGACCGCGCGGTGCTGCGCGTTTTAACACTCAAATTTGAGCAGGGATTATTTGAACATCCTTATCTTCCGGAGGATGCGGACGGAAGAAGTTTTACAGCAATCAATTATTCCGAAAGCCTGCAGCTGGCACGCGAAAGTGCGGTGCTTCTCAAGAATGAAGGCGGGTTGCTGCCGCTTGCCGATTGCGGAAAAAAGCTGCCGCGAAAAATTGCGATCATTGGTCCTGCTGCTGATGATTTGTATCGTCAGCTTGGTGATTATACACCGCCGGTTGCAGAAGGAGAGGCAGTAACGGTGCTGCAGGGAATGTGTACCCTGGTGGGAGAGGAGGCAGAAGTTCTATTCTCCCCGGGATGTTCCGGCGAAGAAACGCAGTCCGCCGTCCTTTTGCAGCGGGCCCAACAACTGGCTTCTACCTGTGATGTGGTGATTTTGGTGCTGGGCGGTTCGTCCAGTCGTTTTGGCGGCGCAACCTTCGACAGCAACGGTGCAGCAATTATTTCCGGCGAGGAGCATACAGAAATGGATTGTGGTGAGGGAGTGGATAATGCCTCTCTCCGCCTGCCTGCCAACCAGGTCAAGCTGTTTGGTGCCGTGCGGAACTGCTGCAAAAAGCTGGTCACCGTGCTGATTGCAGGCAGACCTTATGCAATTGAAGAAATCGCGCAGCAAACGGACAGTTTGCTGTATTGCTTTTATCCGGGACCGCAGGGCGGCAGGGCGATTGCGGAAATCATTTGCGGAACCGTCAGTCCATCCGGCAGACTGCCCGTTTCAATTCCGCGCAGTGCAAATCAGCTGCCCGTCTATTATAATGCAAAAAATTCCTACCGCCCCATGAAATATTGTGATATACCTGATTCACCACTTTTTTCATTTGGGGAGGGGTTCGGATACGGAACACTGGAGTTTTCCGGTTTTTCGCTTTCAGCAGAGCAGATTGCTCTTACCCAGCTTCAACAAGACGGAATTGAAGTTACCTTTCGTATCGATAACAACGGTGCGCTGGAGGAAACGGCAGTACCGCAGCTTTACGTGCAGATTTTCCGCAGCAGTACCGTCCGCAGGATTCGAGAACTCAAAGCGTTCCGCAGGATTACCGTTCCCGCAGGAGAACATCGTGATGTGTGCCTTTCCCTTTCCGCGGAAGCCTTTGCTGTTTGGAATACACAAATGCAGTTGGCAACAGAGCCTTGCGAAGCAAATTTATTGTTGATGGATAGTGGAAATCTGATTGGAAGCCGTAGAATTATCATTGAATCATGAAAATAGTCGGGTTATTTATCTTGGAAAGAAAAATTTAAGTCATTTCATCGAAGTCCCTGTAAAAGGGTAGAAATACAGAGGTTTCCTTAGAATTGTGCCAAGTGCTTGAATTTTGAATGAATATGAGATATAATTATGTATAGAAACATCATCCTATAAGGCTGAAAAGGGGGTCGAAGTTATGCCGTGTTCAACTGGTAATGCGGTGCAGACGTATGTCAGGTTAATTCATCCAATTGATGCGTATCAGACCATTCAAGCCGATTATGCTACCCACGTGAGGCTGAAGAGTATGGCAGTGGGATGCCGGATGAAACCCGATGGTGCTGGTCATCAGCCGCTGACCGATATTGCGAATGACAGCTGTGTGGAGTATCGTGATCTCAATTTTGGGGAAGAAGAAAGTTCGTTGAGATTTGTTGCCGATTTGTGCCGCCAGGCAGGCGGGTGCATTGAACTGGCGCTGGATGATCCCGAGGCAGAAACGGTTGCAACGCTGGTCATTCCCTCATCGGAACGAGGGACCGCCGTTAAGCTTGAAACTTCGTTGCCTCCCATTCTTGGAATGCACACCCTATATTTGCGTTTTCACAGCTGCCACCGAGCGGCAATTTGCAAACTGAATTCGTTTTGCTTTGTGCGGGATTCGGAGTAATCTGACGTACAGGGGATCGAACATTTCTATTGACATTGCCCGTGTAAATCGGGTATAATATGTGCATTGTATGCATCGCAACGAGCAAGACAGAACGAGCGTGCATACGGGAGTGCGGATAAGCGGGCCCTGTACGACAGAGCACTGCGAACCATGTCAGGCGGGGAACCGAGCAGCATTAAGCGGAACGCTTTGTGCGATGCAGCCAGTCTGTTTATCCGCACGCCCGTGTGCATGCCGCGCCACGCGGCGCTTCTGTCTTGTTTTTTGTGCAAAACCAGAACGGAAAGTGAGGCGTGTTTTCGGTGTATCAGGTGCTTTACCGCAAATGGAGACCGCGCGTCTTTGCAGACGTGGTTGGTCAGCCGCAGGTGACGGTGACGCTGCGCAATGAACTGAGCGCGGGACGAATTGCACATGCTTACCTGTTCACGGGTTCCCGCGGCACCGGAAAAACCACCTGTGCCAAAATCCTTTCCAAAGCGGTCAATTGTCTGAATCCGCAGGACGGAGACCCATGCGGTGAATGTGAGCTGTGCAGAGGAATCGACAGCGGTTCGGTTACCGATGTGGTCGAAATCGATGCCGCCAGCAACAATGGTGTAGATTCCATCCGTGAGCTGCGCGAAGAGGTCAATTTCACCCCTGCAACGGCAAAATATCGCGTTTATATCATCGATGAGGTGCATATGCTCTCCATCGGCGCATTTAATGCGCTGCTCAAAACCTTGGAGGAACCGCCTGCACATGTTGTTTTCATTCTTGCCACCACCGAAGTGCACAAGCTGCCGGCAACCATTCTTTCGCGCTGCCAGCGGTTCGATTTTCACCGGATTGCACCCGAGGCAATTGCCGGGCGCCTTTCATATATCTGTTCTCAGGAAAACGCAACCATTACCGAGGAAGCGGCGCTGATGATTGCACGCCTTGCAGACGGAGCGCTGCGTGATGCACTTTCACTGCTTGATCAGTGTTTTGGACGCAGCAGAGAAGTAACCGAGCAGGTCGTCATCGATTCCGCCGGTCTTGCGGGAAGAGAGCATCTTTTGCAGCTGACGGATGCAATCGCCGACCATAATACGCAAGCAATCCTGCAGGAAATTGCACAGCTGCATGAAGCCTCCAAAGATATGGCACGCCTTTGCGAGGAATTAATCTCGCACTTTCGCAATCTGATGTTATTTAAAACCATGAAAGAACCGCGTTCCCTGATGACCGTGGGCGATGAAGAATACGCAAAGGCAGAAGAGCAGGCGCACCGGTTTACACTGGCTGCAATTCTCAACGCAATTGAAGCACTGCAGTTGTGTCTGGAAGCCATGGCGCGCGGTGCAAATCGGCGTGTGGAGTTGGAAATGACACTGGTACGATTGTGCGGCAAGTCTGCAGAGCTGCCAACCGATGTGATGGAACGGCTTGAAAAGCTGGAACGCATGGTTGCGGACGGTGTTCCCGCAGCGCAGTCGGTAAAACAGGCACCAAAGCCACAGCCCCAGCGACCGCCGACGCCCTCGACCGAAGGACTGCCCAGCGCAGAAAATTCTTCTGAAATGGCAGAATGGTCCGAGGTGCTGGAAGCACTGCACAAGATTTCTCCGGGACTTTGCGCCTTTCTGGATGAGTCCAAAGCATATTGCTCCGGCGATTTTGTGCTCATTGATGCGCCAAACAGCATGGCGTTTGAGATGCTGCGCAGCAGTCCAGATCAGAAGGACAAAATGCGCGAGGCGATTCGCACCGTAACAGGAAAAACCTGCCGCCTTGGACCGTATCAGTCGGCAACAAAACATCAGCAAGACACCGAGGATCCTCTTGCAGCCCTTGCCGGAATGGCAGCGGATGCGGGAATACCGGTGAAAGAAAATAAAAATTAATTTAATAAAAAAAGGAGCCTTTTCGATGAAAGCAAGATTACCAAAGGGAATGGGCGGCGGCTCAGCCGACATGAATTCCATTGCACGTCAGGCGCAAAAAATGCAGGAGCAGATGGGGGTATTGACCGAAGAACTGGAGCAGACAGAATATTCTGCAACCTCCGGCGGCAATGCAGTGGAAGCGGTTGTGACCGGAAAAATGGAAGTTTCTTCGATTAAGCTGCAACCGGAGGTTGTCGATCCCGAGGATGTGGACATGCTGGCGGATCTGGTGGTTGCTGCAGTGAACGAAGCGCTGCGCAAGGCTGCCGAGGATAAAGAGACCAAGATGGGAGCAATCACAGGCAATCTGAGTTTTCCGGGGATGTTTTAATGGCTGCGTACAGTGTTTTGCCCCTGACCAAGCTGGTGGAACAGTTTGAGCGATTGCCTGGAATCGGGCATAAAACTGCACAGCGGCTTGCGTATCATGTGCTGCAGATGCCAAAAGAAAAAGCGCAGCAGTTTGCACAGACGATTCTGGACGCGCATGAACAAATTAAACGCTGCAAGGTGTGCAAAAACTTTACCGATGGTGAGGTCTGCTCCATTTGTTCCGACGAAGCACGTGACCATTCTGTTATTTGTGTGGTGGAAGACCCGCGGGATGTTTTCGCATTGGAACGTACCGGAGAATTTCATGCGGTTTATCACGTGCTCGGCGGCACCATTTCACCCATTCATGATGTTGGTCCGGATGATATTTTTATTACCGAGTTGTTGGAACGCATCGACAAGGGCGGGGTTCATGAGGTCATTATGGCAACGAATGCCACGGTGGAGGGTGAGCTCACTGCAATGTATCTTTCCAAGCTGATTAAGCCGAAAAACATCAAGGTAACCCGTCTTGCCTATGGAATCCCCGTTGGCGGAGATTTGGAATATGCCGACGAGGTTACGCTTACACGTGCGTTAGAAGGCCGCGGAGAATTTTGACGACAGAATCCGTTTGATTTTTTAAAAAAGTATGGTACAATAAATATCACAGATAGTATGCAATAATCGTTAGGCAGAAGTGTGCCGGAACATTGCGGCCTGCAAGCCGTAACTCCAAATGACATGATTAAGATAGTAAGGGGGCTTTTTTGTGAAGACTGAATTGAAAACCATTGCACAAAACAAAAAAGCCTACCATGACTATTTTGTGATTGAAAGTATGGAGACAGGTATTGAGCTTTGCGGAACCGAGGTTAAATCCATTCGGCAGGGGAAGGTGAACCTGAAGGATTCTTGGTGCGAGGTTGAAAACGGCGAAATGATTGTCAACGGGATGCATGTAAGCTCCTATGAGCAAGGCAACATTTTTAACCGCGATCCGATGAGAGCGCGCCGTCTGCTGCTGCATAAGCGGGAAATTCTGAGACTATTCGGTTTAGTCAAGCAGGACGGCTATGCACTTGTGCCGTTATCGCTGTATTTCAAGGGCTCGCGCGTCAAGCTGCAGTTGGGTGTTTGCAAGGGTAAAAAGATTTACGACAAGCGCGAGGATATGGCTCGCCGCGAAGCAAAACGCGATGCGGAACGCGCAATCAAGGAGCGTAATCATTAATTTTATTTTTTTTACGGGGGCGTAAAGGTTTCGACGGGGATCGTGAGTTACAGTAAGCGAGTAGTGGCGCGGACCCACTATAAAAGCCGCAAACTTTAAATTAAACGACAACAATACTGTTGCTGTCGCGGCCTAATTAGGCTGCCGTCTTCGCTGGGACTACCGCGCCCCGGATGAAGGCGTCGATTAGCGGTGCACGTGAACATTGGGGTGTCTCACCCGATGTCATGACGCAGAGACTACCGTAGCACTGAGCCTGTCTGCCGGCGCTGTGTGAGGGGAATCCTAAAAGACTGACTGCACTCGAAGAAAGCTGTTGCAAGTGGTTTTCGGACAGGGGTTCGACTCCCCTCGCCTCCACCATAAGTCCACCGTAATTTTGATAGAATTACGGTGGACTTTTTCTACGCCCGAAAACCGCTTGAAATAAGGCTTTTCGACCGTTTCAGCACATAAGTGAACCCCGCTGCAGAGCAATTATGCGGCGGGGTTTCGTGCTTTTTGCGCGGATTGAGGCGTTTTGTTCCGCTGTAATCGTTAAACAGCCGAGTAATCGTTGAATTACTGGAGTATTCGTTAAATTACTGGAGTATTCGTTAAACTACCGAGGTAATCGTTAAACAGCCGAGTTCTGATAATACTCCGTATGAGAAAATCGGCGATGAGGTGCATCCTTTGGATACTCCCTTTGATATTCCCGAAAGCTGGGAGTGGGTCCGCCATAACGATTTGTTTGAGATTTCTGGTGGTTCACAGCCACCGAAATCGAAATTCATTAGTGAAGCAAGAGACGGATACATACGGTTATACCAAATACGGGATTATGGAAACAACCCAGTTCCCGTCTACATACCCATTAGCGCTGCGTCGAAGATTTCACACAAAGGTGATATCCTCCTTGCACGGTATGGTGCATCCCTCGGTAAAGTTTTTTGGGCTGAGGATGGTGCATACAATGTCGCTATGGCCCGTGTCATTCCTCTATATGAAACTGAGCTAATTTCAAAGGAATTTTTGTTTCTGTTCTATCAGAGCAGTTTATATCAGTCGGTTATTCATGCAAATTCACGGAGTGCTCAAGCCGGATTCAATAAAGAGGATCTCAGCAGTCTGTTCTTTCCGCTTCCACCACGCAGTGAACAAAAGCGAATTGTGTGTGCATACGAAAAACTGCAACCCTTCTTAAATGCATACGATGACGCAGCGCACTCGCTTGCCACTATGAATAAAGACTTCCCAGAAGCCCTCAAGAAGTCGATTCTGCAAGAGGCAGTCCAGGGCAAGCTGGTACCCCAAGACCCGTCTGACGAGCCTGCAGAGGCTCTGCTGGAGCGTATCCGGGCGGAGAAGAAGCGGCTCATCAAGGAAGGCAAAATCAAAAAGGACAAGCACGAATCCGTCATTTTCAGACGGGATAATTCTCATTATGAAAAGCGTGGCTCAGAAGAGGTCTGTATTGACGAGGAGATTCCGTTTGAAATCCCCGAAAACTGGGCCTGGTGTCGGGCTTCCAGTTTAGGAACAATGATCAGAGGGCGCGGCATCAAACGAACAGAAACTGTTGCCCAAGGGTGCCCGTGCATTCGATACGGGGAGATTTACACCACCTATGAAACCTCCTTTGATTCAGCAGTTTCCTTTGTCCCCGAAACGCTCGATAAGGATTGCTTGCATTTCTCCTCCGGCGATGTAGTGTTCACATTGACGGGCGAGAACAAAGTGGATATTGCTAAAACAGTGGCGTTTCTCGGAGAAGGACAAATTGCGGCAGGTGGCGATTTGGCTTTTTGGACGCATCATGGAATGAATCCGCTGTATCTGGTGTACTATATGGCTTCGCCGTATTGCATCGAGCTTAAACGCAGGACGGCGACAGGTGACATTATCGTACACATTTCGACATCAAAGGTCGGCGATTTCCTTGTTCCCATTCCTCCGATTAAAGAGCAGAACCGAATTGTATCGGCGATTGAACAGCTTTTTGCTGTGGCTTCTACTTTGTAAAGTTCTCATTATGAGAAGTTGGACGGTGTGGAGCGCTGTATCGACGATGAACTGCCCTTTGAGATACCCGAAAACTGGCGATGGTGTCGTTTGAAATCAATCGTCAATGTTGTTTCGGCTCGGCGTGTACACCAGTCTGATTGGCGAAGCGAAGGGGTGCCCTTTTACAGAGCCAGGGAGATTGGAAAACTGGCAGATACGGGCTCTGTTGATAACGAGCTGTTTATCACAGAAGCACTGTACACCGAATTCGCTTCCAGTGGTGTACCGCATCCCGGAGATTTGATGGTCACGGCTGTTGGCACTCTCGGAAAAACTTATATTGTCAAGGACAGCGACCGTTTTTATTATAAGGACGCCAGTGTAATTTGCTTCGAGAACTTTGGCAAAATTAACCCCGCCTATCTGAAACTCTTGATGTACTCACCATACATGGAGGAGCAGATTAAGCAGAACTCTGCGGGTACAACAGTGGGGACAATCACCATTGTAAAGGCAAACGAGTATCTGATTCCACTACCGCCCCTTATGGAACAGCAACGAATCGTGGATCAGGCTGAGCGCCTACAAATACACATAAACAAACTCTAAAAACCAGGCATACGCCATAGC
>CAKXIK010000032.1 GCA_934875675.1 uncultured bacterium
GTTTGTGGTGAACTCATTATACCATATCTCGCGGGAGGCTTCCTCTCTTTTTGGGTCACATCATTTTAACACATACATTTTACGTAAACTTCTTAATGACAAATATAGATATTTTTTATCCTTAAAACAATGAAAAAGGCTGCGCGTCATGATGATCACAGCCTTTTCTTCTGTTTGAATCAGCAGTATTTTTCCACTACCGCTTTCATTTCATCCATTTTCTGTTCCATATCCGCAACCAGCTTAAACTGGGTACGAGCACGATCCAGATTCTGCCCCTCATAATGCGTTGCAAAGTAGACGTCTCCGTCCAAATAGTCTGAGAGAAAACGCATACCACATTCCAACGTCATCAACTTGGAAGAAAACGCCAGCAGAGAAAGCTCCGTTTCTGTCAGAGCAGAGCCTACCTCACTCAAAAAGCCTTTTGTATAGCTTTCAAATAGATCCAGCTTCATAAATACTTTGCTTAAATCTTTTTCATCTTCTGCCGCCGAACTTGCACCAAAGCGAATGCTATCTCCGAAATCATAAAGCGGAGAACCTGGCATAATGGTATCGAGATCGATAATACAAATGCCTTCATCGGTCTTGTTGTCCATCATAATGTTGTTCAATTTGGTGTCATTATGCGTAACCCGAAGCGGCATTTTTCCTGCTGCAATCAGATCTGTTACAATTGTGCAATCTTTTTCTCTTGCCTGAACAAAGGCAATCTCGTCGGCAACCAGTTCCTTGCGCCCTGCCTTATTATTTTGTACGGCTGCACAAAAATCACGGAAACGCTTTCCGGTGTCGTGAAACTGCGGAATCGTTTCATGCAGAGTTGCCGTCGGATAATCTGCCAAGAGACGCTGGAATTTACCAAATGCACGTGCTGCATTATAAAACAGAACGGGGCGTTCTACCGTCTGGTAGGATGTAGCATTTTCAATAAAGTCATAAGCACGCCAGCAACGGTTCTCCGCATCACGGTAATAAGGTTTGCCATCATTGGTAAGTATGACGGTCAGCGTTTCTCGCTCTGGGTTGCCGCCGGCAGCCAGAATCTTTTTACGCAAAAACGCTGTCACGCTTACGATATTTTCCATTAATCCATCAGGATCCTGAAAAATATCGGTGTTAATACGCTGCAAAATATAGCGGCGCGGTGGTTTTGTTTCACTTTTGAAATACACCGCAAAGGTTGCATTTATATGCCCGCAGCCGAAAGGCTCTACAAAAATCGGGGTTCCTTCAAACTGAAACTGGTTCAACAGGTGTTCACGAATAAAATCGATCATCTGCTTTGTCTCCTTCTTATTTCCACAATCCGTCCGGGTAAATTCCTTCGTCGGTCATGTCCGAAATTTTCTGTACCACGGTAGCACGATCCTCGTGATAGGTGACGCCGAACCACTTTGCGCTTGTCTTCAAAACAGTGACATCGCAAGTACCGTCATTAATCTGATTGGTTACGACAGAAGGCAGGAAATACTCCGCTTTCAGCAGATTGTTTTGATTCTCTTCAAAGAATTTACTCCAGCCGGCACGAATGGCGTCAAACAGCTTAGGCGTAAATCCCCAACAGTTCATGGAAACGGTGCTGGTCTCCGGCAAGTCCGTCCAAATATCATTTTCAAAATATTGTGTCTGCCCGTTGTTACGTTGAATTTTTGTGCGTTCTGTTACACTTGTCAGGAAATTATTTTCATCGGTACAGCAGACACCACGTGCTACATGCCCGTTTTCAGTCAGCGTATTGGCAAGAATATAGCCAGCCATACAATAATGACTGGGAGAACTGTTCTCCGGTACCGTCTTCAAAAACTCGCCAAGCATTTTAAATGCATCCCGGCCATAGAAGTCATCTGCATTGATCACCGCAAAATTGTCCTTCACCACATCGGCACAGCAAAGAACTGCGTGTGCCGTTCCCCAAGGTTTGGTACGATCTGCGGGAATCTGCACCCCAGCCGGAACATCGGTCACTTTTTGGAAAACATAATTCACCGGAATCACCTTTTCCACGCGTTTACCAACCGTATCCCGGAAAAGCGCCAGATTTTCTTCCTTAATGATGAAGACTACCTTGTCAAATCCAGCCTGAATTGCATCATAAATGGAATAATCCAAAATAAATTCGCCGTGCCGTCCCACGGGGTCAATCTGTTTGAGTCCGCCATACCGACTGCCCATACCTGCAGCCATAATAACCAGAGTCATTTTTGTCCCTCCTAAAAAAATATAAAAACTCTACGAATATTATAAGTTTTCCTCTTCCATTTTGCAAGGAAAACGCGTATAATATTAAGTAATTTAGTCTATTCTTAGACTAATTAATTAATCCAAGGGTGCATATCAGGTTAAAAGACTGTTTTGTCGTTTACCGCTTAATGCCAAAGGAGGGTGAAAAATGGACGATCATGTGGAACTAATTACGGTGCTTCAGGAACTGCACAATATTTCCGGATTGCGGCTCAGCGTACATGACACTGATTTTCATGAAATTGAGGCATACCCAAAGAGCCTTTGTTCTTTGTGCGCGATGGTACAAAAGAATGATAATGCGCTGAAAATCTGCCACGAAACGGATTATACTGCCTTTGAACGCGCAAAAAAAACGCAGCAATTTTCAATCTATCAGTGCCGGTTCGGTCTTTATGAAGCAGTTGCACCAATTTTCAGTTTCGGAACTCTGATCGGATATTTAATGATGGGACAAACACTCTGCTCACCGGAAAACAATCGTCTTGCGGTTTATGAGGCAGCCTTGCCCTATGTAAATGATCCGGTTCGGTTGCGTCATATTGTAGATGAACTGCCGCTTCGCGATCGTGATAAAATTGTTTCCTGCCTGCACATTATGGATATCTGTGCAAAATACATTTCTCTGAGTAACCGCTTTAATCCCGAAAAAGCCGATCTTGCACCCGCAATAAAAAAATATATCAACGAAAATTACCGCAATGAGCTTTCTCTTGAAGTACTGCGCAGTCATTTCTTCTGCAGCAGAACCACCGTAATTAACGCATTCCAAAAACGATATGGAATTGGTATCAGCCGATATATCACCACCGTCCGAATCAATCATGCCCGCGAGTTGTTGACTTATTCCCGCCGAAGCATTAAAGAAATTGCCTTGGACTGCGGTTTTTCTGATCAGAATTATTTTTCAAAGGTGTTTTTGAAAGAAACAGAAAAAACACCGACACAGTTCCGCCGGGACGAGGGGCGAATGCTTGACAATTTAGCCGAGGAAGAATATGATTAAAGGTAATTTCCTACGAAACTGAAAGCAAATTGTAAAGAGTTTTGCTACTCTTTGAATAGGAAACTCGCACCAGTCTAACCATATAATGATGATGAATCCCACTGCGGATTCTGTTAGTGAGAAAGGAATGATGGCAATGCTGTTGAAAAACGGTACGATTTTGAACGGAAACTTTGAACGAGTTAAAGCGGATCTGCTGATTCATGAGGAAACCATTGCTCAAATCGGTAAATCTTTAGAAGTTCCCGGCGAGGAGGTGTTGGATTGCACCGGAAAGCTGCTTGTTCCGGGCGTAATTGATATTCACACCCACGGTGCAGTCGGCTGTGATCATTCCTCCGGAGATCCGGAAGCATTGCGTAAAATTGCGGAATATGAAGGTAAAAACGGTGTTACCTCTTTTTTGCCCACAACCATGACCATTTCTGAAGAAGCTATTCGCAAAGCAGTTGTAAATGTTCGCGATTATTGCAAAACAGATCATGCCGGCGCAACTCCGCTCGGTGTGCATATGGAAGGTCCGTTTTTCAGTCAGGCAAAACGCGGCGCACAACCGCCGGAATGGATTCGCAATCCGGATGTCGCCATGTTTCGGCGCCTGAATGCCGCCTGTGACGGTATGATTAAAATTGTTGATGTTGCTCCGGAAACAGACGGCGCACTTGATTTCATTCGTGAGGTCAAAGGGGAAGCGGTGGTATCAGTCGCACATACCGCTGCTGATTACGAGCTGACTTGCGCTGCATTTCAGGCCGGTGCTTCCCACGCCATTCATCTATATAACGGTATGACCGGCGCAACCCATCGTGAACCGGGCGTTGTCGGCGCAGTATGGGACACGCCAAACGTTTCTGCCGAGTTGATCTGTGACGGCGTTCATATTCATCCAGCCATGCTGCGTTCAACTTTCCGTCTGCTTGGTCGGCGTGTTGTCATGATCAGCGACAGTTTGGAGGCTGCCGGTCTGCCGGACGGAACCCGTTTTCTGGATGCCGGCGGTCACGAAATCACCGTCACAAACGGCAAGGCAACGCTTGCCAACGGTACGATTGCGGGATCTTCCACAAACCTGATGGAGTGTGTGCGCCGCGTGATTAACTTTGGTGTGGAGCTGGAAACCGCATTTTATGCAGCAACATATGCACCGGCAAAGGTAATCGGCTGTGAAAACCTGTTGGGAAGCTTGGAACCCGGCAAACGTGCCGATGTAGTGGTTCTGGACGAAATTTTACAGCCAACCTGCGTATTTATTAAAGGAAAACGTTTGTAATGAAATAAAACGGAACATAATAATATAAGAAAGGCGGAATCCACCCATGAGTGAATCCTGCAGCCATAATTGCGAAACCTGTTCTCAAAATTGCGAAAGCCGTTCGGCGGAAAGCATGCTTGCACCGCTGAATGAACTCAGCCATGTTAAAAAAGTAATTGCCGTTGTCAGCGGAAAAGGCGGCGTTGGCAAATCCCTGGTCACCTCCATGCTCTCTGTACTGATGAGACGGCGCGAATTTTCTACTGCGATTCTTGACGCGGACGTTACCGGACCTTCGATTCCGACCATGTTCGGATTACACGAAAATGCGACAGGAAATGACATGGGAATTCTGCCGGTTAAGACAAAAACCGGTATTGAAACCATGTCGGTCAATTTGCTGCTGCCGGACGAAACTGATCCTGTTGTCTGGCGCGGCCCTGTGATTGCCGGAACTGTAAAACAATTTTGGAGCGATGTAATCTGGAATGATGTGGATTATATGTTCGTTGACATGCCTCCCGGAACGGGAGATGTTCCGCTGACGGTCTTTCAGTCGCTGCCGGTGGATGGTATTATCATTGTTACCTCCCCGCAGGAGCTGGTTTCCGTTATTGTTGCCAAAGCGGTAAAAATGGCAAATATGATGAATATTCCGATCATCGGAATTGTGGAAAACATGAGCTATGTGGAATGCCCGGACTGTGGTAAAAAAATCTCTGTTTTTGGTGAGAGCCATGTGGAAGCAACTGCTGCGGAATATAACCTTAAACTGCTTGGACGCTTGCCGATTAACCCTGAATTTGCAAAGCTTTGTGATGCCGGGCTAATCGAACAGTTTGTGGGCGATTGGTTAGAAAATGCGGCCGATGCCGTTGAGGCGCAACCCTCCCGCAAATAAAATAATTGCAGAAAGGAACTAACCGGAATGAATTATGTCCTACTTTGCGGCGCTTCTGCCGCGGAACTGACGCGACTTTCTCAGTCACCCGGTGCAATTGCCGGTGTTGTTCGTGAAAATGCCCGCCAGATGCAGCAGGCGGCAAGGGCTTTGCGAGAAGCAGGCGTTCCGGTGCGTAACTTTTTGATGCCCTATGTCGATACCGTACAGCTGCAAAATGAATCCCCTGCATTCTTTGGCAGCCGCATGTTATTTGGTTGCGAGGCTTCTGTGATGAAAAAAGTCCGGCGAATCTGTGAACCGTTTTCGCTGATTCGAGTATACACAGCAGGAAATCTGGCTCATTTATTTAAAACTCATCCACTTACCCCGCGCCGTCGAGCTCTGTTAACCGATTCTTTGGAGCAATTTGACGAGAGTGCAAAAAACGTGGTGCTGCTCACCTTTTCTGCACCGCCGCTTTGTGATCATTACGCAAGGCCCATGGCACGCCGCGCTCAATCAAGAGAAGTACTCGCTTTTGGTGAAATTTGTGCCCGAATGGCTCGCTCCGCAGGCGGAGAAGTAATTTCCTGTGCCGGAGGGGAATTGGTACTTCTACCTGGAGAAGAAAAACAAGAGGAACTGCTGCGCACAATTAAAAAGGTTTATCACCAACGTTTGGCTCCATACTGCGGTGCACAGCAGCAAAATTTAACCATCCGCATTCTAGGGGATCATGCGATCCGGTAGATTCCCGTTACCTGTGACAAAAAAAATTCATCCGGCTTATCGGAAAGGACTCAAGGAACTCATGCAAACTGATGAATACACAATTCAGCCGAGAATAGCCGCGATTCACGATCTTTCTGGATTCGGGCGCTGTTCTTTGACTATGATCTTACCCGTTTTGGCTGCGGCAGGAATGGAAGCCTGCCCCATGCCAACTGCGGTTCTTTCTTCCCATAACGGTTTTCCTGACCGCACCTTTTGCGATCTCACCGATCAACTGTTACCGGCCGCGGAACAATGGCAGCGGCTTGGTCTGCAATTTGATGCCGTCTATTCCGGCTTTCTTGGTTCCGCTGAGCAAATTGACGTGGTAAAGCAAATATTCTCCATACTTTCCGATGAACATACCTTGCGTTTCGTGGATCCAGTCATGGGCGATAACGGTCATCTTTACAGCTGCTATTCTTCAGAAATGGCCGAAAAGATGAAACAGCTGGTTTCCTGCGCCGATTTGATTGTACCAAATCTGACGGAAGCAGCGCTGTTGCTGGGCAAAGAACCTGTTTTGAATCCTAGCGAGGAACAGATTTCACAGCTTCTGCGCGGTTTGAGCGCACTTGGTCCAAAGTTTATTGTGCTGACGGGTGTTCGCCGCGGAAATCGGGTAGGAGCTGCCGTTTATGATAAGCAAAAGGATTGGATCGCGTATGCATTGGCGGATTCCGTAACCGGAAATTACCACGGCACCGGCGATTTGTTTGCTGCGGTGATGTTGGCTGCACTTTTGCGCGGAGAATCGCCATTGACTGCTGCCGAAACTGCCGCAGGATTTGTTTCCCGTGTAATTCATGCAACGAAAGAAGCCGGAACTGATCCTCAATTCGGTGTTCGGTTTGAACCCCTTCTGCCAGAATTGATGCGCATGCTGGGTGTTATTTAATAATATGAGTTTTGAATTGGAAACTGTCTTAAGATCGGGCAAATGCTTGGATATTGACGGTCTTTCCAAAATTTTTATCAACCATTTCGAGAAAAATTCGTATGAATCAGCTACATCGAGAGAGTACTGCGGTTTTGCAGTACTCTTTTTTTATGAAAATGAAATATTCCGAAAGAAAAAGCGATAGAAATCGTATTTCTACGAAATCTACCGCTTTTTTCTTCGCTACGCCGAATCGAGTTTTCAAATTCTGCAATCCGGCTAAAGCATTCATTCAGATTTAACTTTTATTTTGATCATTCAAATACGATCAAAACCGTTGTTTAGTTGTTTTCTTCCTTACGGCGGCGCAGTGCTATGCAAAGAGCGGCAATTGCAGCTGCGGAAAGGAAGATGGAGACAACCACTACGAATGTTCCATTCACACCCGTTGACGGATTGGAACCGGAAGCTGTGCCCGAGTTGGTTCCGGAAGAGGTATTTCCGCCCTCCGAAGAAGCTCCGCCTTCAGAAGAAGTGCCTTTGGCAATCACTGTAAACGCTGCAGTGGCATAGCCATCACTGTATAGGGCATAAATTTCATGTTTGCCAACAGAAAGGGTTCCAAGGAAGGTAGAATTCAAGGTGAGGGTACTGCCGTCATCCGAAAGGGCACCATCATCAACAGTTACCACCGTTCCATCAATCAGGAATCCGCCAAGCTTTTCTACCGGACCGTCAAGCTTGAACTCCAGGCCATTTGCGGAACCCTGTGTCCAACTGGAGTTGTTGCCCTGTGTAAAGTGGTACTCCACAACCGGATCTGCTTCATAAGCACCGATATCAGGCAGACCGGTGCGGTTGCCGCCAAGAATATCGGTCGCAGGTGCATTTTCTGCCAGACCTGCATCCACACAATCGCTCAGCCAAAGAATCTTGAAGATTGCATTGTCACGGATTGCCACAGCCTGATCACTCGGAGTGGTACCATTGGTATCGATGGTTCCTGCAAATACCGCGCTGCCTGGATTGAATGCACGGAAGGTATTGAGTCCTTGCTGCGCTGCAATAAAATCGGTCACATCGGCAAATCCATCTAAGCTCCAGCCTTCCTGGCAACGAGCAGGACCTGCATAATCATAGATGCAGTTTGTGAATGTGTTATTGAGAACCTTGTTTTCACCGCTGCCGTTGTGTCGTCCAACAATTGAGGTTGGACGGTCATAAGGATAATTGGCTTCGGTAAAGTCGTTATAGAACAGATTGTTTTGGAAGTTACAGTTGTTTACATTCCAGTCCAGATAAAGATCATTTGCCAAACTATTCACGAATGTGTTGTTCACCACATTGAAGCCCTGCGTACCGCACATAATCAGACCGTCACAGCACTCCACAAAAACGCTGTTCTTAATTGTGCAGTTTGTTGCATGAATCTTATAATTGTCGCCCGCATAGAACTGAATACCTGCGCCCGGGGACTGATAAATTACAAGATTTTCAAAGGTGCAGTTATCCGCATAGCCAATGTACATGCCATGGTCAGCTTCGCTTCTTCTGGTGTAGCCAATATCCCAGATGGTGAGATCCTTAAAGAGGCAGTTTACCGCATCATTGGCAAGCACACCCATAACACCTGCATTGACGTTTGCTTTGTTATCAAAGTTGTGCAGCTTCAAATTTTTCAGTTCCATGCCTTCGCCGCCATAAATCCAGACACCGCAATCTGTAAAGCCTGCGATCTCAAGATTCTCAACGGTAATGTAGCTGCAATCCGTAAACTTCATGCAGAGATCGGATGATGCTGAAACTGTGGTATCGTCGTAGTCATACTTCTGTTTGCCGGTGAATACCGGACGATCAATCGAAACCGGTTCTGCCGGAGCATAGTCAAAGCTGTTGCTGTCGTACTTCTGGCAATACCAGCAGTCGGGATCATCGCAGCCTTTGATTGTAATGCGGGCGTCCTCTGTACCGTGAAGATCCACGATATCAATACGACCCTCGTCATAAACACCCTTGTGAACAATAATGGTATCCGAAGAACCAACCACTGCAAGTGCCTGCTTCAATGATGTAAACGGACGATCCCAGCTGCCATCCGGAGCCTGATCGTACCAGCCCCAACCAATACCATACGGACAGACATGGAATGTGCGCAGGGTAAACGGAGAGTAGTATGCACCAATATCCATTTCCTCTGCAAATGCAAGGCCATTAAATGAAATAGACGGTGCGTTGGCATCATTACGGCCGGCTCGTGCAACCGGGCTTCCCTTTGCGGGAGAGAAATTGTCATTTGCCGGATCTGTATACATCGGATCACCAAGAATGCTGGCGGTATCGTCGCCGCCGGCTTGTAGCTCGGCAAGCGTGCGTGCCTCGCCCTGAATAGCCGAAAGCTTGTCGCCTTCCGCTGCATTGTAAATATTATTCTCGCTGTTAAAGCCCCAACCCTTATTGATAGAAACAAAGAGTCCAGAACCGTTGTCGCGTGAATAAATGTTGTTGTAAAGATCAAGAGCCGATTCATTTCCGTCTGTCTGTGCAACATCAACATTCAGTCCTGCAACATTCCAGAACGAGTTGTTGACTGCACGCAGATCAGACTCACCGTTGCTGTAAATACCTGCGGAGCAGGAAGCAAATACGGAAGCCGTAACCGTAAGATCGCTGTTGTTTGTGGCGCTGATTGCCTGCATGTTACCCTTAAAGAGTGTACGGGTCACGTTCAGTGTTGCAGTCGTCCCAACCAAACCTGTACCTGAAACAAGAATTTTCATATCTGCCAGGCTTACCGTAGAGTTTGCAGCCATCAACCCCGCAGCCGAACCGGTTACCGTTCCACTGCTCAATTTGATATTGGTGCTATTGTTGATCACAACGGCATTGGCTTTATTATCAACATTGATTCCGTTCATTGTAACATTGTTGGAATCAACAATTGCAATATTGCCTTTCACCGTAACTTTGCCCGGATTCTGCGCGGCAATGACAAAAGAATCCGCTTGATCGAACGATTTCATGATCGTAAGATTTTCGCTGTATTCACCATCCATCACCACGACTTTTTCACCGGCACGCAGCACGCTGATTGCCTGCGCGATTGTTTTGAACGGAGCGCTCTTCGTGCCTGCTGCGTTATCATCACCCTCGGTGGAAACGTAGTATACGTTATCAACCTTGACGAGTGCATAAGCACCGATATCGCTGCCTGTACGAGAAACACCATTTTTATCCGTTGTCGGAGTATCGGAATCCGCAGCACCAGCACCAACACAGGCGCTGAGCTTGTGCAGACGGTAATCCTCTGCCTTAGCATTGATGAATTCCGGATTTGCCTTAACAGAATTTGCTTCTGTGATTGAAGCAAGATAATCGGAGGACAACGTTGTGCTATTGTAGCAGTTGTAATCCGAATCAACACCTGCGCTTAATGTATTCTCAGAAGAGAAGATATTGTTGCGCACAGTTGCTGCCGCATTGTTGAGGATCAGATCCTTTGTGTTCTTCGCAAAGGTGTTGTTATAAATTTTGAGTCCGGTAGAATCGGTTGCCAAAACACCGGTTGTTGCTCCTGAATCTACGTTATTCTGGAACCGGGTGTTGCTGTCGCCATTGAGCACAACACCTGCTTTGATGTCGTTGGCAGAGATGATGCTGTTGGCTGCACCGTTCAGTGTGAGTGCTGCATCAAGAACGCTGTTTGTCACAGAAGAACCATCCCCTGTGACGCTAACCACGCCATGGAACACCACGCCATGAATGGAGCCTCCGTTTACAGTAACAGCGCCGTTTAATACAACACTGCCGCTCGCTGCATAGGGGTTTACGGTTGTTCCGGCCGGAATGGACAGCCCGTCTTCCTCATAAGTACCAGGCTTTACCACGATATTGGTTCCGCCTGCTGCAATCGCATTCTTAATGGAAGAATACGGTTTAGAGGCGCTGCCTGTTTCCGTGCCGGAATTTTCTCCGACGAAAACAAGCGTGGGATCAAATGCATAAGCACCCGCCTCATGCTGGGAACGAACTGCACCGGTAATATCGGTTGTCGGGGCGGAAACACCATCCACAATTGTATCGGTTGCTGCGCCGATTGCGGGGTTATCGCTGCCGCTGAGACGTGCATCCGCCTCCACGTCTACAAACTCGACGGGAGCATAAACACCGTTTGCCTCATAACCCAGCACCTTTTCGCCGGCGCCAGTTCCGTACCAGCCTTTGTACTGCTGGAGATCGGCAAAACTCATCTGGGGGCCTTCACCGCCGCCGCCATAGGTGACATAGTTCTTCATCGAATTGGAAGCATAAACATTATAGTCAAATGTATTGTTCTGTTGTGCTTCCAACACAGTGGTATCATATTCTTTTTGAATACGGATCGGTTTTGTAAAGATGTTGTTCTTAAATACACAATTATGGAACAAATCCGGGGAATACAGTGAGGTGTTGTATGCACCGCCGTAAGCATAAATGTCATATTCGCCCGGGGTATTGAGCTGATCGTAAGTATCCATGCAGGTGTTGTTATAGATCAGCAGATTTTCGCTGCGGCCAAAGAAATAGAGACTCTTGGCTGCATTGATAATCACGTTGTTGTAAATTTTAGCATAGGAACCGTCTTCCACACGGCACTCCCAGAAGAAGAGACCGGAGTTGATCTTCTTATTCGGAATATTTCCGATAATCATATTATTGGAAATCTCCAGCTCGCCTGCCTTGAAGTCTTTACCGGAGGTATTGACATCTCGGAACTGAACCGCAGGAGAGCAATTGATGAAGGTACAATTGGTAACGGTAATTTTGCCGGTGTTGTTAGCGGCATTGGGATCATAGTTGACCAAATCGATTGCCGGACCGCGGTTATCTGTCGCATTTTCATACGCGGAAAACGTCAGGTTTTCGAACCGCACATTGCGCACATTTCCAAGATGGAAAATGTAATTTGCATGACTGGAGGTAAGGGTTGCCTGCTCGCCTGCGTAACTGCGGAAAGTAACCGGATCTCCGCCCGAGAAATCCTTTTTCTGCAGGACGAAGATTCCGTCATAGGTTCCCTGACGATAAACCACCTCATCGCCGGCTTTCAGGTCATTGATCAGGCTGGAAGCGTTCTTCACCGGCTGATCAATCGTACCTGGGTTGGAGTCATCGCCATCCTCTGCAACATAGTAGGTGGTTGGCTTATTGTTGTCTTCGCCGGTGGTAAACTGCCAGCTTACAACACTGCCAAGCTGCTGCCCTGCTTTACTTGCCACGGTAGCAGCAATGGTCACAACATAAGTGGTTTCATACTCGAGGTTTGCAGATGGCGTAAAGGTTACAACATTTTTGGAAACGGTAAAGGTTCCGGACACCGCTGAACTGTCGCTCTGCTTGACAACCGTAATTGAACTGCTGGCAGTTGCCGCAGAAAGATCAACGGAATCGGAGAAGGTAATGGTAATCGGCAAGGTTACACGAACGCCGGTTTTATCCGCATCCGGTGTTTTGGCGGTAACTGCCATCGGGATAGTTGCTTCAAACATGTAGGCATAAGCACCCACATCGGCAGTTTTGCGGGTATTGCCTGCAAAATCAAGCTCTGGCATATCCGTCAGATTGCCCTTGGGCTGATAATTCTCAACTTCTTTCAGAGAATAATCGCCGTTTGCGGCATCTTTAAAACCCGGATCCCCCACAAATTCACCACTGCCCAGTGTTTTACCGACAGAAGCTTCGTCCGTAACATTGTAGCAGTTGTTTGCAAAAGTATTGTCGGTAACAACGTATGCAGCAAGATTCTCACAGGCTGCACCAAAAATATTGTTCTGAATCGTATTACCAGTAAACATCTTATCCGCATCCGCAGAAGAAACAAATCCACCCACAAACGTGTTGTTGATGATTTTATTCCCGCTGCTTGCGCCCTGCCAACCCGGATATCCTGCACAGCAGCCAATATTGAATCCTTTTGCATTGGTCACAATATTGTTTGTGATGGTGGCATTATTCATGCCCCACGGAATCCAGAAACCGGAAGCAGATTCGCCGCCAATGGTGTTGCGGTCAAATGTCAGCGTACTTGCGACATCGGGCTGAACACAAGATGCCGCATTTGCAGAAGCAAGAAACTGATTCTGGCTAAGTACTGCAGAAGACTTGTAGGCGATCATTGTAGAACCGTATTCCATTGCCGAAACTGGGCTGTAATGGAACGTAATACCCGAAATCGCAATATTGTTTGCATTTTCCAACCGGAGAACACATTCATAGCTTGTTCCCCAACTGCTGTTGTGAATATAATCGGTTCCGGTGACCACCACATTGCCCTCACCGCGAATGGTGATCGGCAGCTTAGAGCTGTCTCCCTTATCCGCAATGCTCATTGACTCGGCATAGGTGCCAGCCTTGATGACGAGCAGGTCGCCTGGGTTAAGCCCTGCAACACCTTCGGCAATCGTTTTGAACGGGGTTGCTTCCGAACCGTCGCCGGTTGTGCTGACGGAACCGTCAACATAATAAACGGTGTTGTAAGCATAAGCTCCAACATCAGACGGAGCACGACGAAGTTTGCCGGTGTAATCGCGTTCCGGCATGTATTTGCTGCTGCCGGCACCAATCAACGGACTATCGGACTGCAAAGAAAAATCTCCACTGTCTGCATTGGTGAATTTCGGGTCTGCAACCGTGAAGTCGGTGGAAGAAACCGGAGTTCCCGCAACATATGCATTGTATGCAAAGGTGTTTGCAGATGCATCCATTGTCGCTCCATTTGCAGTATAGAAAACGTTATTTGCAACAACACATTCATTCATGCTTCCTGTGCGGAAAGCACCCTCGGAACCAATCTTGAACACGTTGTTATAAAATTTGCATCCTTCATAGACGCCATTTCCATCCAGGTCAAAGCCCCAGTAGGAAACAAAGACATTATTGGTAAAGGTGCAATTGCTTAAAGTTCCACCCCACTGGTAAGTAATTCTCTCTGCACCGGTTGCGTAGGTGCTGTCCAGGGTGCAATCAGTGCTGTCGATAAACCGCAGCATACCGGTGGCACCGCCGCTCACGGAATTAAGCGTACAATGCGAAACTGTGATATCACTGCTTTTATTCAAAATCAAAGGAAAACGATCAACACTTACCCCGCCATCATCCAACATGAAGTTGATTCCAGTGATGTTAATATATGCGCTGTTGGCAATGCTGCATACGGTTGAATACGCTTTAGATGCGATTCCCTTGATGGTAACATTCCCCTGAGCCTTGATGGCAATGGGTGTATTGGCGGTACCCAACTTGCCGTCAAGGACAAGCGCTTCCGCATAAGTACCCTCTTTAATAATCAGGGTATCTCCGGCAGCGAGCTTTTCAACGCCCGCTGCAACGGTGGCAAACGGAGCATCCTCTGCACCCGTTGCGGTTGCGGCATCGCCATCGACAGAAACATAATAGGTGCTTCCTGCCGGATCGGCAATGACAACGGTACCGGCCGGAACGATTGAAAATAGAAGCATAATCGTTAGCAAAACCGACAGTACCCGTTTGAATTGGTTTTTCATTCTTTTTCCTCCCTTTTTCTATTTTTCCGGATTTTCAGAAAAGCACTGACATTGTCTTTGAAAATCCTAAATCTATATGCTTTTTGAAAACTCATTGAAATTTTTCTGGTGAAAGAACAAAATTTCAGTGAGTATGTCCGGAACACTGTAATAATAACAGCTTAGTTACCATGTGAACATGATTTTTTTGCATATCTCATATGCAAAATTATTAGTTTTTTAACTTCTTACCCAAATCAACACTCATTATCTGGATAGAATAAGGAGATTTTGCCGATAATGGTTATCAAGTTCCATTTGTTTTTTCTGATTATCCTTTTCCTTTTTCTGTTCATTTGCAATTCATTTGACAAAATAAACAAAATCGTACTCTTTTTTTGATTGTTCCGCAAAAATAATACTATTGTATGATAAATTTTTCAATAGGAAATATTTTCCTGAATTCGTTTTTCATTTTGAAACCGCTTTACTTTTCAGCAAAATCTGTCTTGCTGCAATTGACAACACTTTGAACAAATTCCTGCGCCACAGCAGAAAGAAAACCATTCTTGCGAAAAATAACAGAAAGACGTGTGTTTAATCTAAAATTAGAAAGTTTACAGACAACGGTCTCTTCAGCGGAAAGCATGGGTAAAACGGAAAACGGCACAATTCCCACCCCAAGCCCCGCCTCTGCCAGATGTATGGTTGTTCTTGCGTCATCATTGGTGCAAATAATACGAGGGCGACGGTTACCCCGCTCAAATTCATCGCGCAAAATCTGTTCCCACCGGCGATAGAGAATCAGCGGTTGTGCTGCCAGATCGGTCAGACAAATCGATTCCTCCAGATATTCAGGGAAAAATTCTTTTCTTCCGACTGCCACCATTTGCTCTTCCGAAAGGCTGACACAAGCCAGATCAGGTGCATTAAACGGTGTCCGGACCATTGCAATCTCAATCTGACCTGAGCGCACTTTTTCAATCAGCTCATAGGTGTTGGCTTCAAATAATTCATAATTAACCTGTGGATAATTCTTGTGAAACGAAAGCAGCCACCCGGTAAATATGGTACTTCCTACAGAAGAAACGGTGCCGATATGCAACGTTCCCCCCACCCCGCTCTGATAATCCTGCAGCTCTGTGTGTACGGAATTACACAGTCCTAAAATTGCTGCCGCACGCCGGTAAAGAATTTGCCCCGCTTCGGTCAGGCGGATGCTGCGTGTGCTGCGCTCCAACAGCGTACAGCCCAGTTCCTCCTCAAGCTGCCGAATCTGCATACTCAGCGGAGGCTGTGACATATTCAGTGCCTTTGCTGCCTTGGAAATATTTCCTTCATTGACAATTGCCATAAAATAGTGAAGCTGCCTCAATTCCATAAAATCATACCTTTCTGACACCATTTTCGATGGTGAACACGATATTTTTAATCATTGAAAACTTTTAGCGATTTATATTAATATCATATAAATATCACATAAAACAAATATTTGCAATATAACTGAAAAAATATTATACTATTTCTGGTTCAAATAAAGCGGAGTGGTTTCATTTGAATCAATCAGACACAAATGTTGGAGGGATTTCATGAAGAAGCTGCTCGTTTACCTGAAGGCTTACACAAAAGAGAGCATTCTCGGGCCATTGTTCAAGCTGTTTGAAGCATCGCTTGATTTAATTGTCCCGCTCGTGATTGCAGCAATTATCGACTACGGCATCGCCGGCTCTGATCACAGTTACATTTTAAAAATGTGCCTGCTGCTCGCGGGACTTGGCATTGTGGGGCTTGTATTCTCCATTACAGCACAATACTTTGCCGCAAAAGCTGCCGTGGGCTTTGTGACAAACATTCGTCATGCGCTGTTTTCTCACCTTCAATCGCTTTCCTATTCTGAAATTGACCAGCTTGGCACCTCCACCATGATTACCCGCATGACCAGCGACATGAATCAGGTTCAAAACGGCATGAATCTGACCTTACGCCTGCTGCTGCGCTCACCGTTTGTTGTCTTTGGCGCAATGATTATGGCGTTCACGATTGATGTTCCCTCTGCACTGATTTTTGCCGTAACCATTCCGGCTCTTTCGATTGTTGTATTTGGAATCATGCTTTGGTGCATCCCGCTTTATAAAAAGGTGCAGGCAAAGCTTGATCGTGTGCTTGGAATTACGCGGGAGAATCTGACCGGCGTGCGCGTAATCCGTGCTTTTTGCAAGGAGGAGGAGAAAAACGCTGAATTTTCCGCCCGCAACGAGGCACTGACCCGTATGCAGAAATATGTGGGGAGAATCTCCTCGCTGATGAACCCACTGACCTATATTATGATTAATCTGGCCGTTGTCCGGCTGATACACACCGGCGCAATCCGGGTGGAAGCCGGACTTTTAACACAAGGTGCAGTGGTTGCGCTTTACAACTATATGTCACAGATTCTGGTGGAGCTTGTAAAGCTTGCGAATTTGATTATCAACGTTACGAAATCTGTTGCATGCGGAAACCGGATTCAATCTGTCTTTGAACTGGAATCGTCCATGCCGGACGGCAGCATGGACGCCTTGCACCCGACGAAAAAGCCTTCGGTAGAATTTTTTCATGCCGATCTTTGCTACAAAAACGCGGGCAGCAATTCGCTTTCTGATTTAAACTTTTCAGTGGAACGCGGCAAAACGGTTGGCATTATCGGCGGTACCGGCTCGGGCAAAACCTCTCTGGTAAATTTGATTCCTCGTTTTTACGAGGTCAGCAGGGGCAGCGTTTTGGTGGACGGCATGGATGTGCGCAAGTATAAGCTGGATGAGCTTCGTGCAAAAATCGGAATCGTTCCGCAAAAGGCGGTATTGTTTCAGGGCACGATCCGTGACAACATCCGCTGGGGCAAGCCCGATGCCACCGATGAGGAAATTATGTCTGCCATTGCTGCAGCGCAGGCAACTGAGGTGGTGCAAAGCAAGGGCGGGCTGGATGCTCCGATTGAACAGGGCGGAAGAAATCTTTCCGGCGGACAAAAGCAGCGGTTTACAATTGCACGCGCACTCGTTCGCAAGCCTGAAATCCTGATTCTGGACGACAGCGCCTCTGCACTGGACTTTGCAACCGATGCGGCATTGCGCCGTTCCATCCGCAATATGAAAAACAGCCCGACGGTGTTCATCGTTTCACAGCGTGCTGCCTCCATTCAATACGCTGACAAGATCATTGTGTTGGACGACGGTCGGATTTGCGGAATCGGCAAACACGACGATTTGATGCAGTCGTGTGAGGTCTACCGTGAAATCTATGAGTCCCAGTTTAAAAAGGAGGGAAAATAAGATGGCACAACACGCAAACAAAGCCTCTGGCGGAACACTCCGCAAAGTTCTGCACTATATCCGACGCTATCGTATTTTTCTTCTTCTCTCCATTCTGCTTGCGGCAGCCACGGTTGCCGGGACGCTTTATGTTCCGATTCTGGTGGGCAACGCAATTGATCAGATGATTGGCAGCGGGAATGTAAACTTTGGCGCAATTGCAGCCATTTTGTTGAAAATTGCAATTGTGGTGGGAATCACCGCCCTGCTGCAATGGCTGATGAACACCATCAACAACCGGATCACCTTTCATGTAATCCGGGACGTACGCAACGAGGCATTTCGCCAAATTGAGATTCTGCCGCTGCGCTACCTGGACGCACACTCCAGCGGTGAAATTGTCAGCCGCGTCATTGCCGATGTGGATCAGTTTGCCGACGGGCTGCTGATGGGTTTTACGCAGCTCTTCACCGGCATCCTGACGATTCTGGGAACGCTTGCGTTTATGCTGACAATCAACTGGAAAATTGCGCTGGTCGTAGTCGTTCTGACCCCACTCTCGCTTTTTGTCGCACGCTTTATCGCAAAGAAAACCTATAGCATGTTTAAGCTGCAATCGGAAACGCGCGGCAAACAAACGGCTTTTATCGATGAAATGATTGGCAGCCAAAAGGTCGTGCAGGCATTTTCTCACGAAAAAGAAAGTCTGGAACAGTTCGATGCCATCAACGCGGATTTGCAAAAATGCTCGCTGCGTGCCACATTTTTTTCCTCGCTCACCAACCCGACTACGCGCTTTGTCAACAACATTGTTTATGCCTGTGTTGCCCTGACCGGTGCTTTGGCGGTGTTGGGCGGCTGGTTTTCCATTGGAACGATTTTCACCGTCGGCAGTCTGAGCTGCTTTTTAAGCTACGCAAACCAATACACCAAGCCGTTTAATGAAATTTCCGGCGTTGTCACCGAGCTGCAAAACGCGCTTGCCTGTGCTGCACGCATCTTTGAGCTGATTGAGGAACAGCCGCAGGTGCCGGATGCAGCCGATGCAGAAACACTTCAAAAAGCGGACGGACAGGTACTGCTGGAAAACGTGTGGTTTTCTTACACACCCGACCGCAAGCTGATTGAAAATCTCAATCTCCAGGTAAATCCAGGTCAGCGCATTGCAATTGTGGGACCAACCGGCTGCGGAAAGACAACGCTGATTAATCTTCTGATGCGATTTTACGATGTGGACAGCGGCTCCATCCAAGTGGACGGTCGCGACATCCGCGCCCTGACGCGCAAAAGCCTGCGCTCCAATTACGGCATGGTTCTGCAGGAAACATGGCTGAAATCGGGAACGATCCGCGAAAACATTACGATGGGCAAGCCCGATGCCACAGAAGAAGAAATTGTGGCAGCGGCAAAAGCTGCTCATGCAGACAGCTTCATCCGCCGCCTGCCCAAGGGTTATGACACCGTAATTGCCGAGGACGGCGGAAGCCTTTCGCAAGGGCAAAAGCAGCTGCTCTGCATTACCCGCGTGATGCTTTGCCTGCCGCCGATGCTGATTCTGGACGAAGCAACCTCCTCCATCGACACACGCACCGAAATCAAAATCCAACAGGCATTCGCACGGTTGATGCAGGGACGCACAAGCTTTATTGTTGCACATCGACTTTCCACCATCCGGGCGGCGGATTTGATTCTCGTGATGAAGGACGGTCACATTATTGAACAAGGCAACCACGACGAATTATTGCAGCAGAATGGATTTTACGCAAAACTTTACAACAGTCAGTTTGAAAACGTTGGGAATCCAGAATAATTCACTTGTTCCCGCATACCACCTTCATTTTGTTGGATGGTATGCGGGATTGTTACTTTCGCATCACAACGCTGCGTTCTTGCTGTACTTTTTATTGTGGATTTTGTCTGCTCGTTGTGCTAAAATAAATCATAATACGAATTCCTGTTGAAACGGTAGCTAAAAATCTTCGAAAAACCGCACATATTCAAGCTTTTTCTTGATTTTTATACCGTTTCTAATTCGGAATTAGTATAAGCTTTAAACAATCTGGCACTGCTGTGCGATTGACGCGTCTCTTCCCCATTATTTCGACCGCACAGTATGCAGACGAATCGAAAGGTCTGATCAGGATGAAAATTGCAATCATAACCGGGGCATCCTCCGGAATCGGACGTGAGTTTTTTCTTTCCGCAGCAGAGGAATTTGCACAGGTGGATGAATTTTGGCTGGTTGCCCGCCGCGAGGAGAAGCTCCATGAGCTCGCTGCGCTGCTGCCTGAAAAAAAATCCCGTGTTTTGCCCATGGATTTGACATCGGAAGAAAGTCTGCTTGCTTTGGAACAGCTGTTGAAAACGGAGCAGCCGCAAATCTCCCTTCTGGTGAACAACGCCGGATTCGGTACGCTCGGCAATTTCGATGCCATGCATCGTTCCACACAGACAAAAATGATTGACCTGAATGTGCGCACCCTCACCGCACTCACATCCATCGCCCTGCCGTTTATGAAGCGCGGAGATGTAATCGTCAATGTTTGCTCGATTGCTTCGTTTGCACCCAACCCACGCATGACGGTTTACTGCTCCACCAAAGCGTATGTAATGAGCTTTTCCCGTTCCCTGCGCGAGGAACTCAAACCGCGCGGAATCAATGTTCTTGCAGTTTGCCCCGGACCTATGCGCACCGAGTTTTTGCCCGTTGCCGGGATTGAAGCGGGTAATTCAAAAACGTTTGATACTCTGCCCTACTGCGAACCAAAAGCGGTTGCTGCCGGTGCGCTCCGCAGTGCAAAACGTGGCAAGGCGGTCTATACCAACAAGTTTTTCTTTAAATTTTACCGCCTGCTGGCAAAGCTGCTGCCGCACGGATTTATCATGAAATTCAGCAAGGCATAAGGGCTTTGCTGAATTATCAACTTTGCATAGTGAATGCCTGACCAAATCGTGCAAAAGGAGGATGCTTTATGCCGCGAAAAAAGTCAGACGCATTATTTCACACTGAAAAAATCCATGTCAGGATTGTCACATGGATTTATGTTTTATTATTTTCTTTTTATTTAGCAGAGCAAATTTTTATAATTTTTTCAGAGAAGTCTATCTGGACTTACATCATTCCGTTGCTGTTTTGCTTGATTTTTTTGCTTCTCTTTCTCTTTATCCTGAATGAAGCACAGGGAAAAATTGAATTTACCAAAGACGGAGTGCGGTATCAAACCTGGCTGCGGACTAAGTTTTTTCCCTGGGACTCCATCTGCAAGATTACAAAAACTGAAATTCCGAATAAATCGCTCTTTTACCCCTATCTGATCATCTGCACTGCACCGGTGTTACCAAAAGGCTGGCTAATCTGGGGAAATGCATTTCGGAAAAATCCGATTATGTGTCTGTTCTGGCGGTCGGAGATTCTGACGGTGTTGCAGCAATTCGCACCCAACCGCCTGCTGCCCGTGGTGGAAGAAAATCTACCGTAATTACTAATTTCTTTAAAAAACAAGGCAGAACATCGGGATAAACTCCCTGATGTTCTGCCTTGCTTCATAATAATTTCGAGTTCTCTCGAAAGCGCATCAATTGCCGTAGCCGTCCGGATTTTGGCTCTGCCAACGCCAGGAATCAGCACACATATCCTCGATGGTGTATTTTGCTTCCCAGCCAAGTTCTGCTTTTGCGCGGCGTGCATCGGAATAAACACAGTCCAAGTCGCCCTCACGGCGCGGCCCGAACTGATACGGAACATCCTGACCGGTAACCTTGATAAAGGCATTAACAACATCGAGCACACTGTAACCATGACCGGTGCCAAGGTTATAAGTGAACAAACCATTGCCGCTTAGTGTTTTTTCCACGGCATTGATATGTCCGTTCGCAAGATCGAGCACATGAATGTAGTCACGCACACAGGTTCCGTCGGGCGTATCATAATCGTTTCCGAAAATCGTCAGCTTCTCCAGCTTGCCGACTGCCACGCGGGAAATATAGGGCATCAGGTTGTTGGGAATCCCGTTGGGATCCTCGCCGATGCAGCCGCTCTTATGTGCGCCGATGGGGTTGAAATAGCGCAGCTTGCAGATGCTCCAGCGATCATCCGAAGCATAAAGATCGTTCAAAATCTGCTCAATCATCACCTTGGTGCGTCCGTATGGATTGCTGACGCTGCCGATTGCCATGTCTTCCATCAAAGGAGAAGCATTGTCGGAACCGTAAACGGTGGCAGAAGAGCTGAACACAATTTTGCGCACATCATGAGCATTCATGACTTCGAGCAGCGCGACTGTACCGGAAACGTTATTATCAAAATACATCAGCGGAATATGGCAGGATTCACCCACTGCCTTGAGCCCGGCAAAATGGATAACCGAATCAATCTTCTGCTCGGTAAAAATCTTATCCAGTCCGGCACGGTCACGGATATCGCAATTGTAAAACACCGGTGCTTTGCCGGCGAGCTTCTCAATCCGCTCCAGAACCACCGGTTTGCTGTTGTAATAGTTGTCGGCGATCACTACATCATAACCAGCCTCCATCAGAGCGATGCAGGTATGGCTGCCGATATAGCCGGTGCCACCCGTTACAAGAATTGACATAGAAAAACCTCCCATGAATTTTTGAAAAATTTTACTCTTTGATGATATATTTATTGTAGTATCCACCGGCAAGAATTGCAACGTCAAACGGTTTGATTGCGACGAAAATACATGAATTTGTAACAATTTGAATGCGAGTTATGTTATAATAAAAAATGATTACAAAATAAAATAAAAGCAGGGCAACACAGGATTGCCCGGGAAAAGCTCGGAAGATTCCGGCTTTGAGAAAGGAAAGGGTCTCACTTATGGAAAAAACGCAATTGATTACATTGGAACAAATTCTGCATGACCCCGAAATCAACACCTATATTCAGGCGGGCAACAGCGTTTTGGGTGCAATCGGCTTCACGGAGCATGGCTTTGCGCACGCAAAACGCTCGTCCGACTACGCCGCATCCATTTTAAAAACTTTGGGCTACAGCGAACGAACCTGTGAGCTGGCTGCCATTGCCGGCTATATGCATGATATTGGCAACACGGTCAATCGCGTGGATCACGCACAAAGCGGCGCACTGATGGCATTTTCCATTCTGACAAGGCTGGGGATGCCTGCCGAAGAAACCGCACAGATTGTCACAGCCATCGGTCACCATGACGAAAATACTGCGGCAGCCGTGAATCCGATTGCCGCAGCACTGATTTTATCTGATAAGAGTGATGTGCGCCGCACACGAGTCCGCAATAAAAGCACGGTTTCCAATGATATTCATGACCGTGTAAATTATGCCGTTGAACAGGCAGGGCTGCAGGTTATGGTTGCAGAAAAAACGATTACGCTGCAGCTCACCATCGATACGCAAATCTGTCCGGTAATGGAATATTTTGAGATATTCCTTTCTCGCATGGTTCTTTGCCGAAAAGCTGCTTCCTGTCTTGATCTGACATTTGAGCTGGTAATCAACGGCGTTCGTCTTCTTTAAAGTCTGCAATCTTCGTCACAATCGTCCTGATCAGAATCTGCCGGTACATGCTGGCAGGTTTCGTCGTGGCCGTTACCATTTTCCAGAATCTCTCCCAGACGCATATTGCGCGAAACTTTCATCTCTTCAACCTGCCGGTGAATCATCTCCTTCACCTGGCGGGATTTTTTTATGTTTTTTAGTTCCAGAGTGGGGTTGGATTTGTCCGAAGATTGCAGAATGACGGTTCCTACACCGAAAATTCGTTGTCCCAGTGAGCATTTTAATGTAATATCGCGTACCCGGTAAAGAAGAATTTCCTCCTGCGTCAAATTCAGACACCCGGTTTCCAAAAAGATCCGATCCTCACTCATCGAATAACGCGTAAACGAGAGCGGCATTCCCAGATGGCGCTTGCGGTCTTTCCAAATCATTTTTATTTCGTTCATAGGTAACCTCTTCCCTTCTGTCTGTAATATTTTATAGCTTTTTTGTCGTCCATTTTCCGCTGTGGAACCTTCGATTATTCAGGATCATTCTCATAGTCTGATCAATCAGAAGCGTCAGCCATGCACCGACAAGACCCCAGCCAAGCGGGAAACAGAACAGATAGGTCAGCAGCGGACGCACCAAACCGATGCTCAGAAAAGAGACGGCCGCAACAAATCGCGTATCGCCGGCACCCCGCAAACAGCCGGAAAGAATCACCTGCGCTGTTTGGATATGAGTTGTGCATGCAGCAATAATCAGCAGGGTGCTGCCTGCGGAAATGATGGCAGCATCGTCGGTAAAAAGTCCGACGAGAAAATATCGCCCGAAGAAAAATAACAGAAAGATTCCTGTGGAAAAACAGAATGCAATTCTCTGTGCAATGGTACAGTACAATTTGGAAAGATCCGGACGACCCGCTCCCAGATTCTGACCCACCAGCGCAGAAGAAGCAATGCTGAGTCCATCGCCCACTGCAAAGGAAAGATTGAGAATATTCATGCAGATTTGATGGGTTGCATAGGCACTCGTTCCAAGCCGTGCGACCATGGCTGCATAAAGAAAGAAGCCGATGCGCATGAAAACCTGTTCCACTGCCGCACTGGACGCAACATTCATTAAGCTGCCTACGGTACTGCGGTCAAATTTCCACGATACCGAAGAAAACAAGCGGAGTGCGCCGTTTTTACCCGAAACCGACCGCACGGAGAGCACCATTGCCACAAAATTTCCGAGTGCAGTGGCAATCGCAGCACCGGTTACGCCTAATTCAGGAAAAATCCATACGCCATTAATCAATAACCAGTTGAAAAACAAATTCACCACATTGGCAAGCAAATTGGTCGTCATCGAAATTTTTGTGTTGCCGATACCGCGCTGCGCTGCGTTGATGGTAAGCCCGATGTTGCTAAACAGCGCGCCGATCATCACGATGCGGAAATATTGTGTTGCATAGTCAACGGTGTCATGCTCTGCGCCGGCTAATGTGACAAGCGGCTGAGCAAAGAAAAACGAAATACACGTCAGCACCAGAGAGGATACGGCAGAAATGGCAACCGCCTGCTTTAAGCAGCGCTGCATGCCCTCTTGATCCTGCGCGCCCTTTCGGCGTGATATTACCGCAGTCACCCCGATATTAAACGAAAGGATCAGTGCGAGAAAAACGAATCTCGGCTGCGTGGTTAGCCCCACCGCAGCAATTGCAGCAGGGCCGCACCCGCCAACCATCATGGTATCCACGGAGGAAATTAAGCTCACAAGCACCGTTTCCACGATTGACGGCCATGCAATGCGAAAAGCGGTGGTGTATCCTTCCCGGATTCCGGGGAGAGGGCCGCGAATATCCTCGGGCTTCAGAGAGCGGTCACAAGCCAGGAATCGGTTCAACAGTTGCGTCAAGCTTTTACGCCCCTTTCAGCACAAATAAATTTTAATAATTGATGCCACATGGTTTTTATTTTCCCATGAAAGCTGTGTATTGTCAAATGAATTTCCAATAAATTACTAAAAACTTTTTTATTTTCGTATAGATTGCGTTGTGCCGTAAATACTATTTTTGCGCAGCAATCAACAGCGCAAGTGATTAAAGAAAGGGCGGTTGAAACACATGGACCCAAAACCGTGGAATGTTCCGGAGCTCGACCCTGATTCAGAGAAAACTAAAGAAAAACGTCGTAAAGAACGCGAAAAAAAATATGGTTATTTGCAGCAGAACATTGACGGAATCACTGAAATTCTGCCGAAAATGAACGATGGCCCCATTCAGTCCGACGTACTTGGCAGTTATACGGGAACTGCAGAGGGTAGTTTAATTCCAACGCAGGATGCCGATGATCTCTGATTTACAATCTTCCTGAAAAGACAGAAAACACGTATGAGAAGGCTTGTTCTGATTTTATATCATTTCTGATTCGGAATGAATACAAAAACTCAACACAAAATAATAATTAATCATAGTCAAAAAGTAAGGTAATCCGATTAAGGAAAACCTTACTTTTTTTCTTCATTCTGATTCATGGCACGGCATAGCTGCGCAAAATCCAAATGACGTACTGAGCATCGGTGCGACCGTTTTCCACGAAGGTAGATATCTACGGTACAAAGGCCTGCTTTTTTTTGTGTCCAACTGCGCCGTATACGAATTGCAGTAATATTTTTGCGCGATACACAGGTGCAAAGAAGTGAAAAGCCTTGCATTCGGCAAAGCTGTATGGTACTGCTGCTGATTTGTAGCTTTGCAAACGGAATTTCTGCAAAACGTACGAACGCGCGCCAAATAAAAAACAACAGCAGCGGAAAAAGCAAAATAGCAACAAAATCCGGGGTACGCACATAATTTAACAACACCAGCAGCAGTGCAACTGCCAGAAGCGGCCAGAAAACCGGCAGCAGATAGCGACGTATTGCACGATTGGGTGGTCTCAGTGTCGTTCCCTCCGCCGGAGAAATCAAATTTTCAATCCAAGAAGACACCTGTTTTTGAGATGCCGCGGCAATCAGCATGGGACGGCACTCTTTTTGACGCTCGTCACCCGGAACATGCACTAAAAGAGAACCAATGCGAAACAGCCGCATAATGATCGTCTGACGAACGGTAATCGCGGTCATTTGCCGCACACGGAACAACCGCAGTCTGCGCGGCCAAATACCGCAGCGTACAACTGCAAATTCTCCCAAAAGGCTGCAGGAAAATGGTGCGCAGGCAAAAATTTGCCGCAAAAAAGCAGCCGCCCATCCCAAGAATAAAATCCATGCAATGGCAGCAGCAAGCGGTGGTACCCCGACAGAAATCAGCAGCATACTCGGGTTAAGCTGCTCCATTAACAGATGCTGAATCTCCTCACCGAACACCTGCCCTGCCTTTTCCACAAAGGGTGCAGCAACCAATAATCCTGAAGCAGCATTTGACCATGAAAAGGCAGCAATTAAAAGCCTCCAAAATCGAACATGAAACACACCGCAAGAATTTTCCGGCACAAAACGATCAACTAATATTCTCAGTTTTCGTCGGGAAAGAAAAAGAGAACAATCAGGTTTTCGGGTGGCGGCGCTGGTTTCCAATTCCAGCAGACCCGCACCCAACACGGACGTAAGAAGCGAAAAGGTAATATAAAGACAATCTACCTGGGAAAATGGCAAGAGGCTCTGCTGCTGATTGAGGATGCCCTGTCGGAATAAAAGCCGACTGCGCATGGTGGCAAAGCGCGTTGACCGCCATTCCAAGCCGGCACAAAGCAAGACAAATACGAGTACCAACAGACTGGTGAGAACCGTTTGAACATTCTCCCAAAGGGATTCCGGCCGCACGATTGCACGCTGCACCAATGGAATCAATAATAGCCACGAAAGCCGAAGAAATGTGGAAAGCCCCTGAACCGGATGCACCGCAGAGGCAGCAATACGTTTATTTTTCATACAGTGATCCTTCCTTTCCAGCCCGCAGCCATGCTAACGAGGAAGAGAAAGGCGCATCAAGTCGGCCAGTTGATTTGCCTCCGATCGGGCAATATGAGGCAAGACAACCTTTCCTCCGGCAGTCATTAAATACAGTGAAACAACGCCAAACATACGTTGAAGCGGTGTTGCAGTGAGGGTGGTATATCGGATTTTGCTGCGAGTGAGAAATATTGTTTTGCGCCAAATCAATCCGCGCTCCAGCATAATCGCATCCGATGTCGCGTGAAAGCATGTCGCTTTGCACCATCCCGGAAGCCAAATGATTGCAGCAAAAAAATAAGCAATAACAAAAATAACAAGCAAAATTCCTCCTATCAGTGGAAGAAACGGGACAAGCGCACCGAAAAAAAATCCGACGGCAAAAGCTATGATCGCCAACCGAAGCTGAAGAGCTCTGCGGCCATTCTGACCAATACATCCATGCAAAATGCGTCACCTCAATCTGGCGCCTTTTTCGGAAATAATCCTATTATAACCATGCACAACAAAATCATTCAAAAGAACTCTTTGCACTTTTGCACACAAAACAAAAGCCCGCAGCTGCAATGTGCAATCTGCGGACTTTTGAAACTTTAACTGCAAAGATTTTTTTTGCCAAGGAAACGGCTGTTAATCTCCAGAGGAATATTGCAGCGGATTCCGCGCTGCGTCATGCTGTAAAGCTTAAAGGTCATCAGGTCCGGAGGGACACAAAGAGCCTGACACGTCTGGAAAAAATCATATTCATATTCGCTGACAAGAGAAATAACGTCCGTGTCGTCAATCAGAAAATCAGCCGCAAAGTAATTGGCTTGTGCTTCCGTCTGTGTAACCATATTGAATAAACCGAAATCCCGCAGCGGCGCCACCATCAGCTCCTTACGATGAAGAATAAGGTGGGCAGCCTCATGCATGGCAACCAGCCGCTGTTCATGTTCATCCAGCTTTTCATTGATTACGACAAACAGAACCCGGTTTACAAAATAGCAAAAACCCTTGAGTCCATCTGCAGCAAATGCATCGGTCCAACGAACATAAGCGCCCAAACCTTCAAGCAGTTCAAACGGATCATTCGTGCGGTATTTATCCTTGATTTTTTGCACTCGGTCGTAAATTTCAAGCGTATTCATGAGAAAAACACCTCCTGCCGAATCCTGATTTGATTTTAACACAATTTGAGTCCCGAAATCTGTACTGAATTAAACTTTTTTTCTTGAGGAAGAAAATTTTTCCCTGGCGATCTCTTTAGACTCCAGATAGAGCTTTTGAATTTCAAGCATAAACGCAACCCGGTCATCCTCACTGAGTTCACCGCCGGCAAATGCAACCTTTGCCTGTTCCAAGGCATCCTGCGCGCCGCGCTGCCCCGATGCACCGTAACGCTCAGCGGCAATTGTTAAAAATTCCTCATCCTCAGTGCGAAGATAATTGACATCCACACCAAAGATTGTGGCAAGATCATCATAAACGCTGCGCTTTTTGGGGTAGCTCTCCCCTTTTTCGTAGCTGATTACTGTGCGAAGCCCAAGCCCTGCCAGATCTGCAAGCTGTGCCTGCGTCAGTCCTTTTTCTTTGCGCAACTGCCGAACTTTTTCACCGAATTTCATAATAAGTCCTTCCTTTCGCGAATAGGAGATTAACGGAACTGAATATATGCAATTATTATGCACAATTTCAAATCATTCTCTTGACAAATGCTAAAAACCTGCATATAATTAAAACATGCAGATAACATGCATATATCATAACGCAAGCTGCATGTTTTGTCAAGTGCTATCCGCCCTCGTTTCATTGGTTTGTGCGCGGGAGCAACCACTCGATCTTTCAGGCATTGATTCTGTAAAAAGTTCAAAAGTACGGAAGGAAGCTGAACCATGGAAAAGACGAAAAAACGCATTACTGCACAAGGATTGGAAAAGATTTCGGAGGCAATGCTGACCGCATTTTTAGGCTGCGATTTCGGTATGCTGCAAGCGGTAGATATGGAAAAGATGGCTATCGAATATTTTGGACTTTCTGTGCAGTATGAAGTGCTGTCTGCCACAGGCAATCTGCAGGCACTAAGCGTTTTCCGCACAATGAATCTGTATTTTCCGGCAACGAAATCACTACAGGTTCATACGATCTCCGCAGGAACCATTCTGGTTGATTCGTCTTTGCGCAGCCCAGCCTTTCGCGGTCGACGCAATTTGGCAATTGCGAAAGAATGCGCCCGCCAACTGCTGTTTTGGAAGGAGCCTGATGCAAAGAAACAAGCTGCACAGCTTTTCTCTGCACAAGAGGCTTACACGCCCCAGCAGCTTCGAATATCCTGCGGTGTGTGCGAATGGGAGGTAAATACCCTCTCTTCTGCGCTTTTGATGCCCAAATCCGTCATCAACACACTTTTGAATGTCTTTTACGGTAACACCCCTGTATGTGTATACGGCAGAGGACAGCTTTCTGCTGCAGACCGACACTTGTTGGATACATTTGCTGCAATTTTGGGCGTTACGCGCTCTGCTTTAATTCTCCGTCTGTGGCAGCTGCAAAGAATTGCGGTATTGCCGGGAAATGCATTGCAAAATTACGCTTGTACCGATGATCCGCAAAAAGCAATATCATAACTGGTTTTCGAAGATCTCTCTAATCAGGCAGACAATCATTTCGAAGGTATGCTTGATCCTTTTAGCAAAAAAACGCTGATGTTTCTATGCCCATCTTGCCAAGATTGGATTTTGTGATATACTGGTTATAAATTCGGAAAACCAGTAGGAGCGACAGAGAGGAGAAATCTTGCTTTGGCGAAAGAAAATTATCAGCTTTGGCTGGATCGGGAGATCGCAGAAATTAAAAAAAACCAAGTTATGCCGCGTTTGCTGCTGCACAGTTGTTGTGCGCCATGCTCCAGCTATGTGATGGAATATTTAAGTCAATGGTTTGAACTTACCATTTATTATTTCAATCCCAATATTACGGAAGAGGCAGAATATCGTCATCGCGTTGCAGAACAAAAACGACTGATTCAAACCATGCAGTTTGAGCATCCGGTTCACTTTTTAGAAGGAGAATATCATCCCGAGGATTTTTTTGCAATGGCACGCGGTATGGAATCCTTGCCCGAAGGCGGGGAGCGTTGTTTTGCCTGTTATCTCATGCGGCTGAAAAATACCGCAGAACAAGCAAAGACGGGTGGTTTTGATTATTTTACTACTACGCTTTCCGTCAGCCCCTATAAAAATGCTGAAAAGCTTAATGAGATTGGACAACGGTTGGGTGAGAAAACGGGTGTGAGGTATCTTTGCTCGGATTTTAAAAAACGAAATGGTTACAAGCGTTCTATTGAATTATCTCAGCAATACAATCTTTACCGCCAAAATTACTGCGGCTGCATTTTTTCAAGAATTCAGGCGGATGAAAAAATCAACGATTAACCGCATATCCTGCAGTCTGCAGATGGTGATTGACGGTTGCCGTGGTCTGTCCTGAATCAAAAAAGAAAACAAGGAGCGTTCCATTGGGTTCCGTTTGGAATCCGGAAAGAACGTTCCTTGTTTTTTTGCTTTATTCACGTACATATGC
>CAKXIK010000033.1:0-10455 GCA_934875675.1 uncultured bacterium
TTGTGGTGAACTCATTATACCATATCTCGCGGGAGGCTTCCTCTCTTTTTGGGTCACATCATTTTAACACATACAAAATATTCAAAAAATTATTTTTGTTTTTTAATGGATCGATTCATTGCACAGAGAATACCGCGCATAGACGCGCGTGTAATATTACCCGAAATTCCGACCCCGAAAATCGGCTGTCCGTCCGGTTGGGCAAGAGCAATATATGCTGCAGCTTTCGAGTCAGAACCCAGTGAAATGGCATGTTCGTGGTAAGAAAGAAATTTGTAACCGCCCAGCCCGATTTGGGAAAGAGCGCTGAAGAATGCATCAATCGGTCCGTTTCCGGAACCCTTCACTGCAATCGGTTCGCCATTTTTGATAATGGTGCCGGTGAAGTGGGAAAGGGTATCGTCGTGTTCGTGCTCTTCTGCATTATCATCAATTTTATATTTGCCCAGCACATAGGGGGTGTCTGCACAGAGATATTCATTTTCAAACAATTTATAAACTTCATCGGCACTCAGCTCTTTGCCAGTGCGGTCGCACTCTGCTTTAACAATTGCACCGAATTCTGGATGCATTTCTTTCGGCATTGCAAAGCCAAAGTTATTCTGCATTACAAACGCAGCACCACCCTTGCCGGACTGACTGTTAATGCGGATGATCGGTTCATAAGCGCGCCCCACATCAGCCGGGTCAATAGAAAGATACGGAACCTCCCAGTATGCAGAATTATTTTCCTGCATATAGTGATACCCTTTGTTGATTGCATCCTGATGTGAACCGGAAAATGCTGTAAAAGCGAGCTTTCCGGCGTAGGGTTGGCGGTCATGCACCTGCATTTTTGTGGCGGACTCGTAAACATCGCGAATCTCATCAATATGGCTGAAGTCCAACTCTGGGTCTACTCCTTGTGTATACATGTTCAACGCCGTGGTGATGATATCCAGATTTCCTGTCCGCTCTCCGTTACCGAAAAGCGTTCCTTCCACTCGTTGTGCACCGGCGAGAATTGAGAGCTCAGCACAGGCAACGCCAGTTCCGCGGTCATTGTGAGGGTGTACGCTGATGATGGCGCTTTCCGGATGCGGCAAATGAGAAATGAAGTATTCAATCTGATCAGCATAGGTATTCGGGGTGCACATTTCCACGGTATTCGGCAGGTTGAGAATAACGGGGTTTTCCGGTGTACTGCCCAGTGTGTCCATCACGCGGGCGCAAATTTCAACGGCATTGTCCGTTTCCGTGCCGGAAAAACTTTCCGGGGAATACTCATATCGAAAGTTTGTTCCGCAACCGGAAGCTTCCTCCGTCAGTTCGCGAATCAGCTTTGCGCCTTCAACGGCAATATCAATAATCCCGTCCATTTCTTTATGGAACACAACCTTGCGCTGCAGGGTAGAGGTGGAATTGTAAAAGTGAATAATCACATTTTTGGCGCCTTTGACTGCCTCAAAGGTCTTTTTAATCAAGTGAGGACGCGCCTGTACCAGTACCTGCAGCCAAACGTCGTCCGGAACAAGATTTTGTTCAATCAGCGTGCGGCAAATCTCATATTCTGTTTCAGAAGCGGAAGGAAAGCCAATCTCAATTTCCTTAAATCCGATTTGAATCAGCGTATTAAAAAAGTTCAGCTTTTCTTCCAGATTCATTGGGGTTACAAGAGCCTGATTTCCGTCTCTCAGGTCTACCGAACACCAAACGGGGGCTTGGGTAATGGTATTGTCGGGCCACTTGCGTTCCGACATTTTGACAGGGACAAACGGACGATATTTTTTGTACGAAGGATTCATAGCAAACACTGCCTTTCTGCACCGTGGGTGCGGTTTTCGGTACGGAGCAGGCTGCTGAAAATAAAAAAACCCGCTCCTATTCTTACAAATAGGGGCGAGGATTATCCACGCGGTACCACCCTAATTCAGCTGCAAAATACAGCCCTCAGACCTCCAGCAAGGCCAGACCGATAACGCAGTCATGCGTCACACCCTAAAACGTTCAGATGTGCAGCTCGGGGATGAGCTATACATACAGGCATCGTCTCCGGTTCTCACCAACCACCGGCTCTCTGCGCACCACCGCACTGTATCTTGTTCCCGTCAAAGCTTTTCAAGATGGAAATATTCTACTTTGTGTTCATTATATGCATCTGTTTTAGTTTTGTCAAGCCCTAAAAAAATAAATTATTCCGACAGTCTCCCAAATTTTAGAAATTCGATATTATGGAATCATGAATTTGACCTCATATTTACTGCTTACCTGTCCCGGGCACAGTGATTTGTGCTGTTGGGAACCGCTTCTCTTTTGTGTCGCATAAAGATCGGGAAAAGCCGGCAAAACCAAATCAGGTTTTGCCGGAAGCGAGATGATCACGGTTCTCCCCGGGTGATTCCCGCGTAACGTTACGAATCCAGCGACCGGAGCGAAGACGGAAGAAAGCGATAAATACTTTCAAAATCTGGTCAATTCGTGTGAAGAAGAAAACAATTGGTGCGGGAACATGCCAAACAAACGCGCCGAGTGCGCAAAGAGGAATCACGATAATCCAGCCGCAAACCAGGTTGACCTTCAGCACAAAATTCACATCGCCGGCTCCGCGGTTGATTCCCTGAAAACAACCGGCTGCGTATCCGGTTCCCCATATAGTTAATGCACCGTAAAGCAGATATTCCCGTGCAAGCTCCTTGACCGGATTGGATACATTGTAAAACGAAATAGCAAAATCACGGATGCCATAAGTGAGCAGCGCTGCGCCAATGCCCAGAAAGAAAAACAGCACCTGAATGGTTTTTGCATATTGATGCGTCAGATCATATCGTTTTGCACCAACGCTTTTTCCAACCAGAACGCCGGAGGCTGACGCAAGTCCGGTGACGAACATCATTGCCAGCTGCAGTACAACGTCTGCAATGCTGTTGGCAGCCACTGCATCCGTTCCCAGGCGCCCCATAATCATCTGCTTTCCCGTGTTTACCATGCCCCAGAGTACATCTGCAGCCATCATCGGAACACCGTATTTGATATAATCAATCCACATTTCCTTTTTGCCTCGAAGCAGATCCATTGGTTTCAGATGCAGCCGATGGTCAAAAAACACCAGATATACCACCACAACCAATAATTCGCAGGCCCGTGCGAAAACGGTTGCCCAGGCAGCACCCCGGATTCCGAGTGCAGGAAATCCCAATTTTCCAAAGATTAATGCGTAATCGCCCAGCAGGTTGATCAGGAATGAACAGCAGGAAATGACGAGAGAGATCCGCACGATTTCCACGTTGCGCAGCATCACAATCAAATTTTCTGTGATCGCATAGAGCAGGTAGGAAAACGCGACGGCGGAAAGATAATCAGGTGCACGATCAATCAGCACGCGGTTGTCCGTCAAAACCGCCATCAGGTTTTTCGGAAAGAAGAATGATCCGATAAAAAACAGCAATGCAATGCCAAGACTTGCCTGAAAACCGATTGCAAAAATGTTTTTAATGCGTGCCATGTCTTTCTTTCCCCAGTACTGACTGATCATGACTGCAGTTCCTGCAGAAATTCCCTTGATGAACATCATCATGAACACACTTACTTGATTGCCAAGTGAAACCGCACTCAGGGCTTCTTCCCCCAAAGAGCCCACCATGACCGTGTCTGTCATATTTACGCCAAATGAAATCAAGCTTTGAAACGCTGCCGGCAGTGCAATCATCAGCAGCGATTTATAAAAGCCCTTGTCCCGCACCATCAGCATGACTTTTTCTCCTCCAAACCTCCGCAAGGGAAAGAATTATCGCGTCTCAAAAAATTCAATCTGTTCTCCATCGGGTCCATAAACAAATGAGATGACAGCAGGCAGCGGAGGCTGTGATGCAAGTTCTACCATAGAGGGTTCCATTTTTGCAGAGGCACCATGCTCCAATGCGCGCCCAAATGCAGCGGCAGAATCGTTTACGCGTAGTGCAAGATGAAAAAATGTGCCGACAGTTTTATCTGTGGGGGTGGTTCCACAGCAGTCAGAAAAAATCTCAAGGCAGCTTCCATCGCCAATGTTCACCATCGCAATGGTTCGTTCGCCGGACTGCCAGCTTCGTACCAAAGAAAATCCGAGCCCATCGGTGTAAAACTTAAGCGACCGCTCCAAATCAGATACGCCAAGCGCAATATGATGTACTTCGCAACCCGAAAGAATGTTATTTGCCATTTCAAAAATCCCTTCTTGCTCTTATTTGTTAAAAACAAAATGATTGTACGTTGCATACAGCTGTTTGTCAAATAAAAGTTCGGGTGCGTTTTTTATGCAAAAGGGTAACACTTTCGCAATGGGTGTTTGTATCAGGATTGTTTTATTCAAAAAAGGATGATATACTAAACACAACATATTTTACTTTAATTCAACAAAAGGATGATGACCCGATGAAGGACGGCTTTTTGCGGGTAGCAGCAGCAACACCGCAGATTAAAACAGCGGATTGTGATTATAATGCAGAGGCGATTGCGGTTTTGGCAGAGCAGGGGGCTCAGCAGGGAGCGGGGCTGATTGTTTTTCCCGAGCTTAGCCTCACCGGATATACCTGCGGTGACCTTTTTGCACAGCAGACACTGCAGAACGGAGCATTGAATGCACTGCATCTGCTTTGTGAGCGAACCGCTGCACTGGATGCGGTTCTGGTGGTGGGTCTGCCTGTAACAAATGAGGCAAAGCGCTTCAATTGCGCTGCAGTGCTGTTTAAAGGCAAAGTACTTGGCCTTGTGCCAAAGAAGAATGTCCCGAATTACGGGGAATTTTATGAATACCGTCACTTTGCACCGGGAATTTCCGGTGCAACAATTTGCATTAACGGGGAAGAGGTTCCGTTTGGCACAGATTTGCTGTTTGTGTGCAAAAACATGCCTGAGTTCACTCTTGGTGTAGAGATCTGCGAAGACCTTTGGGTGCCCGAACCGCCGTCCGGGGCGCTGTGTGCGGCAGGTGCGACCATTATTGCAAATCCCTCTGCCAGCGACGAGGTTATCGGTAAAAGTGATTACAGACGTGCGCTGGTGACAGGGCAATCCGCCCGGACCGTTGGCGCCTATGTCTATTGTGATGCAGGCGAAGGGGAATCCAGCACGGATATGGTATTTTCCGGTGATAATTTAATTGCAGAAAACGGAACCCTGCTTGCCCGTTCACAGTCGTTCACTACCGGTATCATCTTTGCGGATATTGATTTACAGCGGCTGCAGTCAGAGCGTCGGCGTATGACTACCTATCCGCAGACAGCTTCCCTGCGCAAAATTCCGTTTTCTCTGCAAACCAAAACGCAGCAGTTAAGCCGTTATGTGGACCCGCATCCTTTTGTTCCGGCGGATACCAATGATCTGAAGCACCGCTGTGAGGAAATTTTGAATATGCAGGCAGCGGGCTTACGGGCGCGCTTGCGGCACACTCATGCAAAAACGGCGGTTGTAGGGCTTTCCGGTGGATTGGACTCCACCTTGGCTCTGTTGGTGATGACCCGCGCATTCGATAGCCTTCAGCTTGACCGCAAGGGAATTTTAGCGGTAACCATGCCTTGCTTCGGCACTACTGCGCGCACAAAAAATAACGCCCAGCTGCTTGCCGAAGCAATCGGTTGCACCTTTCGGGAGGTTCCGATTGCCGATGCGGTACATGTCCATTTGCGCGATATCGGGCACGACGAAACGACACTGGATGTAACGTATGAAAATGCACAGGCTCGGGAGCGAACACAGGTACTGATGGATATTGCAAATCAGAGCGGAGGGCTGGTGATCGGAACGGGGGATCTTTCGGAGCTGGCGCTTGGTTGGGCAACTTACAACGGTGACCACATGTCCATGTATGGTGTCAATGCATCTGTGCCCAAAACACTGGTGCGTCATCTCGTCGCCTATGTTGCATCGCAGGATGATACGCTGTCAGCTGTGCTTTTGGATATTCTGGCAACACCGGTCAGCCCGGAACTGCTGCCACCCAAGGATGGAGAAATTTCACAGCAAACAGAAAATATTGTCGGACCATATGAATTGCACGATTTCTTTTTGTATTATGTAATCCGTTTTGGATTTACCCCCGGCAAGATTCTTCGATTGGCAGAACACGCGTTTGCCGGAGTGTATCCGCGAAATACGATTCTGAGTTGGATGAAAACGTTCTACCGCCGGTTCTTTTCGCAGCAGTTTAAGCGATCTTGTCTGCCGGACGGACCCAAGGTTGGTTCCGTTACACTTTCGCCTCGTTCCGATTGGCGTATGCCGAGCGATGCCTCTGCAGCCTTGTGGCAGAAGGAGCTGGAGCAGCTGTAATTCCGGTATCTGCAATCACCATGGTAAATCCTTTATGTTGAGGGATTATTCCGATATTTCACTGTTCTTAATTTGTAAGCCGCTTTCTGTAATGAAAGCGGCTTTTGTTATAATGTTTTGTATTGTTGTCCGATTTGTCAAAAGCAATTGACTGTTTATTGCAAAACATTATAATAAAAATGACAGCATATCGGTTAAAGCTGAATTGATCGGCAACCGAAATCAAAATTAGATCTGAGAGGGGTTTTGTGTTGATGTTGGCAAAAAAACCGCCTATGGGGTGGAATTCGTGGAATACATTTGGAAATGATATTTCCGAGCAATTGATTATGGAAACAGCCGATGCAATGGTGGATCTGGGATATCAAAAAGCAGGGTATGAGTATCTGGTCATTGATGATTGCTGGTCCAAAAAAGAACGTGACGAGCAAGGACGTCTGGTTGCCGATGAAACAAAATTTCCTCATGGAATGAAATACTTGGCGGATTATGTACATAGCAAGGGTTTGAAGTTCGGCATGTACTCTTGCGCGGGTGTGCTCACCTGTGCAGGATATCCATCCAGTTACGATCACGAGTTTGTTGATGCACAGACATTCGCAGATTGGGGTGTCGATTTCCTCAAGTATGATTTTTGTAATTTTCCGCAAAGCGCAAATTGCAAGGAACGTTATCTGCGGATGAGTATGGCGTTGAAAGCAAGCGGCCGCGACATTCTCTTCTCTGCCTGCAACTGGGGTGTGGAGGAACCGTGGAAATGGATGGCATCCGTCGGTGTTCATATGTATCGTTCCACCGGAGATATTCAGGACAACTTCAAGTCGTTTACGTCCATTGCTGAAAGCCAGATCCCGAATTTGTGCATGTCCGGTTCGGGTTGTTTTAATGATCCGGATATGTTGATTGTGGGTATGTATGGCAAAGGCAATGTTGGTTTTGGCGGTTGCACGGATGAGGAATATCGGATGCATTTTGCGCTTTGGTGCCTGTTTGGCGTGCCGCTGATGATGGGAGGAGATATTCGTTCGCTCAACGATTTCAGTCGTAATCTGCTGCTCAACCGCGAACTGATTGCGCTCAATCAGGATGAGGAATGCCGCGCACCTTATCTGGCAGATCAGCGTGACAACCGTTATTTCTTTGTGCGCCATCTCGCAGACAATGAATTTGCACTGGCATATATCAATATGGCTGACAGTAAGACCCCGACCTACAGTTTCTGCGGCTCATTTGCGGATATCGGTCTGCCGGTGGAGAGCGGCTACGGTCTGGAACTGACCGATATGTTTACAGGTGAAAATATCGGAGTAAAATCGGACTACTTCAATCCGGAAGTAGCGGCACACGATTGTAAACTGTATCATGCCAAGCTGGTTGCGCTGAAATGAACTGTCTGCAGTGCGGTCGAGAATTGACTGCAGATGAAATTGCGATTTATCGCCGGATGGTCAACCGTGGGGCGCAGCAGTATCTGTGCATTACCTGCTTTGCCAAAAAGTTTGAAGTTTCCGAGGATTTAATTCGCGAAAAAATTGAGCATTTCAGAGCCGCCGGATGCACGCTATTTGCTCCAAAAGGTTCATAAGGAAAGCGTCAGAAATTTACCCTAAAACAGTGAATTTCTGGCGCTTTCTGTTTTTTACTTGAGAAATTTGAATTATTGAAAGCAGCAGCTGTTAGTTACCCGCAGCACAGCTCACAGCGGTGCCGGAAGAGCTGTGTGCATTGGCTGTACTGCTTGCGGACGATGGGGAAGAGTAGGATTCTGTCAGAGACGAAAGCGGCAGGAAGGTGTAGCCCATTCCCTCCCATTTTGTCAGCAGTTCATCCAGAATCTGCCCGTTTGTTTTTGAGGTGTTGTGCAGCAGAACCACTGCCCCCGGATGCACACGCTTGGTTAGCTTATTCAGAGCTTCTTCCCGGGTCGGTTGACTGTCCTGGTTCCAATCAACATAAGCAAGGCTCCAAAAAAAAGTTTTGTATCCCATGTTTTGCGCCATCTTCAGGTTGGTCAAATTATATTTTCCTTGTGGCGGGCGATAATACATAACCATATCCGTGCCGGTGATTTCCTTATACTTTGCCCGAACGTCATTTAATTCTTTGGCAAAGGATGTTTCATCCGAGATAGTAGACATATTTGGATGATGATAAGTGTGATTTCCTACTGTATGGCCTTCTGCAACCATGCGCTTTACCAGTTCCGGAGCGCTTTCCAGAAAATGCCCGACTACAAAAAAAGTTGCAGGGGCATTGTGCTTTTTCAGTGCATCCAGAATCGCTGCGGTATTTCCGTTCTCGTATCCGCAGTCAAACGTAAGATAAAGAACTTTTTGGTCTTTACTCCCCATATAAAAAGTGTCATATTGCAGTAATTCTTTCACAGCAGCATTTCCTGTTGGCTGTTCTCCTTCTTTTCCGAATCCAAGCCCCCAGTCCTTACAAGCGGATGCACCTCCTGCCGTGGCAACAGACGAATCTGAAGAGCGGTTAAGCCCCTGAACACAGAGTATAGTAACAGCCGGTATCAGCAATATTGCCAATACTGTAAATAGAAAGGTTCGTTTTGTTTTGGGGGACAAGTGCGTCATGATAATTTTCACGGGTATCGTCATTCCTTTCTGCCGAACCTATTGTTTATTTGATTTTCCTGTTTTTATCGCATATTGGATATCTATTCAGCAGGCAGTTTGTCTTATGTTATCAATTTCAAAAAGAATCGACATTTTTCTTGCCACGGAACAATACTAATTTTTCTTCAAACAGCGGATAAAATTTTTAATTCGGAATTAGCACAATACGAATGTTTCCTAAATCTGTAGGCTAAAATGGGTTGAAAAAATCCGTCAGTTCTGAAATTCAAACTGACGGATTTTTTCAACTCACACGTTTTCGTTTGTTAGAATATAGGGCACGATCTGCAGCGACAATTGCTTCAGAGATAGGATCTTTTTTATAATAATGAACATAGCCGCTCGTTACCGAAGGAAGATTTTGATTTGTTTTTCGATGCAATTTCAGTTTTTTTTCAAAATCCTCAATACATTGTAAAATGATTTGCTCGTCCTCTGCCTGACTAATTACACAGAATTCATCCCCGCCGATCCGATAACATAGTCCAACCTTGTCGAATGCGGTTCTCATGCAATTACTGATCATGACAAGACTTTTATCGCCGAACTGATGACCTAAAGTATCGTTCGCCTTCTTAAAGTGGTCAACGTCAAAAACAATCAGAAAAGAATCTTCGGTTTGATTCAGGCGTTCAATTTCGCATTCGTAAGCTCTTCGGTTCAGCAATTGGGTGAGCGCATCGTATTTTTCACTGAGTTCGCAGAAATATGCATAATAAATCGTGATAGCAAGTGAGGCAGAAAGCCAGGTGGTATGCAGATCGATAAATACGAGTTGAATCGTGGTTCCGATCAGGATAAATGCAAAAAGCAAAAGAGGGGTAACCCGATTTTTATGCTGATAACGTTTTGTGGTAAGCCAAGTTTCGTTAAACAGTGTCAACATCGACAAGCCATAAGTAAAAATATACACGCCAAACAGCGACCCTCGCTGATAAATATTTTCTGCAGAAACGAAAAAGATCAAATTATAAAACGAGGAAAGCACAGTCAGAACACCGTTCACGCCGATTGAAAACAGCGACAACTTTGTAAGACGAGAGCTTGTGCGGCAAAATGTTAGCGAAATCAGAAGCGGAATAAATGGTGAAAGGGTAAAACCAATGACATTGGAGAGAATGTGCAGAATACGGAAAGAATGTGTTTCCATTGCAAAGGAGGCACCGATTTCTGCTAAAATAATGATCATAACGCCAAGCAATGAAAAAAGAAACTTTTTTTTCATTGCTTTTTCCATAATGTCGTTATGAATGGTCATATAGCATAAGACAGAAAGTGCCAATTCGCAGGTAACACCTATCGAAATATAGGCGTTCAGCATAATAAAACTCAGAATCTCTCTTCCTATTTTTTTCAGAAACAGACAGACCATTTCTCGTACGGAAACCGTACCACACAAAATGAAAAATGATATTATACGAATCCAGATTCAAAAACAACACAACGACCAAGCAAAAAAGCGCTGATTATGATGCCTTTCGCGCAGACTTCTGTCTGCTGCTTCATGAGAGATTCATATTATTGATGTCTCTATTAT
>CAKXIK010000033.1:10465-30226 GCA_934875675.1 uncultured bacterium
CTCTATTATATCGAAATTTTTCTCAAAATTCAACAAAAAACAGACCAAATTTCGGATTTGGTCTGTTTTTTGTTGCACGCAGGCAGAACATTATTTTTTGTTTCGGCCGTCCAGCATTTTGATGGTGCCAAAAATACCGATTCCAACAGACACAAGCACAACCGACAACACCGCAGCGGTGGAAACCACATGCTGTGTACGCAAATGGCTTGCTAATTTGTGATATTTTTGTGCCAGATCATCCTGCGGAATGGGGCAGGGAGCAACAGCACGTGCCCGGTCAGCAGAGTACTGTGCATAGGCACGGCGACATTCCGGGCAGCTTTTCAGGTGTGTACGCACCGCTTCCTTGCTGTCCTCGCTGGCAAGCCCGTCCTTATAAAGCGCCACTAAATCCATTGCCATCTCACAAGTAATGTTCATGTTTTAATTCCTCCATCAGCATTTTTTTGGCGCGATGAAAAATCACCTTCGCCGAATTTTCACTAATTTTTAAAGCCGCAGCAACCTGTGAAAAGGGAAGCTCGGCATAAAGCCTCAGCATTACAACATCGCGATACTTCTCGGGAATATTACCCACCATGGAACGAATTTTTTCAGCGGTAATTTTTTTTTGAACCGTTTCTTCCGGTCCGTTTTCGCTGTCTTCGTAAAGCGCATCGGTAACAAAGTCAATATCGATGCATTCTAACTGTATTCGATTTTTACGCAGGTATGCAAAAAAAGTATGTTTTGCAATGGAAGCCAGCCAAGTAAAAAGTTCGCTGTCTCCCCGAAATCGGTAAAAAGACCGGAAGGCCTGAAAAAAAGTTTCCTGTGTCAGTTCCTCTGCAAGATTTTCATCTTTGCAAAGACGGAACAGGAACGCGTAAACACGAGAAAAATTTACTTCATATATTGTTTCGAACGTCTCCATTTTGATGACCACGCCTTTCCATCGTACTACACAAGTCCATAAAGACTTTGGCTGTCATTGAAAGATTTTCTTTCAAATTTACTATCACCCATATTATTAGGTGCAGTTTAACGGAGAAAGTTACATGATTTTCGTCGAATTCACAAAAAATTCATATTTAAATAAATTTTTCTGCACGTTGTAACCAAAACAAACTTTAACACACTTACTTAGTGTAACGCAAAAACATCCTGTAAGGAGGATCCAAATGAGCTTTTCGATCTTAGGAACCGGAATGTATGTTCCGGATAATATCGTGACAAACGATGATCTGTCAAAGATTGTCGATACAAACGATGAATGGATCTCGCAGCGCGTTGGTGTTCGGGAACGCCGGATTGCAACAACGGAGACCGCTGCAGATATGGCGTATGAAGCAGCACTGAACGCGCTGGAAAACAGTGGCTGCCGCGCAGAGGATATTGATCTGATCTTGTCAGCGACGGTGAGCGGGGAAGAAGTTTCCCCGTCCGTTTCCTGTATGGTGCAGCACAAACTGGGGGTAAGCTGCATGGCATATGATATCAATGCGGCCTGTTCTGCATTTCTTTTTTTGCTGGAAACGGCAGCCGGGTATTTTGCCCGCGGAAAAGTGAAAAAAGTGCTGGTCATCGGTGCGGAGCGTCTCAGCCGGATTCTGGACTGGACAGATCGGGGAACGTGTGTCATCTTTGGTGACGGTGCGGGTGCTGCGGTTCTCGGTGAGGGAAATGGCTACGGCGAGTCTACGTTTACCGTGAAAGGCGGCGATGATGTCATCAAAATCCCCAACTTTATCGGCTCATCTCCGTTCTTTCAAAAAGAGGCCGAATCACCCTATATCCATATGAAGGGGCAAGAAACCTTCAAATATGCCGTGAATGCCATTTGCGCAGATATTCATCATCTTTTGGAACGAGCTGGTCTTTCTGCGGAAAAGATTCAATATATTATACCACATCAGGCGAACAAACGCATCATTGATTCTGCAGCAAAAAGGCTGTGTCTTCCCAAGGAAAAGTTTTATGTCAACATTGAACGTTACGGCAATACATCCAGTGCCAGTATTCCGATTGCACTGGATGAAATGAACCGCAGCGGAATGCTTCATCGGGGGGACAAGCTGATCTTAACGGCATTCGGCGGAGGGCTTGCAAATGCAGCCTGCCTGCTGACCTGGTAATTCCAAATTTAAAATTAATGAAAGAAGGACTTAAATCATGATTTACGAAAAACTGGCAGAGATTATTGCGGAGAAAATTGACTGTGACCCTTCTGAAATTCAGCCCCAGACTCGATTTGAGAATTTGGGGATTGATTCACTAGATATTACTGAAATTGTAATGAGCGTGGAAGATGCGTTTGGTATTGAAATTGATGTTTCTGCCGATTTGGCGTGTGTTTCCGATCTTGCCGCAAAAATTGAAGAGCTGACGGCGCAAAAGTAAGATTACGGTTTTCCCATCATACAAACAAGGAGACAAAACAAATGCTGAAAACCAGAATAACGGAACTGCTTTCCATTGAATATCCGATTTTTCAGGGCGGAATGGCGTGGATTGCGGACGGTAAATTAGCAGCGGCAGTTTCCAATGGAGGCGGACTTGGCATTATATCGGCGATGAATGCCGGAGGAGATTTTCTGCGGGAGCAGATTCACATTGCGCGGCAGCTTACTGACCGACCGTTTGGCGTTAATATTATGCTGATGAGTCCCCATGCCGAAGAGGTGGCACAGATTGCAGCAGAAGAAAAGATTTCCGTTGTAACTACCGGTGCAGGAAGCCCTACAAAATACATGGCACAGTGGCTTGCTGCAGGAACGAAAGTGATTCCGGTGGTTGCGTCGGTTGCAATGGCAAAAAAGATGGAAGCGGCAGGCGCAGTTGCAGTCGTTGCCGAAGGACAGGAGTCCGGCGGGCATATTGGCGAAGCAACCACTATGGCGCTGGTGCCACAAGTAGCAGACGCGGTTTCCATTCCCGTCATTGCGGCAGGAGGAATTGCAGACGGACGCGGTATTGCCGCGGCTTTGATGCTGGGTGCAGAGGGTGTTCAGCTCGGAACACGTTTTCTGGTTGCCAAAGAGTGCTCCGTTCACCAGAATTATAAGGATATGGTGCTCAAGGCAGGTGATACTGCCACCGTTACAACAGGTCGCCGCTTTGGCGGAAACACCTGCCGCAGTCTTAAAAACGGATTCAGCCGCCATTTTTCTGTGTATGAGTATTCTCCCGAAGCAACGGCGGAATCGGTTGCAGAGATGGGTGTTGGCGCATTGCGCAGGGCGGCAATAGAGGGAGACACCCGCAACGGTTGTTTCCTTGCAGGGCAGATTTCAGGGCTTGTAACAAAAGAGCAGCCCGCTGCTGAAATGATCGCGGAAATGTTTGCGCAAGCGGAAGAACTTTTGAAAGGAGCTGCCAGATGGATAAAGTAGCATTTGTTTTTTCCGGTCAGGGGGCACAGCATCCCGGCATGGGAGAGGACTTTTATCAGAAAAACGAGCGGGCTCGTGCTCTGTTTGACGCAGCCGAGAAAATCCGTCCCGGAATTACGGAACTTTGCTTCCACGGGGATGCCGCAGCGTTAAAGCAGACGGAAAACACACAGCCGTGCCTTTATCTCGCTGATTTAGCTGCTGCGCTGGCGTTGCAGGATGCAGGAGTGCAGCCAGTAGCTTTGGCAGGTTTTTCGCTTGGAGAAATTCCCGCTCTGGCATTTGGCGGTGCGTTTGCATTTGCAGAGGGATTTCAAATTACCTGTAAGCGCGGGGAACTGATGGCGGAGGCCTCTGCAAAACAGCAAACGGCAATGCTTGCAGTGCTCAAAATGAAAAACGAAGCGGTAGAAGAAATTTGCAGCCGCTATGAACATGTTTACCCGGTTAATTATAACTCTCCAGGGCAGCTGGTTGTTTCCGGGCTGAGTCAGGAATTGGAGCAGGCAAAGGCAGATTTTGCAGCTGCGGGCGGCAAGGTGGTTCCGCTTGCGGTCAGCGGTGCGTTCCATTCACCGTTTATGGATGAGGCTGCCGGGGAATTTGGCGAGTTTTTGCAGATGCATCAATTAAAAACACCCGCAATTCCCGTTTATTCCAATTATACTGCAGTGCCATATGGCAATCAGGTTGCCGCAGGAATGGAGAAGCAGATCAATCATCCCGTGCAGTGGGAAACCATTATCTGTGCAATGTGCGCAGATGGAATTACCACCTTTGTTGAAACCGGCGTCGGCAATACGCTTCAGAAACTGATCGCAAAAATCGCGCCGGAATGCCGTGCACTCCGTGCAGAAACGATGGCGGATGTTGCCGCAATTACAGAGGAGGTGCTTTAAATGATGCTCACCGGAAAAGTTGCAGTTGTAACAGGAGGTTCCCGCGGCATTGGCCGTGCCGTCTGTTTGCAGCTTGCGCAGGCGGGTGCAGATATTGCACTGCTTTACGCCAGCAGCGCAGAAAAAGCAGAACAGGTTGCGCAGGAAATTGCTGCATTTGGAGTTCGTGCAAAGGCATATGCCTGTCGGGTGGAAAATTTTCAGGAAACTGTCGATGCAGTTTCGGAAATTGTCAAGGATTTCGGCAGAATTGATATTCTGGTCAATAATGCAGGCATCACACGCGACAAGCTGATGCTTTCCATGAAAGAAGAGGATTTTGACGATGTGCTTAATGTCAACCTCAAGGGTGTCTATCATATGATCCGTCAGGTTTATCCGCTTTTTGCACGCCAGAAATCCGGCAAAATTATCAACGTCAGTTCGGTTTCCGGATTGATCGGAAATGCAGGTCAGGTGAATTATTCCGCATCCAAAGCGGGTATTGTCGGGCTAACCAAGTCAGTGGCAAGGGAGCTTGCCAGCCGCGGAATTTGCTGCAATGCCGTAGCACCTGGGTTTGTTCACACCGATATGACTGAAAAGTTTACCGAAAATGAGTCGCTGCTCGGCAGTATTCCGATGAAACGCATGGGTTTGCCGGAGGAGGTTGCCTCTCTGGTGGTCTTCCTTGCTTCCGAACAGTCGAATTATATCACCGGCGAGGTCATCCGTGTAGACGGCGGACTCGCAATGTAATCAGGAAAGGATTGGTTATCACGATGAAACGCGTTGTAGTCACAGGAATGGGTGCCGTCACACCGGTCGGCAACACGGTTGGCGAATTTTGGCAGTCCCTTGTGCAGGGCAAGAACGGCATCGACACCATCACCTGCTTTGATGTCAGCGAATCCAAATATACGCTTGCCGCTGAGGTGAAAAATTTTGATCCCGCTGCCCGTCTGGATAAGGTCACCGCGCGCAAAACGGATCGTTTTGTGCAGTTTGCGCTTTGTGCTGCGGAAGAAGCGATGCAGCAGAGCGGTCTTGCAGGAAACATAGACCCGGAGCAGTTTGGGGTTTATGTCGGTTCGGGTATCGGCGGGTTTACGACCTTCTGCCATGAACATGAAGCACTGATCAACGGCGGTTCGCGCAAGGTTTCTCCGCTGTTTATTCCCAAAATGATCAGCAACATTGCAGCGGGAAATATTGCGATCCGATTTGAGGCAAAAGGACCAAACATGTCCCACGCAACCGCATGTGCAACCGCAAGCACCTCGATTGGAGAAGCGTATCGTGCCATTCGCCACGAATATGCCACCGCGATGATCTGCGGCGGAAGTGAAGCCGCCATTACACCGTTGGCTGTTGCAGGCTTTGGCAATTGCATGGCACTTTCCTCCGCGGCGGATAAAAACAGTGCGTCCCTGCCGTTTGATAAACGCCGCGGCGGGTTTATCATGGGCGAGGGAGCCGCAGTTTTGGTGCTGGAGGAATATGAACACGCCGTTGCTCGCGGCGCAAAGATTATTGCCGAGGTGGCGGGTTATGGTTCCACCTGTGACGCGCATCATGTTACAGCACCCGATCCCGATGGAACCGAGGTTGCCCGTGCAATTCGTCTTGCATTGCCGGAAAATGTACCTGCACCGGAAAAAATTTATCTCAATGCCCACGGTACCGGAACGCCGCTGAATGACAAAACAGAAACCGTTGCGGTTAAACGTGCATTCGGCGCAGATGCTCCCCGCATTCATATCAGCTCCACAAAATCCATGACAGGGCATATGCTGGGAGCGGCAGGAGCGGCAGAGGCGATTGCCGCCATTCTTGCCATGAACAACGGCACAATTCCTCCCACCATCAATCTGCAGGAGCCGGATGAGGAATGCGATTTGGATTATACACCGAATCAGGCAGTGTCCACTCCGTTGGAATTGGTGCTTTCCACATCGCTTGGGTTCGGCGGGCATAATGCATGTCTGGCATTTTGCCCCTGCAGGGATTAAGAAGAAACAAAAGAAGGATGCGGTAGCAATGACAAAGGAAGAGCTGATGAAATACTTGCCTCACCGCGATAACATGCTGTTGATCGGTGAGGCTTCCATCCTGGAGGATGAAGAGGGAATTCCGGTTGCGGTAGGGCACACCAGAATCCGCGGTGATGAATGGTTTTTGCAGGGTCATTTTCCGGGGAATCCAGTGGTTCCCGGGGTTATTCTCTGCGAGATTATGGCGCAGTCTGTCTGTGTGTTAATTCGAAAAGAGAATACCACGCCTTATTTCACAGGCATGAACAATGTGAAGTGGAAGAGAATGGTGAAGCCGGGAGATGTGCTGGTCACAGAATGTAAAATTGTCCGGAATCGCAGCCATTTTTATTGGGCAAAGGGTGTTGGCAAGGTGAATGGAGAACTGTGTGTTTCCGCGGAATTTTCTTTCGCCATGATGGAACGCGAATCAAACGAAATATGATACGAATGGATTTTCAGGAAAGGCATGGTAGTCAGAATGCTTGATTTGATTAAAGATAAGCTGAAAGCGGTAATTACGCCCGAAATGGTGCAATGCCCGAAGTGTAAGGCGGAAATTGCAAAAAACCGTCTGCAGAAAAACCAGATGATTTGCCCCGAATGCGGTCAATATTTTCGTGTGGATGCCCGCACTCGTCTTGCAATGATTTCCGACCCGCATTCCTTTGAAGAATTGTTTGCAGATTTGGAGAGTACCGATTTCTTTCATTTCCCCGGCTATTCTGAAAAGCTGGAAAAGGCGGAAAAAGTGAGCGGAGAAAAAGAAGCTGTCATTTGCGGTTTGGCACGTATCAACAACGTTCCATTTGCAGTATTTGTGATGGATCCGCGCTTTATTATGGCAAGCATGGGTTCGGTTGTGGGAGAAAAGATTACCAGGTTGTTTGAAACCGCAACCGAAAAAAAGCTTCCGGTTATCGGATTCACGGCTTCTGGCGGCGCACGGATGCAGGAAGGTATTGTGTCCCTGATGCAGATGGCGAAGGTCAGCGGAGCGGTCAAAAGCCACAGCGAAGCAGGTAACCTCTATATCACCGTTCTTACCGACCCAACTACCGGCGGGGTGACGGCAAGCTTTGCGATGCAAGGGGATATTTTGCTTGCGGAGCCTAAGGCGTTGATTGGTTTTGCCGGGCGCCGCGTGGTGGAGCAAACAACAAAGAGCAAATTGCCGGATAATTTTCAGACGGCAGAGTTTTTGCTGGAGCACGGTTTTATCGATCAGATTGTTCCGCGCAAAGAGCTGACGCAAACGCTGGCATCTTTGTTGCGTCTGCATCAGAAAAAGGAGGCTACCTGCAATGACAGCATACGAAAAACTCAAAGCCGCACGGCATAATCACCGTCCCACAGGTGCGGCCTATGTAAATCAGATTTTTCATGATCGGATTGAACTTCATGGAGACCGACGTTTTGGCGACGATGATGCGATTCTTGGCGGAGTCGGTTGGCTTGATGATATTCCGGTTACCTATATCGCCATTGATAAGGGAACCAATATTCAGTCGCGGATGAAGAAAAACTTCGGCTGCCCAAAACCCGAGGGTTACCGAAAAGCGCTGCGCCTGATGAAGCAGGCGGAAAAATTCTCTCGTCCGGTCATCTGTTTTGTGGATACCCAGGGAGCGTTTTGCGGTGCCGATGCAGAGGAGCGGGGTCAGGGAGAAGCAATTGCTGAAAGTATTCTCGAAATGATGGGGCTCAAGGTTCCCGTAATCTCCATTGTAATCGGTGAGGGCGGAAGCGGCGGCGCATTGGCACTTGCGTCGGCAAACCGTGTTTATATGCTGGAAAACTCGATTTATTCCGTAATCAGTCCGGAAGGCTGTGCAAGTATTCTTTGGAAGGATGCCGCAAAGGTGGAGCAGGCTGCCGATGTGCTGCATATCACTGCGGAAGATATGAAAAAGCTTCATGTTGCCGAAGATGTGATTCCCGAGGATTTTGAACACTTTGATGCAATGTGCAAAAACATTCGTGAGCTGCTCTGCAGAGATATTGGCGAGCTTTCCGCTCTTTCGCCCGAGCAGTTGCAGCAGACCCGTTACAAACGCTTTCGTCAGTTCGGCATTTATCAGGAAGAAGCATAGGCAGACAAACTGTTTGTTGGTTTTATCAGGTATCGCATTTTTAATCATTTACACATAAACAGACGATAAACTCGTTAACCAGACAGACCTTTTGGAGCTTCGGCAATGAAAGCCAAGCTCCCTGACGTTGAAAGGACAGGTTCTTTATGAAACCTCTTTATCATAAATTCAGCCATTCTCAATACGATGAAGCGGGTGTTTTGTGCGGTTTTTCTGTGGAATGCCCCGAAAATTTCAATTTTGCGTATGATGTTGTGGATGTAATCGCTGCTCAGGAGCCTGAAAAAACAGCGCTTGTGTGGTGCAACCCCGAGGGAGAAGAAAAAATTTTTTCTTTTGCTCAGATGAAAGATCTTTCCAACCGCGCGGCAAATTACTTGTTTCGCTGCGGCATCCGCAAAGGCGACCGGGTGATGCTGATGCTCAAACGCCATTATGAATATTGGTATCTGCTTCTCGCACTGCATAAGCTTGGTGCGGTTGCAGTGCCGGCAACGCATATGCTTAAAAAAAATGACATTGTTTATCGTGTAGGCACGGCAGGAATCAGCGCGGTGCTTTGTGCGGAAGATGAGGAAATTACGCAAAATATCAGGGAAGCATCGCAAATTTGTTCCGGATTGACAGGACGGTTCTGCGTGCGTAAGGACATTCCCGGTTTTCGCCGGATTGATATGGAAATGATGGCAGAGAGCGCAGAACTGCAGCGAATCGAAACCGTTTCCACCGAGCCGTTTATGCTTTATTTCACTTCGGGCACAACCGGCGAGCCTAAGCCGGTTCTGCATGATTACGCTTATCCGCTGGCGCATATTGTCACGGCAAAGGATTGGCAGGGAGTGCGTGACGGAGGACTTCACCTTTCGGTTGCAGACACCGGATGGGGAAAAGCTTCATGGGGAAAAATTTACGGTCAGTGGCTGTGCGGTGCGGCGGTGATGGTGTATGATTATGATCGTTTCCATGCAGATGCGCTGATGACGGTACTGCAAAATTACCACGTTACTTCTTTTTGCGCACCGCCCACGGTTTACCGTCTGCTGATGAAGAGCGGGATGCACAAAACAGGTTTTTCCGGTGTAGAGCAGGTGACAACCGCAGGTGAAGCAATGAACCCGGAGCTGATCTTCCGTTTCCGGCGTGATACGGGTCTCACAATTCGGGAGGGATATGGACAGACCGAAACAACCATGCTGGTCGGAACATTAGTAGGAAGCGAAGTGCGCCCCGGATCAATGGGAAAGGCTTCTCCACTTTATCATCTTTGTGTTGCAGACGAACAGGGCAGACCGGTCGCGGATCAGACGGAAGGAGAAATTGTGGTCATTCCGACCGATGAGCGTCATGTTGGCTTGTGCATTTTCGGTACGGATATTGCTTCGCAGCTGCGCGCTTGGAAGAACGGTGTTTATCACACGGGAGATATTGCCCGTCGAGACCGTGACGGTTATTATTGGTATGTCGGACGCAAGGATGATATCATCAAGTCAAGCGGTTATCGCATTTCCCCGTTCGAAGTTGAAAATGTTCTGGTGCAGCATCCCGCGGTATTTGAATGTGCAGTTACCGGTGTGCCGGACGAAGAACGCGGTTTTTTGGTCAAAGCATCCGTCGTGCTTAACGCCGGTTTTGCAGCAGGAGAAGAGCTTGCCGAAGAGCTGAAAAATTTTGTTAAGGAAAACACCGCCTCTTATAAATATCCCAGAATTATCGAATTTGTTTCGGTTTTACCGAAGACGATCAGTGGAAAAATCAAACGGCACGAAATTCGTAATACGGATGAAAAGCGCAGAACTCCGGTTACTGCGCGCTGATAATAATCACAAGAAACCGTCGATAATTTATCGGCGGTTTCTTGTGGATGGAAGGAAAGGAAAATTTCGGGTGAAATTTATCTCGCCCCACGGAATCTTAATTGCATTTTAATATATAATATGGTATAATCAATTAACAAAAGTGTTCAATTGGTTGAAATTTGTTTTAACCGAACACAGGAGGTGAGCATTATGCCTGAACAGGAAGCTTTAATTTGGCTGGGTGTTGTAGTTGTGTGCGTCATTGTGGAAGCATTGACCGCTCAGCTGATTTCCATCTGGTTTGTGGCGGGTGGAATTGCCGCACTGATTGCGTGCCTTTTCGGCGTTGGTTTTTGGTGGCAGCTGGCGAGTTTTTTAATAGTATCTACGATTACATTAGCTGCAACCAGACCGTTCGTTAAAAAAATGCTTGTTCGTAAAAAGGTCTGTACCAATGCGGACCGCGTGATTGGCATGACGGCGGTGGTGACGGAGGAGATTAACAACAATATCGGGCAGGGACTTGTTAATGTTTCCGGAAATATCTGGTCTGCCCGCTCGGTAGACCAATCTGTGATTCCCGTTGGGAGCAGCGTGCAGGTGCAGGCAATTCAGGGTGTAAAATTGATGGTGCTGCCGGTAGCAGTGCCGGAGCACACGGTCTGATTAAAAAAGATAAAAGGGGAGAATGTTTATGTGGCCTTACATTATTGCAGGTTTGGTTATTCTTGTTCTGATTGTCCTTATTGCAAATATTAAAATTGTTCCGCAGGCAAATGCGTTTGTTGTGGAGCGTTTGGGTGCCTATTCGGCAACATGGGAAACGGGTTTGCACTGGAAAATTCCGTTTATTGAGAAGGTTTCGCGCAAGGTTTCCAAGAAGGAACAGGTAATCGATTTTCCACCTCAGCCTGTTATTACAAAAGATAACGTCACAATGCAGATCGATACCGTTGTTTATTTTCAGATTACCGATCCAAAGCTTTATACCTATGGTGTGGAACGCCCGGTTTCTGCAATTGAGAACCTGACAGCAACGACACTGCGTAATATCATCGGCGATCTGGAACTGGATCATACGCTGACCTCCCGCGATGTGATCAACACAAAAATCCGTGTCATTCTTGATGAAGCGACCGATGCATGGGGAATCAAGATTAACCGTGTAGAGCTGAAAAATATTATGCCCCCGCGCGAAATTCAGGAGGCAATGGAGAAGCAGATGAAGGCAGAGCGTGAACGCCGCGAAGCCATTCTGCGTGCAGAGGGTGAAAAGCGCAGCGAGATTCTGGTTGCCGAAGGTCATAAGGAATCTGCGATTCTGCGTGCAGATGCTGTCAAGGAGTCCAAAATCCGTGAAGCTGCCGGTGAAGCGGAAGCAATTATGTCGATTCAGCGTGCTATGGCAGATAGCATCAAGCTGCTCAATGAAGCGGCTCCGTCTGATAAAGTTATCGCGCTCAAGAGTCTGGAAACGTTCACAAAGGTCGCAGACGGCAAAGCAACTAAAATCATTATTCCGTCCGAAATTCAGTCGTTGGCTGGTCTTGCAGCATCTCTGAAAGAATTGATGACCGATCAGGAACAGCTTCCCGAAAAGATTGAAACAAGTGCAAAAAAAATTCAATAACAATATAAAGTTATACAAATAATAAATAGCCGTGTGCACGTTATTTTTTCAGAGTTACAAAAAACCTGAAAGGCGCGCTGCGGCTATTGCATTTTGCGCTGGAATCCCGTAAACTGTATATATATTGTGGAATATAAATGCAGCATAAGAACCGGAAAGGAATGGTCATCAGTTTGAAAAGCATTGTTTTCAAGCAACATGCCCAATGGAACACCTGTGGGGTTTTGCGCAAATTTTTAGTTGATAAACGACCGTATCGATCTGTTTCGGTCGTTTTTTATTTTTTTACGCCCACGTTTGCAGTGTGGATATGCGGATTTCAATTTTGATTCGGAAGCCGTATGAATGGAAAGGAATGGTCGTCAAGATGAAAAAAGTTGCAGTAATTATGGGAAGCGACAGCGATTTCCCGGTTGTATCCAAGGCGATTCAGACGTTAAAGAGCTTTTCGGTTCCGGTGGAGGCACATGTCATGTCAGCACATCGTACCCCGGAGGCTGCTGCGGATTTTTCGCAAAATGCAAAGGATAATGGTTTTGGTGTTATTATTGCAGCGGCGGGCAAAGCAGCTCACCTCGCGGGTGTGCTTGCCGCACACACTACTTTGCCGGTGATTGGTATTCCGATTAAATCTTCCACCTTTGACGGTCTGGATGCTCTGCTTGCCACGGTTCAGATGCCCAGCGGCATTCCGGTTGCAACCGTTGCAGTGGATGGTGCCGAAAACGCTGCTCTGCTTGCAGTGCAGATGCTTGCTCTTTCTGACGAATCCCTGACACAAAAGCTTGCACAAAAGAAAATTGATATGAAGAACGGTGTTGCAGAAAAAGATGAAAAGCTGCAGAAAGCCGTTGCCGAACTGTAAGAAAAGCAAATTACATTTCATCTTGCTCTGAAAAAAGGAGGCAGTCCGGCATGAATATGGACAAACCACATGAGGAATGCGGTGTATTCGGGATTTATAACACGACCGGATGTAATGTGGTGCATGAAACGTTTCTTGCGCTTTATGCACAGCAGCATCGGGGGCAGGAAAGCTGCGGAATCGCGGTCAGTGACGACGGCGTTTTTCGCGCATACAAAGATCAGGGGCTTGTTTCGCAGGTGTTTCATCAGCGCACGCTCGATTCCCTTGGCAATGGGCTGATTGCAATTGGTCATGTGCGCTATTCGCCCAGCGATGAGTTGGAACGTGCTAATGCACAGCCGCTTGTTATTCGCTACGCAAAGGGCAGCCTTGCGGTGGCGATGAACGGTGCATTGGTGAACGCTTACGAAATTAAGAATAAATTGAAGGTTGGCGGTGCAATTTTTCAAACTACGAGCAATGCAGAGATTATTTCCTATGTGATTGCGCGGGAACGACTGCAAACCATTACGATTGAAGATGCGGTACAAAACGCAATGGATCACCTGAAGGGTGCTTATTCAATGGTTGTCATGAGCCCTCACAAGCTGATTGCAGCGCGCGACCCCAACGGTTTTCGTCCGCTTTGCATGGGTCAGCTCAACGGAAATCCGATTTTCGCCTCCGAATCGTGCGCAATTGAAAGCATCGGCGGGGAATTTATTCGGGACGTTCGTCCCGGCGAGGTGGTTGTCTGTGACGAAGACGGCGTGCGCAGTCTGACGAAGCATTGCGGTGGAAAAAGCTCGTTTTGTCTGTTTGAGTACATTTATTTTGCCCGTCCCGATTCTATTATTGAGAAGACGAGCGTTCACTTTGCCCGCCGCCGTGCCGGTGCATTTCTTGCGCAGGAGTCTCCGGTGGAGGCAGATATGGTCTGCGGTGTGCCGGATTCCGGCTTGGATGCCGCCTTGGGCTATGCGGAGGAATCCGGGATTCCCTATGGCACGGCATTAATCAAGAACCGATACATCGGGCGCACATTTATTCAGGATACGCAGCTGCATCGTCAGGCATCGGTGCAGGTCAAGCTGAATGCGCTCAAATCCGCGGTGGATGGCAAACGGATTGTTCTGGTGGATGATTCCATTGTGCGCGGAACCACCTGCAGTCACATTGTCGGTATGTTGCGCCACGCAGGAGCAAAAGAGGTTCATCTGCGTGTTACAGCGCCGCCGTTCCGGTTCCCGTGCTTCTTCGGCACCGATATCCGTGATAAAAAAAGCCTGATTGCATGGCGAATGAACGCGGAGGAAATGACGCAATCCATCGGCGCAGATTCCATTGGCTTTCTCAGCCTGGAGCACGCACGGCAGATCGCCGGGAACGACTGCGGGCTTTGTGACGCATGCTTCACCGGTGACTACCCATTGCCGGTTCCGGAAGAATGGCCCACCAGCAAGTATGAACAAAAGATTATCCAATTGGAAGTTGATCCACGGAACCATTGATTCCGATTATTTTATAATTTGAAAGGAAGGCATCTTTTCATGAACAGTTACAGCAACAGCTACCGCGAAGCAGGTGTTGACGTAACCGCCGGTTATCAGGCGGTCAAACTGATGAAAGACCATGTAGCGCGTACCATGATTCCCGGCGTTGTTTCCGGAATCGGCGGTTTTGGAGGTCTTTTTGAACCAAATCTGGCGGGAATGACTCGCCCGACGCTCGTTTCCGGCACGGATGGCGTTGGAACGAAGGTTAAGGTTGCATTTTTGCTCGATAAGCATGATACAGTTGGTATCGACTGTGTTGCCATGTGCGTCAATGACGTAATCTGCTGCGGCGCAAAACCACTCTTTTTCCTTGATTATATTGCCTGCGGAAAAAATGATCCTCAGAAAATTGCAGCCATTGTGTCCGGTGTTGCCGAGGGCTGCGTGCAGTCCGGCTGCGCGCTGATCGGAGGAGAAACGGCAGAACATCCCGGTCTGATGCCGGTGGACGAATATGATCTTGCCGGTTTTAATGTGGGTATTGTAGATCAGGATAAGATGATCGATGGCTCCAAGCTCAAAAAAGGTGATGTACTTCTGGGTTTACATTCCAGCGGTGTTCATTCCAATGGCTTCTCGCTGGTGCGCAAGGTGCTGGATTTGAATAAAAAGAATGTCAATGCCTATGTGGACGATCTTTCCGCAACACTGGGCGAAACACTGCTCACCCCCACAAAGATTTACGTCAAGGCTGTGCTTGCCCTGCAGGACAAATGCGATGTGCATGCGATTTCTCATATTACCGGCGGCGGCTTTTATGAGAATATTCCGCGTATGATGAAGGACGGTCTGACCGCTAAAATTCAGACGAGTGCGGTGCCGAAGCTTCCGATCTTTAATCTGATTGAGCATCTGGGCAATATTCCGGAGCATGACATGTACAACACCTTCAACATGGGCGTTGGTATGTGTATTGCAGTACCGGCAGAACAGGCGGATGAGGCTCTCCGTGTGCTCAAGAGCTGCGAAACTGATGCGTCGATCATCGGTGAAGTAACTGAAGGGGACGGCGGGGTTGAATTATGCTGAACATTGCCGTGCTGGTTTCTGGTGGCGGAACTAATTTGCAGGCGCTGATTGATGCGCAAACCGCCGGAAAAATTGCAAACGGACGGCTTGCCTGTGTCGTTTCCAGCCGGACAGACGCATTTGCACTGGAGCGTGCCAAAAAAGCAGGCGTACCGACCGAGGTTCTGCTGCGTAGGCAGTTTGCCGACGGGAACGCTTATGATGCGGCGTTGATTGCGCTGCTGCAAAGCTATCAGATTGACCTTGTGGTACTGGCGGGATTTATGACGATTATCGGAAAATCCGTAATCGATACCTTTACCAACCGCATCATTAATGTGCATCCGTCGCTCATTCCCTCTTTTTGCGGAGAAGGCTTCTATGGGCTTCATGTGCATGAAGCCGCACTTGCAAGGGGCGTTAAGGTGACAGGCGCAACCGTGCACTTTGTGAATGAGGTTTGTGACGGAGGTCCGATTATTCTGCAAAAGGCGGTTTCCATAGAACCGGGCGACACGCCGGAGATTTTGCAGCGCCGCGTGATGGAGCAAGCAGAGTGGGAGCTTCTCCCGCGCGCAGTTTCCCTTTTTTGTGACGGAAAAATTGCCGTGCAGAACGGAATCACTGTGATTTCTCAATAAATAAGCGCAGATTTTAGATAAGGAGATGTTTTTATGGCAGAATTGCTTGAGCTGAAACAGGTTTTGTCCGATAATGAATACCCCGGCCGCGGAATCGTCGTTGGTAAAAGCGCAGACGGTAAAAACGCGGTATTTGCATATTTTATTATGGGTCGCAGCGAAAACAGCCGCAACCGCGTTTTTGTGGAGGATGGCGCGGGGATTCGCACCGAAGCCTTTGACCCATCCAAAATGACCGATCCGTCTCTTGTTATTTATGCTCCGGTTCGCGTTCTCGGCGATAAGACCATCGTTACAAACGGCGATCAGACCGATACGATTTATGAGTATATGCAAAAGGGCAAAAGCATGCGTCAGGCGCTCAGAACCCGCACGTTTGAGCCGGACGGCCCTAACTTTACACCGCGCATTTCTGCGGTTGCAAAGATTAAGAAGGGACGCTTCTCCTATCGTATGTCGATTCTGAAAAGCTCTATGGGTCGTGAAGAGTCTTGTGAACGTTTTTATTACGACTATGAGCAGCCAGTAGCAGGCGAGGGTCGCTTTATTCACACTTATCGCTGCAATGGCACGCCGATTCCGTCTTTTTCTGGAGAGCCGGAGGCCGTTACAATTAGCGGCACCATTGACGAATTTACCAGCCTTGTGTGGGATTCGCTCAATGCAGAGAATAAGGTTTCGCTCTTTGTGCGCTTTGTCAATTTGCAGACAAATAAGACAGAAACCCGCATTATCAATAAAAATGTGCAGGGCTGAAAATTCAGATTCATGAGATGAAAAATCAAGAAAATCGTCGGAAGGATGTTTGAAATGGCAAATGAATTGCTTTTGAAATATGGCTGCAACCCCAACCAGAAGCCGGCGCGCGTCTTTATGAAGGACGGTGCGGAGCTGCCGATGACCGTTCTCAACGGCAAACCGGGTTACATCAATCTGATGGATGCATTCAACAGCTGGCAGCTGGTCAAGGAGCTGAAGGAAGCAACCGGGCTTCCGGCGGCAGCTTCGTTCAAGCATGTCAGCCCGGCAGGCGCGGCAGTTGCGGCACCGTTGAGCGATGTCCTGAAAAAAATCTATTTCGTGGAGGATCTCGAGCTTTCGCCGATTGCAACGGCATATGCCCGCGCCCGTGGTGCAGACCGGATGTCCTCTTATGGTGACTTTGTTGCGCTTTCTGAGGTTTGCGACGAGCAGACCGCAACGCTGCTTGCCCGTGAGGTTTCCGACGGAATTATTGCTCCCGGCTATACGGAACAGGCAATGGAAATTCTCAAAAGTAAGCGCAAGGGCAGCTACACTGTGCTGCAGATTGATCCGGAATATACTCCTGCGCCGATTGAACAGCGCGATATTTTCGGTATCACCTTTGAGCAGGGCAAAAACAATCTCAAGATTGATGAAGCGATGCTCGAAAACCTTGTGACCGATTGCAAGGAACTGCCGGAAACAGCAAAACGTGATTTGCTGATTGCGCTGATTACGCTCAAATACACCCAGTCCAATTCCGTTTGCTATGCCAAGGATGGTCAGGCAATCGGTGTGGGTGCCGGGCAGCAGTCCCGTATTCACTGTACCCGCCTGGCAGGAAACAAAGCCGATATCTGGCATCTGCGTCAGCATCCCAAGGTGCTCGGACTGCAATTCAAGGACGGCATCCGCCGTCCCGACCGTGATAATACAATTGACGTCTATGTTTCGGATGATTATGAGGATGTTCTGGCAGACGGCGTGTGGGAAAACTTTTTCGCAGTCAAGCCGGAGCCGCTCACCCGCGAAGAAAAGCGCGAGTATCTGAAAACAATTTCCGGTGTTTCGCTCGGTTCGGATGCGTTCTTCCCGTTCGGCGATAACATCGAGCGTGCAAAACGCAGCGGCGTGCAGTATATTGCACAGCCCGGCGGTTCCATCCGCGATGACAACGTCATGGATACCTGTAATAAGTATGGCATGACGATGGCGTTTACCGGGATTCGCTTGTTCCACCATTAATTTTTTGGCTGTTCCTGCCGAGCTTTGCTCTGCGGGACAGTCTGTTTTTGGTTGATAATTTTGCACGGATTTATGAGAGATTTGTATAATCGGAAGGGGAGTTTGTTCTCATGAAAATTCTGATGATTGGTTCCGGCGGGCGTGAGCATGCGCTGGTGCGTAAAATAAAAGAAAGTCCGCGTGCCCAAAAGATCTACTGTGCTCCGGGAAACGGCGGCATCTCTTGTGATGCACAGTGCGAAGCAATCGGCGCGATGGATATTGCAGGCGCAGTTGCCTTTGCAAAGCAAAACGCGATTGATCTGGTGTTTGTTGCTCCTGACGATCCGCTTGCAGCCGGAATGGTTGATGCGATGGAGCGTGAGCATATTCGTGCATTCGGACCTTGTGCAGCTGCTGCACGTATTGAAGGCAGCAAGGTTTTTTCCAAGAATCTGATGAAAAAGTATAACATTCCGACCGCCGGTTATGAAGTGTTCGAAAATCCGGCGGATGTGCTGAATTATATTCGGCAGCAGAACAAATTCCCTGCTGTCATCAAGGCGGATGGTTTGGCTTTGGGCAAAGGCGTTGTGATTGCGCAGAATTTGCAGGAAGCAGAGGGTGCCGTTCATTCGATTATGGAGGATAAGATCTTCGGTGCTTCGGGCAACCGTGTGGTGGTGGAAGAATTTCTCACCGGTCCCGAGGTTTCGGTTTTGGCATTCACTGATGGAAAAACGGTAAAGCCGATGGTTTCCTCCAAGGATCACAAGCGCATCGGCGATGGGGACCAAGGCCCCAACACCGGCGGCATGGGAACCATCAGCCCGAATCCCTACTATACGGACGAACTGGCTGCCGAGTGCATGCAGACAATTTTCCTGCCAACCATCCGCGCGATGCAACAGGAGGGCTGTCCGTTCAAGGGTTGTCTCTATTTTGGGCTGATGCTGACTCCGGACGGACCCAAGGTCATTGAATATAATGCTCGTTTTGGTGATCCGGAGACGCAGGTGGTGTTGCCGCGCCTGAAAACCGATCTGCTCGACATCATCGATGCTGTGATCGACGAAAAGCTGGATGTATGTGACATTGAGTGGAGCGAAGAAGCCTGTGCCTGTGTCGTTCTCGCTTCCGGCGGTTATCCCGGCAAATATGCCAAAGGAATCGAAATTGCCGGTTTGGACGAGAATGGTCAGGTACCCGGTGCAACCGTTTATCATGCAGGTACCACCCGGCAGGATGGAAAATTTTTCACCAATGGGGGGCGTGTGCTCGGTGTAACCGCAACCGGCAAAACGCTGCAGGATGCACTTGCAGGCGCTTATTCGGCCACCGAAAAAATTCATTTTGACGGGATGCAGTATCGCCGCGATATTGGAAAAATTCGCTGACTTTTTTCTCCCTTTTGTGCAAGTTCCGCTTTTTTGATGCATATGCTTTGTATCGAAAAGACTTTGTTCTGTAAACGACTGCATCAAGCCTTCGTGCGATCGTACGATGATACAGATTCATCGGATTCAAATTGCAGAGAACAAAGATAACGGCATGCTGCGAAAGGGAGGGATTTCAATGATCTGTCGTCTTGCCGACCTGCGCAATAAAGAGGTTATTAATATTAAGGACGGTATGCGGCTCGGATGTGTTTGCGATGCAGAGTTGGATACCTGCACGGCAAAACTGTTGTCCATTATCGTTTATGGACGTCCGCGTTTTTTCGGACTTTTGGGTCGAGAAGAGGATATTATTATTAAATGGTGTGATATTGAGGTAATCGGGGATGATACCATACTGGTATGTTGCTGTTTGCCACCGCCACCACCGCCGCATCATGGATTTTTTCGAAATTTGTGGGGCGGATAATGAAAAAATTAAAAAATGTATGTGTTAAAATGATGTGACCCAAAAAGAGAGGAAGCCTCCCGCGAGATATG
>CAKXIK010000034.1:0-8672 GCA_934875675.1 uncultured bacterium
ATTCTGGTCACGCCGATTTGCCCGCACTCGCTGTTTTCCCGCTCTGTTTTGTTTGGAGAATCCAGCAAACTCACAATCCGCTGTACAGAACGGCAGGTTGGACGGGTGAGAGTGGCAGTGGATGGTGACCAAATTCTTCATATTACGCAAGGTGACTACGTGGAAGTCTGCAAAGCAGAAAAACATTTGAAGTTAATTCAGCTGAAATCTCAGCTGTTTTATGAGGTACTTACCACCAAATTTGCCGGCGAAGGCTAAATTGCGCGTTTAATGTGCAGAGAAAGCGTCTTTCATTTGCGTGAAAACAGGCGATGAAACGGTAAAATGTCAGAAAGGAATGAGCCAGCAATGAAAACTAAGCGTCATGCAAAAATTCTGGAATTGATTCAGGAGCATCCAATCGATACACAGGAGGAGCTTCTTCGATGGCTGAAGTTGCAGAACTACGATGTGACGCAGGCAACGGTTTCGCGTGACATTAAAGAACTCCGACTTGTCAAAACACTTTCTGCCGATGGGCGCTACCGTTACACAACAGGTAAAAGCAACGCAACCGATATTTCCTCAAAATTTCATGCGTTGTTCAGCGATTCGGTCAGTACAATTGATTTTGCAGGAAATATGGTGGTGATCCGTTGTCTGGTGGGTATGGCACAGGCGGTTTGCGCAGCGTTGGATTCCATGCATTGGGACGGTGTGGTGGGAACCCTTGCAGGGGATGATACCATTTTTATCGTTGCAAGAAATGAAAATGCAGCGGTTTCACTTGTCTCAGAACTGAAAAAATTGCTGGTAAAATAATTTTTCGCAAATATTTAGCTCGAAAAGGGGGCGCAGCAGATGCTGACTAACCTGAATATTGAAAATATTGCAGTGATTGAACGTTCTTCCATTGATTTTCACCGCGGACTTAATGTGCTTACCGGTGAGACCGGTGCCGGTAAGTCAATCATTATCGATTCGCTCAATGCAGTGCTCGGCGAGCGCACCAGCAAGGAGCTTGTTCGCACAGGAGCGGAAAAAGCAAGGGTTACTGCGCTTTTTGAGGAGATTTCCGTGCGTGCGCGTGCAACACTCAATGAATTAGGCCTGCAGGATGAAGAGGACAGTGTTCTGATTCAACGTGAAATTGCTCAGAACGGAAAAAGCGTTTTCCGAGTAAATGGAATTCCCGCAACCGCTTCTATGGTGCGGGATATCGGCAAAAGCCTGGTGAATATTCACGGCCAGCACGAAAATCAACAGTTGCTTTCTCCGCATCTGCACATTCATTATCTGGACAGCCTGGGTGATTTACAATGGCAGTTGGAGGAATATTATCAGGCGTATCGCCGTGCGGTGGAAATCAAGCATCAGCTCGACTCCCTCACGATGGATACACAGGATAAGGAACGCCGCATCGATTTGCTGCAGTATCAGATCGAGGAGTTGGAGCAGGCGGAAATCTTTGTCGGCGAGCACGAGGAGCTCAGTACCCGCAAGGCGATGATCTCCAATTCAGAAAAAATTGCAACGAATATTAATATGGCGCGAACCGTTTTGGCAGGAGAAGAGGAAATTCCAGGTGCGGTGGAGCAGCTTGCAGAGGTTTCCCAGGCACTGGGTGAAGCGGCAAAATATCTGCCTACACTGCAAAGCATCGCAGATCGAACGATGGAAATCTCATATGAATTGCAGGATATTGGAGAAGATTTGCGCAGTTATGCAGACCAAACGGATTTTGATCCGGAAGAAATCAATCAGATTGAAGAAAGGCTTGACACACTTTATCGCCTTGGACTGAAATACGGCAAATCGGAAGAGGATATGCTGGCATATCTTGAAAATGCGAAAAAGGAGCTGGATTCCATCCAGTTTGCCGATGAGCGCAGGACAAAGCTGGAGGAAGAGTATCAGCAGGCAGGAACAAGAGCAAAAGTACTTGCAGTGGCTCTTTCCGAAAAGCGGAAAAATGCAGCAGAAATTTTTGTGAAGCGCGTTACCGAGGAACTTGCGTTTTTGGACATGCCCGGTGTGCAGCTGCAGGTTTCTCAGCAACGATGCCACCTAAACGCAACCGGCTGCGATGAAATTGAATTTTTGATTTCTACAAATCCTGGAGAACCGCCGAAACCAATCGCAAAAATTGCATCCGGCGGTGAATTGTCACGTATTATGTTGGCAATTAAGAATGTTCTGGCGGATAAGGATGATATTGACACTCTCATTTTCGATGAAGTAGATGCCGGAATCAGCGGCAGAGCCGCACAAAAGGTGGGGCAAAAGCTGCGGCAGGTGGCGCAAAACCGTCAGGTTCTGTGCGTAACGCATTTGGCGCAAATTGCGGCTCAGGCAAACAGTCATCTGCTGATTGAAAAACAGGTGCGTGGTGAGCGTACTTATACCGAGGTTCGTTGTCTGGATCGTTCGGGACAACGGTATGAACTGGCACGTATCATGAGTGGTGCTGAACCAAGCCAGCTGCAGCTGCAAAGTGCAGAAGAAATGTTGCAGGCGGCGGAGAAATCGGAAAACGCTTGACAAATCTCTTTTTCTGTGCTTAAATAAAATCAATAGCTGAGAAGGGAAGAAGTACGCTGTCGCGATGCCGCAGAGAGTCCGTGGTTGGTGAAAACGGACGCAGGACACAGCAGAAATACATCCCGGAGCTGCTTTGCTGAAACATGTTCTGTCTGTCAGTCAGCGGGATTAGTAAGCAAAGCCGGATGCGCCCGTTATCTGCGCAAGGGTATGTTTGTACCCGCTGAGGCTGTTGCCGTGAGGCGATGGCAAATTGAGGTGGTACCGCGTAATGATTACGCCCTCTGTCCTTCGCCGGACAGAGGGCGTTTTTCTCTGTCATCATATTATTTTTTAAAGGAGTAAGATGAAATGACCTGTTATGATGAACTGGTAGCTCGCGGCCTGATTGCTCAGGTAACGGATGAGAAAGAAATCAAGGATTTGATTAATAATGGCAAGGCAGTGTTTTATATTGGTTTTGACCCCACAGCAGACAGCCTGCACGTGGGTCACTTTATGGCACTCTGCCTGATGAAACGATTGCAGATGGCAGGCAACCGCCCGATTGCGTTAATTGGCGGCGGTACAGGCTATATCGGAGATCCGTCCGGACGAACAGATATGCGCTCTATGATGACGCCGGAAATCATTCAGCATAACTGTGACTGCTTTAAAAAGCAGATGGAACGCTTTATCGACTTTGGTGAAGGCAAGGCAATGATGGTCAATAATGCTGACTGGTTGCTTAATCTCAATTATATTGAACTGCTGCGTGAGGTGGGAGGCTGTTTCTCGGTCAACAATATGCTGCGAGCGGAATGCTACAAGCAGCGCATGGAAAAAGGCCTCAGCTTCCTGGAATTTAACTATATGATCATGCAGTCCTATGATTTTTACCACATGTTCCAGACGCTTGGCTGCAACATGCAGTTCGGTGGCGACGATCAGTGGAGCAATATGCTTGGCGGCACAGAGCTAATCCGTAAAAAGCTTGGAAAAGATGCCTATGCAATGACCATTACGCTGTTGCTCAATTCGGAAGGCAAAAAGATGGGCAAAACAGCAAACGGCGCAGTGTGGCTTGACCCCAACAAGACGACTCCATTCGAATTTTATCAGTACTGGCGCAATGTAGGTGATTCTGATGTGCTCAAATGCATCCGGATGTTGACGTTCCTGCCGTTGGAGCAGATTGATGAGATGGACCACTGGCAGGGCAGCGAGCTGAATAAGGCCAAAGAAATTCTTGCCTTTGAGTTGACCAAAATGATTCACGGTGAAGAAGAAGCAACCAAGGCGCAAAATGCTGCACATGCATTGTTTTCTGCCGGAACCGACAGTGAGCATATGCCGACCACAGAGCTTGCAGTGGCACAGATTCCTGCCGAAGGAATGACAATCATCGACTTGCTGATGGCGGCAGAGTTGACATCTTCAAAAGGCGAGGCACGCCGGTTGATTCAGCAAGGCGGAATTGCAGTCAATGATGTAAAGGTGACTGATTTTGCTGCAGTTGTCATGGCAGATGAACTTATGAAGGGCATTGTTATTAAGAAGGGCAAAAAAGTATATCACAAAATAATTGCACAATAATTCATCAAAAAATTCCGGCGAGCAGGTTGTGAGCTCGCCGGAATTTTTATGGGTTCAGATCATTAGACCATTACAAAATTCTTTCACTATTTCCATTTACATATTTAATTGAATCGAGGAGTTATTATGTGTAAAAATGAATCTTACTGCGGACTGCGCTGCAGTACCTGTGCATTGAAAGCCACTTGCAATGGTTGTATCAAAACCAACGGACGACCATTTCATGGGGATTGTATGATTGCGGCATGTTGTCAGAAAAATGGATGTGAGAGTTGTGCGAAATGTCATGATACTCCCTGCAGCCTCAAGACGCAATTGCTTGATGAATTTAATAATCTCGGTATTGAAGATATGGAGAGGGTTACAAGTTTGAACGCGCTCAAAGGTTCTTTTGTTAATCTTATATACACACTGCCCGGCGGCCAATCCATTAAATTTTGGGATGATGAAAAGATATATTTAGGTAATCAAATATGCAAGATGAACAGTGATCGGTGCTATGGTTTAATCGCTGATGAAAATTATCTGTTAGTTTGCGAATATGGTGATGGTGGTTCAGACGCAGAAATTATAGTTTACAAAAAAAGATGCAGTGAATGTGTTTAATTTGAATCATCTTTTGGAAATCAGATTTTAAAAATGTCTGATAAAGCATACTGGTTTCGGATAAAATAGGAGTACTATTTAAAAACAACACCATAATTGGGGTGACAAAAGGAGCACAGAACTTGGAACAGACATTTGACGCGGTGTATTATGAGCCGGATGCGATGAATTATGAAACAGGAAAAATATTACAAAAGAAATATGGAGATTTGCCTTGGTATCCTATTGAAAATCATAATCGAATTTCTGAATTCAGCCAATCACCGAATGGTGAGTTTCCGCAATTAAAACGCCATTTGATTGTCGCTATCCGTAAGACACATCGGTATGTTCCAAATAGTAAGGTGTCAGATTGGCTTGTGCCGTATACGTCATCTGGGTGCAGAGCAATGTGCCTGTATTGCTACCTCGTCTGTAATTATAACAAATGTGCCTATCTTCGTCTGTTTGTCAACCGGGAGCAAATGTTGCAAAAATTATTAAAAACAGATGCAGCAGCACCCGTTCCGCAAACCTTTGAGATCGGCAGTAACAGTGATTTGGTGCTGGAAAATTCAATTACTAAAAATTTGGAATGGACGATTGAAGAGTTTGCAAAAGCAGGCAAAGGGAATTTGACGTTTCCCACAAAATTCGATATGGTTGCTTCTTTGACGGGGTTGAGGCACAAAGGAAAAACGATCTTTCGCATGAGTGTCAATCCGGAGGAGATTGTTCGAAGGGTTGAAATTGGCACCGCTTCGCTTAAAAACCGAATCCGGGCACTGAACGAAATGAGTGCAGCGGGATATCCGGTTGGGATGTTGATCGCGCCGGTCATTCTTGTGCCGGGATGGGAGAAGATGTATCAGCAGCTGATCGGACAATTAGCCGATGAGCTGTCACCGCGAGTGAAGCAAACGGGGTTTATTGAAATTATTTTGATGACTTATAGTTTTGTGCAGAATGCAATTAATCAAGACGCGTTTCCAAATGCTATGCCGATTTTCAGCAAGGAACTAATGACCGGCCGCGGGAGAGGAAAATATTGTTATCGTACGGAGGTTCGTACAAAGGTAGAGGTCTTTTTTGAAGAGCAGCTTGCAAAAAAATTGCCGCAAATGAAAATTTTATATATTGCCTGATCGATTTTTTATTAAGGACGGTTGACGGAAACGGCAGTGAGTCCTATAATTAAAAAGCTGCATAGATGGCGCTGGTGGGCAAATCAGCGCCATCTATGCAGAAAGAAAGGGTTGATCGGAATATGCAGGACTCTTACCTTCGCCGGACATGGGCGGAAATTGATTTGGATGCGTTGGAACATAATTTTCGTGCAATCCGCGAGCAGACGAATTCTTCTGCTGCGCTGGCTGCAGTAGTAAAGGCAGATGCTTATGGACATGGGGCGCGTATCCTTGCGCCGGAGCTGCAGCGATTGGGTGCGGGATGGTTTGCGGTTTCTAATGTGGAAGAAGCTCAGGAACTTCGTCAATATGGGATTACGCGATCTATTTTGATACTGGGTTATACACCGCCGGAATATGCTGCAATATTGGCAGAACAAAAGATTACACAAGCTCTTCTTTCGGCTGATTATGCAGAGGCGCTTTCCCGCGAAGCTCAGAAAGCAGGTGTGACGGTGAATGCACATCTGAAGATCGATACCGGAATGAGCCGTGTAGGTTTTTTTTATCAAACACCGGAACGAGATCGTACCTCTGTAGAGCAGGCGGCTAAGGCTTGTCAATTGCCGGGCCTGAATGTCAACGGTATTTTTATGCATTTTGCAGTGGCAGATGCCGGGGAAAGCGGAGAGGAATTTACCCGCCAGCAATATCTGTCGTTCCGCGCGATGATTGATGCGCTTGCACAGAAGGGTATCTCGTTTCGTTGGCATCACTGTGACAACAGTGGTGCTATCATGTGCTACCCACAGACCAATCTGGATTTGGTTCGTCCTGGCATCATTCTTTATGGACTTCTTCCGGATGATGCGCTTGCCGGTTTGATGTCTTTGCGCCCGGTAATGTCCTTACGTTCTGTAGTTGCATTGTTGAAAAATGTACCACAGGGTAGTACGGTAAGTTACGGTAGGACCTATTCTGCAGAGCGGGAAGTTCGCGTGGCAACAATTCCTGTAGGCTATGCAGACGGATATTTCAGAGCATTGTCTTCCAAGGGAAGTGTATTGATTCGCGGATGCAGAGCACCGATTATCGGTAGAATCTGTATGGATCAAATGATGGTGGATGTAACCGATATTCCGGATGTTTGTGAGGGGGACACCGTAACGTTAGTCGGACGCGATGGGGAAGATACCATTACTTTTGACGAAATGGCTCACCTGGTGGGAACCATTAACTATGAGCTTGTTTGTGCAATTTCCCGCAGGGTTCCGCGTGTTTATCTGCGTCATGGCAAAGTTATTGGTACAGAAAATTATTTAAAAGATTTTAATTGTTAACCACGTTCAAATTATAGGTTGACAATACGCCCTCGTTATGATACACTGATAATGTTTTCAGGATTCGTATTATATTTGGGGGTTATGATGATGGGTTCAACTGCAAAATCGAGATTTCAAGTTACAGATCTGGTGTTTACGGCATTGTTTGCTGCACTGACTGCTGTGTGTGCTATTATTGCCGTTCCGCTGCCAATGACGACGGTTCCGGTTTCGCTTTTGGTGCTGGGAGTTTTTCTGACCGGCGCTTTGCTGGAAAAAAAGCTTGCATTTTTAGCACAAGTGGTTTACCTGCTGATCGGTGCTATCGGTGTACCCGTTTTTGCTGGATTTTCCAGCGGCGTTGGGGTGCTGTTTGGACCCACGGGAGGATATTTGCTCGCAAGTCCGGTGATGGCGTTTGTGATTGCGTGGATTGCGGAACCGTTTCGGACAAAGAAAAAATCTGTACATATGGGAATGCTCACGGTTGGCATGGTTGTGGCTATGCTGATATGCTATCTGGTGGGAACCACTTGGTTCTGTATTTACGGTGGATATACCTTTTGGCAGGGCCTGGGCTATTGTGTTATTCCGTTTTTGATTCCTGATGCAATCAAGCTTGTCGTTGCAGTTGCCGTCGCCACTGCAGTGGATGCCGTATTTTATAAAATAAAGGCACATGCCTGAATAGGATAAGAAGATGCAGCAGCTGATTGAGCAGTGCTGCATCTTTTTTGTTTGTATGATAGGATTGAACCCCTTTCACATCCGTGCTATAATATTTGATATTTTAGATTTTGCGGCACGGATGTGAAAGGACAGGTGACCGTTATGGAACAGGACGCGGCAAACCGAATTAATCTGGCGATGATGGCACATGTGGATGCCGGAAAAACAACATTGACCGAACAGCTTTTGTTCCGCTGCGGTGCCATTCGCCAGCTTGGGCGTGTAGATGATGGTACAGCGCGTACGGATTCGCTTGCAGTGGAACGGGAACGAGGAATTTCCGTGCGTGCGGCGGTCACTTCGTTGGAATGGAACGGATGTTCAATTAACTTAATCGATACTCCAGGTCATGCCGATTTTGCCGGTGAGGTGGATCGTGTATTTGGTGCACCCGATGCAGCGGTGCTTGTCGTCTCGGCAGTTGAGGGCATCCAATCCAATACCATTGGTTTACTACGTGCCTTTGACCGTGCCAATTTGCCGTATTTGGTGTTTTTGAATAAGATTGACCGTGCAGGAAGCCGCTGCAGTGAAATTACAGAACAGCTGCAAAAAGAGTTTGGCGGCGGGTTTATACCAATGGATTTGCCGGTTGCAGAAGGAGAGCGGAATTGTTCGGTTTCTCCATTACTGAGCGGAGACGCGCTCACAGAGGCCTTGGCAGATTACGATGATCGAACTGCGGAATTGTTTCTGGAAGGAAATTCACTGTCAGAAAAGCAGCAAAACCAATTGCTGCAGGAGCTTTGTGCAGCAGGTCGCGTGCATCCGGTGTTATGCGGAGCTGCGCTTGCAGGAACGGGTGTGGAGGAAT
>CAKXIK010000034.1:8682-18792 GCA_934875675.1 uncultured bacterium
TTGCTGCAGGCAGTCATCCGCTGGCTGCCCAGAGCTGCAGCAAAGCTGAGTCCGAATCTTTCCGGTGTTGTATTCAAATTGGAACATGATAAAATCATGGGTAAAGTAGCGCATGTTCGCCTTTTTGGCGGAACTGTCAAAAAGCGAGATATGCTGTTCCCGAATGAAAAGGTCAGTCAAATCCGCAAATGGTCAGGTGATAAATACACAGATGAGGATGAGCTGAGTGCGGGAGATATCGGGTCGCTTTGTGGGTTGAGTTCTGTCCGGTGCGGCAGCTGCATCGGCGAATATTTGCCGCGGGAGGGCAGCAGCCTTGCAAACCCCTTTCTTTGCGTTTCTGTTCAGGCAGAGGATGATGCGCACTTGCCGGCACTGGTTTCTGCAGCAAAAGAGCTTGCAGAGGAAGATCCTCTGCTGGATTTCCACTGGGAAAAAACCGAACGGGAAATCCAACTCAATGTAACCGGACAGATTCAAACCGAAGTGTTGCAACGGCTTTTTGTGGAACGCTATGGGCTGCAGACACGCTTTTCGCCCCCTGCGGTTATTTACAGGGAAACGCCGTCAGCAGAAGGCTATGGTTTTGAGGCATATACAATGCCAAAGCCGTGTTGGGCGGTGGTAAAGCTGCTGATTGAACCGCTGCCGCGCGGCAGCGGGGTGGAATGGTGCGATGGAAACGTACCCAACGATAAACTGTTCTACCGGTATCAGACACAAATTAAGACGGCCTTTTTCCGTGCGTTGGAGCAGGGGCTTTCCGGTTGGCCGGTTACGGATTTGCGTGCCACTCTTGTAGATGGGGAACATCACATTGTCCATACACATCCATTGGATTTTTTTGTTGCAACCCCCATGGCAGTGATGAATGGCCTGCAAAATACGGGTACTACCCTGCTGGAGCCGTTGCTTTCTGTGCATATCAGTGCAGATGAGGATTGCCTGGGACGCATTACAGGCGATATCATTCAGATGCGCGGAGAATTTGATGCGCCGGTGGTGCGCGGGGGAAGTTTTGCACTGGATGCAGTTATTCCCGCTGCCACATCACTGGAATATCCGATTCGATTTGCATCCATTACCTCCGGGCGAGGATTGTATGCACCGTCCTTTTTCGGTTATCGGGAATGTCCACCCGGATTTGAGTGCCAGACGAAGCGACACGGGGTGAATCCGCTGGACCGCTCTAAGTGGATTTTATATGCCCGCGGTGCTTATTCGGGCGAATCATAAGGCAGTTGCTAAGAAAAACACCTTGAAACAGCTTTTCGCTGAATTTCAAGGTGTTTTTTTGCCATGTTATTTTCTTTAATGGGCTCAGATGCAGTAATCGCTCATATATTTTTCCATCGCGCCGAGCATATCACCGCTAAACTGCTGTTCCTTCAAATAATCATAGATATCGCGCACCGTAACGATAGCGTGTACATCAATTCCGAAATCCTCTTTGACCTCCATCACCGCAGTTTTGCCCGGAGTTTGCCCGACCTCGCAGCGATTAACGGAGATGAACATATCCGGTACCGTCACCTTTGCGCAGCCTGTCAGAATCGGGATTACCTCGCGGATGGCGGTTCCGGCGGTAATCACATCCTCAATGATGATGATACGGTCGCCGTCAACCGGCTTGTAACCAACCAGACTGCCTCCTTCGCCATGATCCTTGGCTTCCTTGCGATTGAAGAAGAACGGCTTGTCGATTCCGTGATTTCGTGCCAAAGCACCGGCAGCGGAGGTTGCAAGCGGAATGCCCTTGTAGGCAGGACCAAACATTGCGTCAAACCGGTCACCACAAGTTGCTTGAATCAGCGAAGCATAAAATTCTCCCAAGGTGGAAATCTGCGCGCCGGTGCGGTAGTTTCCGGTGTTGACAAAGTACGGCGTATTGCGTCCGCTCTTGGTTACAAAGCTTCCAAAACGCAGTACGTCGGCGCTCATCATAAATTCAATAAAATTCTTTTTTTCTGCCTGCAGCATTTAAAATCATCCTTTTCTTCTTGATAATTGTTTGGATTAGATGAAATCCAAGGTGGATAGATATAACGGATCATCCCAAACAGTTCTTTAGGAGTTTCAACTATTTTGGCATGGAGCGAATATAGCGAAATGTTTCAGCTTCACCTTGTTCGGCAAGCATTGTGAGCAATTTTTCAAGTAAATCGGAGGTTTCCGGGTGAATAGTACGGCGATTTTTTCCATTCAGAAAATAATCAAGTGCACTGTGGTCGGTATAACGTTCTTTCTGATAAACTTTGCTCGCGGCCACACGGTCACAGAACATTTCGATCACAAAACGGACCGGCATTTTTACAGGGCAGACGGTACGTGTGGCCGGGTTATAGTCGCTCCAATATTCAAAATGATGACGGTTACGACCTTTGTGGTGCATCCAGGCCAGCGAATATCCATAAGCATCACGTTCGCCTTCATTTGGACTGCGGGTTCCCTGATAATATCTTGCACCTACCCAAAATTCGGACGGACTGTATTTGGAAAGATCGTGCACCAAGCCGCGCCATGGAATCCCCGCGCGGAAGCAGTTTTTGATTACCTGATGACGGTGAAATGTAATCGTCCGAAAATGATTCCAGACATTTTGCAAGCGAATCGTGGTTTCATCACCTTTTTTTTGGAGTAGTATTCAGTGGGGTATTGTTTTCATCACCAGCGGCGGAAGTCTGAAAATTTACTTGTTCCAGCTCTTTGCCTGATGAATTGACGTTGACATCTTCCTTGCCGATTGGTTGGGGCAGAACAGAGCGAAGACGATTGGAAACAAAAAATATACGAACCAATACAAGCAGTGAAGCGGAAAAAAGCAATAGACCCAATACCGCACAGACTGCATGCTGTGTGGCCACGGATCGGGCTTGTGCGGCTTTTTCCTTGAGCAGCGCAGTTTCCTGATCTGTCAGTGCTTCTTTGTCGTCGGTTGTGTGCAAACTGAATGCATCCAGTCCGATGGCGGCAGTTGCCGGTTCGTAAATATCTGCTACATTGGTAAGGGTTACAGAGGCGCCGATAAACACAAGAAGGCAAAGACAAAGCACTGCCAGTGTCTCTTTTCCGGAGCGGCAGATCCAATAGGCAACACGAGAAACGGGCTTCATGCCGGCAGTACATTTCTGGGGTAAAGCAACACCGCAAGTGCTGCAGGATGCAGCATCGGAAGAACATTTTGTATGACAGGACGGACACCGCATTTTAGCAAACAGTCCTTTCACGCCGGTACTTAAGTGGCGCATAATTTCTAATTTATATTATGGCACAGTTTTGGTATCGGGTCAACCACCGAAATGATTTTCTGATTCCGCAGTAAGGGACTGTCTTTTTTCGAGTAAATATGCTATACTAATGTTAATTTCTCATGAAACGGCAAATGAAAATCTTTGAAAAAAATCCGTAGCTCCAGGCTTTTCCTCAATTTTATACCGTTTCTAATTCGAAATTCGTAACATTGCAAGTAATCCGGTTTTCAATCGGGAAAGGATGAATCGTTATGGCAGATGTAAAGACCGGGGAAACCCGCCAAATTGTGTGTCCCTGTTGTGGAAAAAAGATAGAAGTACAGGTTTATCCGGTGGTCAATATTTCCCGTAGCCCAATGCTGAGAGAAAAAGTATTGGATGAAACATTGTTTCAACAGATTTGTTCTCATTGTGGTGCGCATTTTCGCTTAATGACGCGATGCCTGTACCATGATGCAGATAATAATTTTATGATCTATTTTATTCCGGGATTCCGGGAAAGACAGCTCGAAACGGGGAATATTGAGAAAGAATTTCCCGAATTCTCAATGACTGACTGCCGTGTTGTATCAACCATCAATCAATTGAAAGAAAAAATTTTACTTCTGGAGTCGGGAGTGGATGATCGGGCAATAGAAATTTCAAAGTTAGCAGTTTCGGGCATCGTGTCACGAAAATTCGGAAAAAGAATTCAGGCAGCGTATTTTTGCCGCTTGGATGAAGAAAATGATCGTATTGGATTTTCTTTTTTTCTTGATGGTGAAGCGCAATCTGTATTTTATCAGACGCATGCTCAGGTTTATCAGCGTGCACAGGCAGTTGCTGCAGAGTTTTCCCTGCAGGGATTTGTCAACGTGGATGTGCGCTGGGCCGCTCATGCACTGGATCAAAGCAGGCGCAGTGCAGTGAGCAAAGAATCCATATAAGTGAACCGTAATTTTGCGGGCAATAGTCAATGAGATGCCTGCAATTCGGTGGAAAGGTTGGTTTCATCATGTTTATTATCGGCAGTCATCTTTCTGCTTCCAAGGGTTATTTACACATGGGGAAGGAAGCAATTTCAATCGGTGCAAATACATTTCAATTTTTCACGCGTAATCCGCGCGGTTTTGCAGCAAAAGAACCCGATCCTGCAGATGAAGCGGCGTTTGTTGCATTTGCAGCGAAGAACAACATTCCGGTTATTATGGCACATGCTCCTTATACGCTGAATGCCTGTTCGGCGGATGAGCATACCCGCGACCTTGCATTTCAAATTATGCAGGATGACTTGCGCCGGTTAGAGGCGATTCCGGGAACGTATTATAATTTTCATCCGGGCAGCCATGTGAAGCAGGGAGTAGAGATCGGAATTGAACAGATTACCGCTCTGCTCAACCGAATTTTAACACCGGAGCAACACACCACCGTACTGTTGGAGACTATGGCAGGCAAGGGCAGCGAGGTGGGCAGGACTTTTGAAGAATTACGCCAGATTATTGACCGGACACAACAGGATGATAAGCTGGGGGTTTGTCTGGATACCTGCCATGTCAGTGACGGTGGTTATGATATTGTCAATCACCTTGATGATGTATTGGATGAGTTCGATCGGGTTGTTGGTTTAAACCGACTGAAAGCAATTCACCTCAACGACAGCAAAAATCCTCTTGGAGCGCACAAAGACCGTCATGAAAAAATCGGCGAAGGTACTCTTGGCGAAGAAGCGCTTGCGCGAGTAATCAATCATCCGGCACTGCGTTCGTTGCCTTTTTTCCTGGAAACACCAAACGAGTTGGATGGATATGCCCGCGAGATTGCACTGCTGAAAAGTCTGCGCATGGAACGGTAGTCAAGACCATTTGCGTGGTCGTATGCAGCCCATTAGAAAATGAATACTATTGATTTGATGTAAAAAAGCGGTCACCGATAATGGGCGACCACTTTTAGTTGCGAGCCAAAATTCGCATGAAATTTATCTTATTTCAAAGGTTTCACATTCTGGGCCGCAGGCACACTCCCCGATATGGATATGACTTGCTTTGCAGTGACAATTTTGATTGTGGCAACACTGACGTTCTTCACAGTTGACATCGGTTTCGGGTGATGCAGCTTCGTTTGAAATACGGTTCATTGCACCGCTTGCGTGACTATATGATCCGCAAATTGCCTCATAGCCGGCAGCGCCTTCTTCTTTTACTTGAATAGAACTCAAACAACAGTAACCGGATTGGTTGTGAGCACAGTCTTGTTCCATGCAATCCAAACAGGGCATACAGATACCACCTTTCAAAGTATAAAGATTAATTGATATGACCACCATCAGAAGAAGATTGAGCACCATCAGATGCATAATCTTTTCAAGAATAGTCTTTGCGTGATTTAAGCACATATACGAAAAATTAAAAGCTTTTTCAGCCAAAACGCTGTAACCAATACGGATTTTAGTATATACCCATTGGCTCACCCTTTAGTTTCGCATTGTCGTTAGAGCGGTATTCCGGGGGCTGTGGTGCAATAAAAAATTTTTTCTTGCAAAATTCCCTTGACTTTTGGATGGTAAAGTATTATCATGAATAAAAATCAATAACTTAAAGGCGTTGAAGGGAAAGAGTAGTACTTGGGATGGATTCAGAGAGTCGGTGGTTGGTGTGAACCGATATCCGGAAAAGGTGCGAAGGTCGTCCCGGAGCTTCCAGCTGAAAGGTGTTTTCCTGTGTAGGTGTGGACGGTTCATCCCCGTTAACAAGGTGTTGCGCAGGATCCATGCGCAAATGAGGTGACTGTGGAGTGCCGTTAACGCGTACGGTGCAATGCAGTAATTAAGAGTGGTACCGCAGAGTGTTTTTAACCTTTGTCTCTTTTCAGAGACAAGGGTCTTTTTGTTTTCTCTGGGGGTTGCGATTAAAGTAAGGAGGTACCGATTATGATTTTGACAGGTGCAGAGATTTTGGCTGAAGTGCTGCTGGAGCAGCAGGTTGATACGGTATTCGGTTATCCGGGTGGTTCTGTGCTGAATATTTATGATGCCCTGTACAAATACCGCGATAAAATTCATCATACGATGACCGCTCATGAACAAGGCGCAGCACATGCCGCAGACGGGTATGCACGCGCAACCGGAAAGACCGGAGTTGTATTGGCAACCAGCGGTCCAGGTGCTACCAATTTGGTCACAGGAATTGCAACTGCGTATATGGACAGTGTTCCAATGGTTGCAATTACAGGGAATGTATCAACCCCACTGATCGGTCGTGACAGCTTTCAGGAAATTTACATTGCAGGCATTACGATGCCGATTACCAAACATAATTATGTTGTGCGCCATGTGGAAGATTTGGCCGGAATATTGCGCAGTGCTTTTGCAATCGCAAAGGAAGGCCGCAAAGGCCCCGTTCTGGTGGATATTCCAAAGGATGTGACAGCTGCCAAAACGGAGTTTGAACGGCTTTCATCCCCGGCACAGATGGTGGAACCTGTGCCACAGATTGATCGTTTACAGGAAGCGGCAGAGTTGATCAATCAAGCACAGCGCCCGGTCATTTATTTTGGAGGCGGCGTGAGTGCTTCCGGTGCAGGCGAGTGCTTGCGCGAACTGACAGAAAAAGCAGATATTCCGGCAGCTTATACCATTATGGCAGCAGGAGTATTGGGCTACAAGGAAAAACATAATCTCGGCTTGATGGGAATGCACGGCTGCCTGAGTGCTAATCGGGCAGTAGATGAAGCCGATGTAGTGATCGCAATCGGTACACGCTTCAGCGATCGTGTTGCTCTCAACACCAATAAATTTGCTGCAAGGGCAAGTATTATCCAGATCGATATCGATCCGAGTGAGATTAATAAAAATGTGCTGATTGATATCAGTTTAGTAGGCGATGTAAAAGAAATTCTGGAAAAGCTCAATCAGCAAATCACATTGGCCGATCATTCGGATTGGATGGCACAGATTGCACAATGGCAGTTAAGCGACTATCATCCGGAAGACAGCGATACGGTTTTGAAGCCGCATCAGATTATGGATGCTATTTGTGATCTGACCGAAAAAGATGCAATATATGTTACGGATGTTGGGCAACACCAGATGTGGGCTGCACAATATCTGCGCCATCTGGCTCCACACAGTTTTCTCACAAGCGGTGGTCTTGGAACGATGGGCTATGGCTATGGTGCTGCCATTGGTGCCCAAACAGCATTTCCGCAGCGCAGAGTGGTGCACATCACGGGCGATGGATCGTTTCACATGAATATGAATGAAGCCTGCACCGCAGTCAGTTATCATCTGCCGATTATCACGGTCATCATGAATAACGCGGTACTTGGCATGGTACGCCAGTGGCAGGATGCATTTTACGATCGTCGGTTCGCATCCAGTGAGCCGGAGCGCGTGACGGACTATGTGAAAGTTGCGGAGGGCTTTGGTGCCAAAGGCTATCGCTGCACGAATATTGCAGAGTTTCAGTCTGCATTTGCAGAGGCCTTAAAGCAAAACGGACCGGTCTGGATCGATTGTGTAATCGACCGGGAAGAGAAAGTTTTGCCGATGATTCCGGCGGGCGGCTCTGTGCAGGATACAATTATGAACTGACTGATGCTGGATAGAAGGGAATGAGGTTCCAATGAAAAAGCAGGTGCTTAGTGTTCTGGTGCAAAACCATGCCGGTGTGTTGGCAAGGGTTGCGTCTCTGTTTTGCCAGCGCGGCTTCAACATTGACAGTTTGACGGTTTCCACAACCAATCTGCCGGATGTTTCCCGAATCACGATTGTGACGCAAGGTGATGAGCAGATGTTCAGCCAGATTGTCAAGCAGACGGGCAAGCTGATTGAAACAAAGGAGATTTTTCCGCTCGATGTTTCAAACAGCCTTCTGCGTGAGTTGCTTCTCGTCAAGGTTGCCGCCGATGAAACAAATCGCAGCGCCATACACGAAATTGCAGATATATATAAGGCAAAAATTATCGACCTTTCGGTTGGAAGCATGGCAATGGAGCTGACGGGAGAGCCGGATAAGATTGACGGTTTCCTGCAGGTGCTTGCCCAGTACGATATCCTGGAAATGTGCCGTACCGGTGTGACGGCGATGGAACGCGGCAATGTTCGCCACGGAGAATAATTTGATATCATTCGGTATTCACCGAATCTTATATTCAAAATTTTGAAAGGAAGTCTTTACAATGATCCCAAAGTATTATGATTCAGACTGCAATCTCGGTCTGCTCGACAACAAAACCGTTGCCATTATGGGTTACGGCAGCCAGGGCCATGCTCATGCACAGAACCTGCATGAGAGCGGTGTGAATGTGATTGTCGGTCTTCGCCGTGACAGCTCCAGCTGGGCAAAGGCAGAAGAGGCCGGTCTGAAGGTCATGGAAGTGCCGGAAGCTGCAAAAGCTGCGGATATTGTCATGATGCTCGTTCCGGATGAGCTTGCTGCCGATATCTACAATGCACAGGTTGCTCCATACATGAAGGACGGCGACGTTCTGATGTTTGCTCATGGCTTCAACATCCATTTTCAGTTTGTTAAGCCGGCAAAGAACATCGATGTGATTATGGTTGCTCCGAAGGGGCCGGGTCACACCGTACGCAGCCAGTACAAGGAAGGCAAAGGCGTGCCGAGCTTGATCGCTGTGTATCAGGATTATTCGGGTAAGGCAAAGGATTACGCACTGGCCTATGCAAGCGGCATCGGCGCTGGCCGTGCAGGCATTCTGGAAACAACCTTCCGCGAGGAAACCGAAACCGATCTGTTTGGCGAGCAGGCTGTTCTTTGCGGTGGTGTTACCGAGCTGATGAAAGCTGGCTTTGACACGCTGGTTGGCGCTGGCTACGCTCCGGAAATGGCATATTTTGAGTGCATTCATGAAATGAAGCTGATTGTTGACTTGATCAACAATGGTGGCTTTGCAATGATGCGCTATTCGATTTCCAATACGGCTGAGTACGGCGATTATCGTACCGGCAGACGCCTGATTACTCAGGACACCCGCAATGAAATGAAGAAGGTTCTCCGTGAGATTCAGGATGGTACCTTCGCAAGCGAATTTATGCAGGAGTTCAGCAGCGGACGCAAAGCGAAGTTCCTTGCAACCCGTAAGCTGGAAAGCGAGCATCAGCTGGAGAAAACAGGCGCAGAACTCCGTAAGATGATGAGCTGGCTGAAGAAATAATTACATCACACGTTCCAATGTAAAGTAAAATTTTGCAGGGAGGTCGTTTTCATGACGTTGCGCAGTGCAAATGTGACGCAGGGTGCAGAACGCGCCCCGAACCGCAGTCTGTTTTATGCAATGGGATACACAAAAGAAGAACTTGACAGGCCGCTGATCGGCGTTGTCAGTGCACATAGCGAAATTGTTCCCGGTCATTTTCATCTGGATAAAATTGCAGACGCCGTAAAGGCAGGAGTCAGAATGGCGGGTGGTACGCCGGTTCTGATTCCGTCCATCGGTGTCTGCGATGGTATTGCGATGGGACATATCGGAATGAAATATTCGCTGGCAAGCCGTGAATTAATTGCGGACAGTGTGGAAACCATGACCATGGCGCACCAACTGGACGGCCTCGTCTTGATTCCAAACTGCGATAAAATTGTCCCCGGCATGGTGATGGCTGCCGTTCGCATGAATGTTCCGGCTGTCGTCTGCAGCGGCGGTCCGATGCTTGCCGGACGGTATGATGGGGAAGAGGTCAGCCTTTCTAAAATGTTCGAGGCAGTCGGCGCGTATAAGGCCGGCATGATTGACGAAAATAAACTGACCGAATGCGAACAGGGGTGCTGCCCGGGCTGTGGCAGCTGTGCCGGTATGTATACGGCAAACAGCATGAACTGTCTGTGTGAGGCAATTGGTATTGCGCTGCCGGGCAACGGCACAATTC
>CAKXIK010000034.1:18802-29855 GCA_934875675.1 uncultured bacterium
ACGTATCTTGCTTGCAAAGCATGCGGGAATGGCGATTATGTCTTTGGTGGAAAAGAACATAACTGCCCGTGATATCATCAATGAAACCTCAATTCGCAATGCGCTTGCCTGTGATATGGCTCTTGGCTGCAGTTCCAACAGTGTGCTGCATTTGTTGGCAATTGCAAACGAGGCGGGTGTTCCGCTGAATTTGCAGCTCTTTAACGAGATGAGCGCCAAGGTGCCGAACCTGTGCCATCTGGCTCCTGCCGGTGCAACACACATGCAGGATCTGGATCGCGCCGGTGGCATTCCCGCTGTTCAGGCAGAACTGCTTAAAAAAGGCCTGCTTGATCCCAATGCAATCACCGCAACGGGGAAATCGGTTGGTGAAAATGTTACAGGGGCAAAAATTCTTGATACTAATGCAATTCGTCCCATTGAGAATCCGTACAGTACTACAGGCGGCATCCAAATTCTTTGGGGAAATCTGGCGCCGGAAGGCTGTGTGGTGAAGCGCAGCGCGGTTGCACCGGAAATGCTGAAGCATACGGGGCCTGCACGCGTGTTCAACAGCGAGGATGAAGCAATTGATTCCATTTATCACGGCAAAATTCACGACGGTGATGTTGTTGTGATCCGTTACGAAGGACCAAAGGGTGGCCCCGGTATGCGTGAAATGCTCAACCCGACCAGTGCATTGGCGGGGATGAAACTGGATAAGACCGTTGCGCTGATCACCGACGGTCGATTTTCAGGCGCAAGCCGTGGTGCTTCGATCGGGCATGTCTGCCCCGAGGCGGCTTCGGGCGGAACGATTGGTCTGGTGCAGGAGGGCGATCTGATCGAAATCGATATTCCAAACGCCAGCATCAATGTCCAGGTAAGTGATGATGAGCTCGCAAAGCGCAGAGAAGCTTATGTGCAGCCCGAGCCAAACATCAAAACAGGCTGGCTGGCGCGTTATGCGCGGCTGGTCAGCGGTGCAAATCGCGGTGCTGTGATGCAGTAATATTCTGATTTTCAGCCTCTGCAGGGATGGCCACTCTGCAGAGGCTTTTTCACATGCAAATTCCACTCCCCTGCGTTGACAAGCTGGGTAAAACAGCGTAAAATATACTTTATTGCTTTTGCAGTGAAATGCGCAAGAGTGTGGTTGTGCAAGCGGCTGAGTTGACATCATTTTAATCGTATGCAGAATCTGTGGATGGATAACACGGTTTCTGTTTCGATGAAAGGAATGAAAACAGAGTGGACGAGCAAAAAAAAGAAATCACTACCGATAATACACCTCAGTTGATGATTACCGTGTCGGATGACATTGAAGCAGACCGTATTACTGCAGCACTGCAGGATGAAGGAATTCCGGTGGCAAGGGAATATTCCAAGGATATGCAGGCTTCCAGCGTTTTGATGGGAAAAAGTGTAGGTGAAATTCGCCTGATGGTTCCTTCTTGCGAAGAAGAACGTGCCAGAGATATTTTGATTGGAATCGGCGCACTGGAGCAGGGAGAAGCAGAGGATCCTCAGCTGGAAGAGGAAACGCCGAAGAGAAAAATCTCCAGCTTCTGGATGATGGTTTTAGTGCTGCTGTTAGTAGCTTTGGCTGTTTTTGGAACCGATGCGATTGTCGGATTGTTTCAGGGAATTTTTGCAAAATAAAAGATGAGAAGTCCTTGGAGAGGGACCGTAAAAACTACTACTTTTGTGATGGGAACTGATCGTATGGATTATCAGATTGAAACGAAATGTATTCAGGCTGGCTATGAACCAAAGAACGGCGAATCGCGTGTGCTGCCAATTGTGCAAAGCACCACGTTCCGTTATGAGTCTGCCGATGAAATGGGTCAGCTCTTTGATTTAGAGAAGGACGGCTTTTTTTACAGCCGCTTGTCCAACCCTACTGTTGCTGCTGTAGAAAATAAAATTGCAGCATTAGAGGGCGGCGTTGGTGCAATGCTGGTCAGCTCCGGTCAGTCTGCCACGTTTATGGCGATGATGAATATTTGCCATGCGGGAAGCCATGTCGTTGCCTGCAGCACAATCTATGGCGGCAGTTTTAATCTTTTGAATAAAACAATGCGCGAAATGGGTGTTGAAGCAACTTTTGTTTCGCCCAATGCAACTGACGAAGAACTGAATGCAGCATTTCAGGAGAATACGCGCTGTGTTTTCGGGGAGACCATTTCGAACCCTTCGCTGAATGTGCTGGATTTGGAACAGTTTGCAAAGGCGGCTCATAGTCACGGTGTTCCGCTGATCATTGACAATACATTTGCAACGCCTATCAATTGCCGTCCGTTTGAATTCGGTGCCGATATTGTCACGCATTCTACCACCAAATATATGGATGGTCATGCAGTGGTCCTGGGTGGTGTTGTCGTGGATGGCGGCAAGTTCAACTGGAATAACGGAAAATATCCGATGCTGACCGAGCCGGACGAAAGCTATCATGGCATTCGTTATACAGAACGCTTTGGCGCGGCTGCCTATATTACCAAGGCAAAGGTTCATCTAATGCGTGACCTTGGGGCGATGATGAGTCCAAATTCTGCTTTTCTGCTGAATCTGGGTTTGGAAACGTTGCCTTTGCGTGTTGAACGCCATTGCAGCAACGCGCTGGCGGTTGCCAGATGGCTGCAGAACAACGAACAAGTTGCGTGGGTAAAATATCCCGGTCTGGAGAACAGCGAAGACCGCGCACGTGTGGAAAAATACCTGCCAAAGGGAACCTGCGGCGTTATTTCGTTTGGTCTCAAAACGGGGCGTGCAGGTGCCGTCAAATTTATGGATGGCTTAAAGCTTGCTTCAATTGAAACCCATGTTGCGGATATCCGCACCTGTTTGCTGCATCCTGCCAGTACTACGCACCGCCAGATGACAGACGAGCAGCTGCTCGAGGGAGGCGTTCGCCCTGATTTGATTCGCCTTTCTGTCGGACTGGAAAATGTGAACGATATTATTGCCGATTTGAATCAATCCATTGAAAAACTTTAATTTTCTGGTATAAAATCTGTGCGGGCAGGGCATGTTATAAGTGACACTCCGATAACATGAATTTGCGTTTGCCGTTGAGGAGTGCCCGCCGTTTTTGGGGGCAACTCCGAAAGCGGCTTTTTTATTTTCCGAGGATTAGAATACTTTTTATATTTGACGCGTTAAAGCGATAGTGCTATACTAAGTAATGTATAGAAGAATTTTCATGTTTTCATAAGACATAGAGAAATTTGGAGGGGTACTTATTTTGAAGGATGCAAAATTTCTGATGGGCAATGAAGCCATCGGGTTGGCGGCGATTCGCTGCGGAGTGAGATTGGTTTCCGGCTATCCGGGTACGCCGTCCACTGAAATTCTGGAAACCGTTGCAAAAAATAATCCGGGCAATATTCATGTGGAATGGTCCGTTAATGAAAAAACGGCGATGGAGGTTGCCGCTGCTGCTGCCTATGCAGGGGCACGCACCATGGTAACAATGAAGCAGGTAGGACTGAATGTTGCATCTGATCCGCTGATGAGCCTTGCTTATGTGGGCGTTAAGGGTGGAATGATCGTTGTTGCAGCAGATGACCCGGGACCGATTTCCTCCCAGACAGAACAGGATACCCGCCACTTTGCGCAATTTGCAAAATTACCGGTATTCGATCCCAGCTCGCCGGAAGAAGCATATGACATGGTCGAGGAAGCATTTGCATTATCCGAAAAATACGGGAAACCGGTCATCCTGCGTCCCACAACGCGTGTTTGTCATGGCTGTGCTTCTATTGAGTTAAAGGATGCCTTGCAGCTTCCCAAGCCGGAAGGTTTTCAGAAGGATTCCTCCCGTTGGGTCATATTTCCGCGTCTTTCCTTCCAGAATCATCAAAAGATTGAAGCGATGCTGCCGGAAATCGGCAATCAGTTTTCAGCAATGCGCTTTAATCAGCTGAGTGGCGAAGGCACAAAGGGAATTGTTACGGCGGGAATCAGCTACGAATATGTGCGCGAGGTTTTGCCGCAGGATGCTCCGGTGCGCTTATTAAAAATCGGAACACCGCATCCATTCCCAGAAAAGCTTGCCCTGCAATTTTTAGATGGATTGACCGAAGTGCTGGTGATTGAAGAGCTTGACCCGGTTCTGGAACGTGACTTGTTGCTGCTGTGCGGCAAGCGTCATCTTCCGGTAAAGGTTCTTGGCAAGCTCACCGGAGATGCGCCGTGTGCCGGGGAAAACAGCGTAGAAATCGTTCGCAACATGTTGTCAGCTTTTGTGCCACTGTCGGCGAGCACTGCGGCAAAAGATGAGGAATCTTGTCCTCCACTGCCGGTTCGTCCGCCGGTTCTCTGTGCGGGATGCCCGCATCGTGCTTCCTTTTATGCAGTCAAGCGCGCAATGCAGGGGAAAAAAGCAGTATTCTGCGGCGATATCGGTTGTTATACGCTTGGAAACGCAAAGCCGCTGGATATGGTGGACACCTGCCTGTGCATGGGTGCCGGTGTCACAATGGCACAAGGTTTGCAGCGCATTGATCGCGATGCGAAATATTTTTCCTTTATTGGCGATTCCACGTTTTTTGCCTCGGGACTTACCGGTGTGGTGAATGCCGTCTATAATGAAGCAGATCTGACGATTATTGTTCTGGATAATTCAACGACCGCGATGACAGGGCATCAGCCGCATCCCGGTACCGGCAGAACAATGATGGGCAATATCGTGGAAAAGGTCAGTATCCCCAAAATTCTGGAAGCAGTCGGTGTTACCAAGGTTATAACGATGAATCCGCTGAAGCTGGAGGATTCTATTAAAACCGTTCGCGAATTTTCTGAATTGCCCGGTGTTAAGGCAATCATTTTTCAGGAACCATGTATTGCACTGGTTAAGCCGGAGCAGGCGCTATCAGTCGAGAAGGAAACCTGTATCGGTTGCAAAAAGTGTATTCGGGAGTTAGGCTGCCCCGCATTGGTACAGGATGGTGAAAAGGTTGCAGTGGAGCCGTCGCTGTGCACCGGATGTACGCTCTGTGCCCAGGTTTGCCCAGTGAATGCAATTCAAAAAAATAAAGGCGTGTGAGAAATAAGCAGATTTTGATATAATACAATTTCGGTAAGTACAACCGCCATATGCCTGCGGTTGGGCAGAAAGGTATGAGCGTAACAATGAAAAGTATTTTGGTTTGCGGCGTTGGGGGACAGGGAACGCTGCTGGCTTCCAAGCTGATTGCACAGGCAGCCATGGCAAAGGGTTGGCAGGCGCGCAGTGCAGAAACCATTGGAATGGCACAGCGCGGCGGCAGTGTGGTCAGCCATGTGCGTATCGGTGATGAGATTTTCTCCCCAATGATCCCGCTGGACGGGGCAGATGTCATTTTGGGATTCGAGCCGGGTGAAGCGATGCGTGCGCTGCCGTATTTGAAGCAGGGCGGAACGGTGGTTGTTAGCCCTAAAGCGGTGCAGCCTGTAACCGCTTCGCTTGGTGCTTCCAAATACAATGGCGAGGAAGCATTCTCTTGGCTGCAAAAAAAAGTGTCTGATTTAATTGTAGTGGATGGCGAAAAGATTTGTATGCAGTGTGGCTCGCCAAAGGTGTTGAACATTGCGATGCTGGGGGCAGCAGCTTCGCGCAATGTGTTTGGGATCACATTAAACGAATTGGAAGAAGCAATCCGCGCCAGAGTTCCCGAACGTTTTTGGAGCATGAATCTTCAGGCATTACAGCTTGGTGCAGATGCTGCAAAAAAATGATAATCAAGCGCGTGTGTGCGCGGTTGTACCAAAATCATTGAATACCAATGATCTTGAAAGGAATGATCCAACCGATGAAAATGAAAGAAGAACAATTTCGTCTGATTAAGCAACAGTTGAAAAACCTAACGTCCCGCGAGTGTTTTTATCAGAAAAAGCTGGAAGGCATTGACGTTGATGCGATTCAGTCTCAAGAGGACTTTGAAAAACTGCCGTTCACCTGGAAGGGCGATTTGCGCGAAGCGTATCCGCTCGGCTTGATGGCGGTTCCGGAAGAGGAAATCGTGCGGATTCATTCTTCTTCCGGTACAACAGGTACTCCTGTCATCATTCCTTATACCAAGCAGGATATCAGCGATTGGGCGCTGATGTTTGAACGCTGCTATCGTATGGCAGGTGTTACAAACAAGGATCGCGTACATATTACGCCGGGCTATGGTCTTTGGACGGCGGGAATCGGGTTTCAGAACGGTGCGGAACGTTTGGGTGCGATGACGATTCCGATGGGACCTGGAAATACCGATAAGCAATTGCGCATGATGACAGATATGAAATCTACGGTACTGTGTGCAACTTCTTCCTATGCACTGCTGCTTGCTGAGGAGATTGCAAAACGCGGAATCGGAGATCAGATTTGCCTTAAAAAGGGGATCATCGGTTCGGAACGTTGGGGCGACAAAATGCGCAAGCGCATTGCTCAGGAATTAGGCGTTGCTCTCTATGATATCTATGGATTAACAGAGGTATATGGCCCTGGTATAGCAGTCAGTTGTGATTGCAAGGAAGGCATGCATTATTGGGATGATTATGTGTATATTGAAATTGTGGATCCCAAAACAGGCGAGCAGGTACCGGACGGAACTGTGGGAGAAATCGTGATTACAACCCTGCGCAAACAAGGTGCACCGCTGATCCGCTACCGCACGCATGACTTATCCCGCGCGATCTCAGGCGACTGTGCTTGTGGCTCGCCGTATCCCCGCATTGATACGATTCTTGGCCGTACAGACGATATGGTGAAGGTAAAGGGCGTCAATATTTTTCCGAGCCAGATTGAAGAATTGTTAACGGTGATTCCGCAAGCCTCCAGTGAATATCAGGTCATGATTGACCACCTGTATGGCAAGGATATTCTGACGCTGTTTGTAGAAGCTGTTCCCGGCGCAGAAAAAGATGCATTGGAACAGGAACTGCAGGCACAATTTAAGGCGAAAATCGGTATGACACCGATTGTTAAGCCAGTAGAGATCGGGGATTTACCTCGTAGTGAGAAAAAATCCACCCGTATTTTTGATAACCGATACTAAGTTCTCTTGAAACGGTATAAAAATTGGAATGTGCAGATGGGCTGCTTTCCAACCAATATAACCAATATCAAGTGAAATATGAAAAAGAGACCTGCTGCAGAATGAATAAACCGCAGCAGGTCTCTTTTTCATGAAATTATTTGAACAGGTGAATCTTTCCCGTGTCATTCAAATTTTTCAGAATAATGACGAGCAGGGGAAGCAGGAAGATTCCCAGTGCACCGAATAATTTAACACCCACAATCATACAGAAGAGGGTTGCAAGAGGGTGCAGCCCAACTTGCTTGCCAACAATTTTTGGCTCAATAATATTGCGGATGATCGTAATGACAACGTAAATAATGATGAGACCGATTGCAAGAGTGTATTGCTGTTGAATCAGTGCCAGAAGCATCCAGGGAATAACAACCGCACCGGTTCCGAGCACAGGAAGAATGTCTACAATTGCGATCAAAGCGGCAATGCCAATGGCATTTGGCACGCGAAGTATTAACAGTCCGATAGAAAGCTCTACAAAGGTGATGGACATAATGCAAAGGTAAGATAGAATTAGTTTAAAAACGGTACCCACTAAATAATTTTTGATATCAAACAGCAGAGAACGAAAACGGTCGTTCAATTGTCTGGTCAAAAATGTAGTAATTACATAATAGTCTGCAGCAAAAAAGAAGGAAGAAATAATAGTTACAAGCATGCTCACTAAAAATCCGGGAACACCGGTGGCAACGTTGGAAAGAAAATTGAGAGCTCCGGTGGAAATACCAGTCAGCGCACCCGACAGCGAATTGATCAGACTGTCTTGGAAATTTCCAAGCGAGCCTTCTAATGATGGTGCAACTTTGGTAAGGATCGTTTCAAACCATGCAAAAACCGATGAAAAAGCCGGTTTCAAGCTGCTTTCATAAAATGTAGGTAATTCGCTGAACAGCCCTTTTAAGAATAAAAAGAGCCTTGTGCCAAGGAAGAAAATCAGAACCCCCAAAACTGCATAGAATAGAATCGTAATAATAACCGCGATAATTTTTCGGTTTAGCTTGATTTTTTCAGCCAAAGCATTTACAATCGGCTTTAAGATAAAAGCAAATGTAAAACCAATCAAAAATGGCATCACATAGAAAATTAAATTTTTAAAACAGAAAAAAATTATCAGTGCTACAATTGCAAAATAGGCAAAGTTAATGATAAAACGTTTTCGTTTTTCAATGTTCTCTGGTGACATAGCTTGTCCTTCTTTCAAATTAGGATGAATAGAGCAGTTCTTGCAGAACGATAGCTTTTTAAAATTCTTTTTGACTTTAAAAATTTTCTATAATCTTATTATATCGGATTCTTGGAAGAAGGACAATTGTATTTTTGGAATTTTTGCAGTATGATATCATAAAGTTTGTACTTCATTAATGAAACAAGTCAAAATTGCTGTAGAGTTACAGTATAACAGAGAAAGGTTGGATTATTTCAAATGAAACTTCAATTTTTAGGAACCGCTGCTGCGGAAGGATGGCCTGCACTGTTTTGTGACTGCCCGTTTTGTCGTGAAGCACATAATTTAGGCGGAAAAAACATTCGTACCCGCTCGCAAAGCATCGTAGATGATCGACTGTTGTTGGATTTTCCTGCAGATACATACTGGCACTGTATACAATATGGTGTCCATCTGGAAAAAATCGAGCATGTTTTAATTACCCATTCACATGAAGATCATTTCTATCCGCTGGATATCATGACAAAGATGCCGCCGTATGCGCATGGTGTTTCTTCTGATGCTATGCCGATGTTCCATATTTATGGAAATGAAGCGGTTATTTCGCAGATGAAAGCATTGCTCAAAGAAGACACGAAGGAAGTGTGGAAACAGTGGTTGCAGTTGCATACAGTGCAGCCTTTTAAGCCTTTTGAAGTAGATGATTATCAAATTACTCCGCTGTTATCGGATCATATGCAAACAGAACAAGCATTGTTTTATCTGATTGAAAACGATGGAAAACGGCTCCTTTACGCACACGATACCGGAATGTTTTTGCCGGAGACGCTGGATTACTTAGAAGGAAAAAGGCTGGATGCCGTCAGCTTGGACTGCACCTTCGGCAAAGAGAATTGGTCACATGGTCATATGGGCTTCCCTGAAAATCAGGCCACCCGTCAGTGGCTGTTGGACCATGGATGCGCAGATGAAAAAACAATTTTCGTATCCAACCATTTTTCTCACAACGGTGGAGCGGTTTATGACCGTATGGCTGAATTTGCAAAGAACACGGGCATTCAAATTTCATATGATGGTATGGTCGTTGAATTTTAAAGGGTTGCTGGAGCAAGTGACCATGGAAGGTTACCTGTTTTTGATTCGATTGATTGATTTTCAGTCAAGGCTGTCTGCACTTTCTTTTCAGAAATTTGCAGATGGTCTTTTTCTTTTTATTCACATTCTTTTTGCATTGTACATATGATAAAAAGACCGGAATGATAAGAAGTTACGAAAGGGGCAGAGAATATGGCGGAAATTAATCGCTTTGCTGTCATCGGAGGAGATTTGCGTCAAGCTTATCTGGCGCAGTCAATTGCACAGGACGGATATTTTGTTTATGCAGCAGCACTGGATGAGTATTCGTTCCCAACCATTGTGCAAAAAACTGATCTGCGCCGTGCAGTGGAGCAGTGTACCCATGTAATTCTGCCCTTGCCGGTTACGCGCGACGGTTTGACGATTTTTGCACCATACGCTGCGGAACCGTTGCCAATGGATGATTTTCTGGCTGAGCAATTACAAGGAAAACCGATTTTTTGCGGTCAGGCTAAAAAATTACCCCATGGAGGGTTCTGGGATTCCCTTGAAATTCATGATTATTTTGACCGAGAAGATTTAGCAGTACGCAATGCAATTCCAACAGCGGAGGGTGCACTGCAGATTGCACTGCAGGAACTTCCCTCCACGATTCACGGTTCCCGGTGCCTTGTTGCAGGATATGGGCGTATCGGCCGTGTACTTTCCAGAATGCTGCATGCGATGGGTGCCGTAGTAACCGTTTCAGCGCGCAGACCGGAGCATTTGGCGTGGATTGAGAGCGAGGGAATGCGTCCGGTAAAAACGGAACTAATACGTGAGAGCGGTCAGTATGATATCATTTTTAATACGATTCCTTCACTCGTTTTTGATGCCAGGACACTTGCAGCGGCAGCGTCCTCTGCTTTGTATATCGAACTGGCATCCCCGCCGTATGGCGTTGATCTTGATGCGGCGGAAAGACTTAATATTCCGGTAATGCTGGCACAGAGTCTGCCCGGAAAAGTTGCTCCTCAAACGGCAGGGATTATTATTAAACAAGCAATTTATTCTATGTTGCACGGCGAATAATTGCGCCGGGCTCAGAAAGGCATGAAGAACAATGAGCAAGGCAACAATCGGATTCGCACTTTGCGGTTCATTTTGCACATTCTCACGCGCATTGGCGGCAATGCGTGCGCTGAGTGAAGCAAATTATTCTATTCTACCGATTTTTTCCCAAAACGCAGCGTCTATTGATACCCGTTTTGGAAAAGCAGAGGATTTTGTAAAAGAGGCGGAAGAAATTGCAGGTCGAAAAGCAATTTTAACAATTGAGCAGGCAGAACCAATCGGCCCGCATAAAATGACAGATTTACTTTTAGTTGCTCCTTGTACCGGAAATACACTGGCGAAACTTTCCAACGGTATTACGGATACTCCTGTAACGATGGCAGTAAAATCACATTTGCGCGGAGCACGGCCTGTACTTGTTGCGGTTTCCACAAACGATGCGTTGGCAGCTTCAGCACAAAATCTGGGGCGTCTGCTGAACACCAAGCATTACTTTTTTGTTCCATTTGCACAGGATGCGCCCTTTGCAAAGCCGAATTCGCTCGTTGCAGATTTCGCAATTATTCCGCAAGCAGTGGAAGAAGCTTTGTTGCATCGTCAATTGGAGCCGGTTATTTTGCCACCGCGGATTCATCAGGATACCAATTGAAAAAGCCTCCGGCATCTTTCTTTTAAAAGTGCCGGAGGCTCAATTTGTTTTATGCAATTAGTGTAACAG
>CAKXIK010000035.1:0-24197 GCA_934875675.1 uncultured bacterium
TATTATCTGCACAAATTCACATCCGCCGAAGAACTGACCGGAGCAATTGGACAATATCTTGATTTTTACAATACGCGCCGTTACCAGAAACGGCTTCTCTGCATGACACCCATGGAATTCCACAACGCCGCTTGACCGGCTACACGAAAAATTCCTCCCTGCTGTGCAGCAGGGAGGAATAAATACAACTGAATATTTTTGTTTTTTCGTCTGTCTACTTGACAGGGGGCGCTTCATTAAGTACAGTCAAAGGCTTTTTTTTACAAAGTGATCCGGATTAATATACAGCGCTGCATTTTTCTTCGGATGCCCGATAAGCGGACTCCATCAAACGGGAAAGCTGAACCGCTTCCTCAATGCCGTATTCCTTTGCGGGAATTCCTTCAACCACATCATCAATCCACTGGGCAATCGGCAATTTGGCTGGCTGCGGAAGCGATACCGGCATCCATTTTCCTCCGGAACTCTGATTTGCCATCATCGTCTGGTCATCCACAATACGAACTGCGCCTTTGGTTCCGATTACCTCGAGCACATAATTTCCGTAATTTGAAACAAATCCTGTTTCGGAAACACCAATTGCACCATTTGCATACGAGAGAATACTCACTGCATTATCCTCCACCGGTTTACCCGTTACCGTAGTGAATGCAGATGAAACTCGTTCCGGTTCTCCCAGCAGCCACAACAGCGTGTACATCGGGTGCGCACCGAGATCCATCATTGCACCGCCGCCGCATTGCGCTTTGTCGTAAAAATGTTCCGGCAGCCAACCGTCCAAGCTGCCACTGTGTGCATTGCGGACGCGCGCATAAGTAATGGTTCCGAGCGTTCCCTCCTGAATCATCTGCTTGGCAAACATCACGCCGGGATTCGTTTTGTGCGGATAGGAGATTACAAACTTAACATTATTTTCGCGAACTGCATTACGAATCTGTTCCGCACCTTCTGCGGTAGTGGCAAGCACTTTTTCGGTAAAAATATGCTTTCCGGCTTCTGCCGCCCGAACCATCAGCGGAACATGCTCGTTCGTTGCCGAACAGATTATCACTGCCTCAAAATCTGCTTCCTGATACAAACGATCCAGATCGGCATACGCCTTACATCCAAATTTTTCTGCAAAGCAGCTTGCTTTTTCTTTGTCGGAATCCCACACTGCCGTCAGCTGACACCGCGGGTCCTGGCAAAACTCTTCTGCATAGCCCTCCGTATGGACATGCCATGTTCCGATCATTGCAGCTTTCATCATCGCACATTCCTCTCTGTTGTATATTCTTCGGAATTTGATTTATCGATTAAAATAAACCGGTTCTCCGGTTTCAGCAGATTGATAGATTGCTTCCAGTATTTCCGAAACAACACATGCCTGTTCCGGCAAAACACAGGGGTCGGTGTCATTCAGAATAGCATCAATCCATTGACGAGCCTCGGTGGTTGCAGGACTTTCCTTTACGCCATCGTAAAATGCAACGCCTCCGGAAGCCATATCAGGACGAATTTCTTCCAATTTCCCAAACTCATCCTTATTAATGCTCAGGCTGTCACCTTTAATCTGAGCACCGGCTTTGGTTCCGCAAAGAACACTGCTTCCTTCCGGAACCGGCTCAATCGTATTGAGCGCCCAGCTTGATTCCAGAATAATGGTAGCGCCGTTTTCCATCACAATGAATCCAAATGCGCTGTCTTCAACAGTATTCTTGGCAACATCCCACGGACCCCATGGATTTCCGCAGTCAGGATTCGGCAGCTTTTTATACTTGGTGCCAACAACCATTCTCGGTTTGTAATTATCCATCAGGTACAAGGTCAGATCGAGCGAATGAGTACCGATATCAATCAACGGTCCGCCGCCCTGCTCTTCTTCGTTCAAAAATACGCCCCAGTTGGGGGTTCCGCGGCGGCGAACTGCCAGCGCCTTTGCAAAATAAATTTCGCCAAGATCGCCGCGCTGCACCACTTTTTTCAGGAAGATGCTTTCCGGCTTTTGGCGGTTCTGGTAGCCAATTGTCAGCTTTTTACCGCTTTCTTTTGCCGCCTGCACCATTGCACGGGCATCGGCTGCAGTCTTTGCCATTGGTTTTTCGCACATGACGTGCTTTCCGGCATGCAGTGCATCAATGGTGATCGGCGCATGTTCGCGGTTTGGCGTCAATACATGAACAACATCAATGGTTGGATCTGCCAACAACTCGTGGTAATCCGTGTACACCTTTGCACCCGGAATACCGTATTGTTCTGCAGCAGCTGCCGCACGCTCTTCCACCAGGTCACAAAAGGCCACCATTTCTACTTCCGGTATCGTTGCCAATGAAGGCATATGTTTTCCGTTTGCGATTCCGCCGCAGCCGATAATCCCGATTTTCAGTTTCTTTTCCATCTGTAATCGCTCCTTTTCATTTTTTATGACAGAAGATTGAAATTGATAAAATTATAGCTTTTTTTGTCCGCAAGTACTATAATTATTTCGCAAACAATTTTCATTTTTTAGCTATTTGCTTTTTAGCTGAAATTGTCTTAGTTACGGGAGGAACCGATCTGATGCAATACTTTATTGAACCGCTTTCTCTCACGCAATCGCGTTTTTTTGACTGTCACACGGAACATTTCAAGGGGCGGGGCAAAGTGATGTGTATGGCACATATTCACGACTGGGTGGAATTTCTTTATTGCCGCTGCGGAAATATGAATGTAACGCTTGGCAGCAAGGATTATCGTTTTTGCACAAACGATCTCTTAATTATCCCGTCGCATGAGGTGCATCAGATTATTTCTCTGACAGACGAAGACCATGAATATATTGTCATTAAATTTCGTCCCGACCTGATGAATACCTCCATGCAGATTCAATCGGAATACCACTGTATTCTTCCGTTTTTGGTGCAGGGCGGAACCTATCAAAAACTTTTTACGGCACAGGAACTGGAGAATTCCGGAGTTTCACATCTTGCGCTTCACTTTGCAGATGAATACAAAAACATGCATTACGGGTATGAAATTGCGTTAAAGGCCGATTTTTACAATTTGATTCTGTGGATTTTGCGGCGCTGGCACGAAACGGATCAACATGCAGAAAATATTCCGTCCCCGGAACAACTCCAGCGACTTCAGTTAGCACTTGATTACGTGGCAAAAAATTACAGTCTTCCGATCACCGTGGCGGATGCCGCAAAGCTTTGTCATGTCAGCTACAGCTATTTTTCCAAACTCTTCGTGAAGGCAACCGGTAAAAATTTCAGCGACTACGTTACTACAGTGCGTCTTTCCGCGGCAGAGCAGCTATTGATTACAACTGAAAAAAGTATTACGGAAATCTCTTTTGAAACCGGATTTTCTGACCTGAGTTATTTTACACGCCGCTTTACCGCTAAAAATGATCTCTCTCCGCGCGATTACCGTAAAAAATACTGCGAAAACGCCTGAGTATGTTCTTGCAAGGACATACCAATCCCGTTCATCATACAAGCAAAAAAGGAGACGCTGTTCAATACGCCTCCCTTTTATTATTTTTTGGAATGGCAGGAACCACTCATAGGGCAGCTCCCACAATTACAGCCACAAGAAGATTTTCCTTTTTTCTTATCCTTTACTAATTTAACGACAATCGCCGCAATCATCACAAACAGGGCAATGCTAATCAGAATGGTAGCAAGATTCTGTGCAATCCAGACAGACATCCGCGTCAGCTCCTTTCTTTGCATTTATTTACTTCAACGTTTGCGATCAGTTTGGTGGATTCCCGATAGGGTTTAATCAATTGGTACACCACGCCTGCCAAAATCACCAGGGCAAAAATAAAGCCGGTCACATGCAAATTTCCTGTGAAAAGACTGCCAAACTGATAAATCATCAGTGCAACTGCATATGCAAATAAACACTGATATCCCACTGCAAACCACGTCCATTTGGCGTTGTTCATTTCTCTTCTAATAGCGCCGATTGCTGCAAAACATGGTGCACAAAGAAGGTTGAACGCAAGGAACGAATATCCGCTGACACCGGTAAACGCTTCTGCCAGAGAAGTATAAACATTACCGCTTGCACCGTAGAGAATCCCTATGGTACCGACGATATTTTCTTTTGCCACCAGACCTGTGATAGAGGCAACCGTTGCCTCCCACGTTCCCCAACCAAGGGGAGTAAAAATCCATGCGATTGCTCCGCCGATTGCGGCAAGCAGAGATTGATCCAACTCCTGTTCGGAAAGCATCCGGAAGGTTCCGTTCACAAATCCGAAATAAGTTGTAAACCAAACCAGAATGGTGGAAAGCAAAATAATTGTTCCTGCTTTTTTGATAAAAGACCAACCGCGCTCCCACATGGAACGAAGCACATTTGTAACCGTCGGCCAGTGGTATGCAGGCAGTTCCATCACAAACGGAGCAGGTTCACCGGCAAAGCTTTTTGTTTTCTTGAGCATGATACCGGACATCACAATTGCTGCCATTCCCACAAAGTACGCAGAGGTTGCCACCCAGGCAGAACCGCCAAAGATTGCACCGGCAATCATCGCGATAAAGGGAACCTTTGCACCGCACGGAATAAATGTAGTCGTCATAATCGTCATCCGGCGATCGCGTTCATTTTCAATGGTGCGGGATGCCATAATTCCCGAGACACCGCATCCCGTACCAATCAGCATCGGAATAAAAGATTTTCCTGAAAGGCCGAATTTGCGAAATACACGATCAAGCACAAATGCAATGCGGGACATATATCCACATGATTCCAGAAATGCAAGCATCAGGAACAGCACCAGCATCTGTGGCACAAAACCGAGTACTGCCCCGACGCCGGCAATCATGCCGTTCAAAATCAGGCCCTGAAGCCAGCTTGCGGTACCGGCTGCCTCCAAACTATTTTCTGCAAGCACCGGAATACCCGGAATCCACACACCGTAGGTGGAAGTTTCCGGTGCACCGTAGGCTTCTTTGTAATCTGTGTTGAGATATGCATCGACTGCATTATGCAAATCTGCCTTTGTTGTGTTCGGTACTTCTGTGACGGCAAGCGTTTCTTCATCTTCAATCTCATAGGTAACAGCGGCATTGTCCGGAGTAAGCGCCAATAAATTTTGCAGTGCTGCTTCTGCAGATTTTTCCTGGTAATCTTCAGATTCTGTGTCTAAGGCTGCTGTAATCTCTTCATTTCCATATTTGGAAACAAACGCATCGATAATCTCCTCTGTATCACCATATTTCTCTGCTGCCTGTTCATAAGCGGAGCTGCCAATTCCAAACAGGTGCCAACCTTCACCAAACAGTCCGTCATTGGCCCAGTCCGTTGCGGCGGTTCCCACTGTGACCATGGAAAGATAATACACAAGAAACATGATAACTGCAAAAATAGGCAATCCTAACCAGCGGTTGGTGACAACTCGATCTATTTGATCGGAAGTGGAAAATTTACCTTTATTTTTTTTCTGATAACACGTCTTCAGGATAGACGCAATATATTGATACCGCTCATTTGTGATAATGCTTTCTCCATCATCGTCCAGTTCCTTCTCTGCTGCTTGAATATCCTGCTCTATGTGCCCAAGTGTGGCCGAATCTATGTTTAGTCCGCTCAAAACCTGACTATCCCGCTCAAAAACCTTGATTGCATACCATCTCTGCTGTTCTTCCGGAAACTCATGCACTGCAGCCTCCTCAATGTGTGCCAGTGTATGTTCCACCACACCCGAAAATGTGTGCATCGGAACCGTAGTTCCATTTTGCGCAGCCTGAATCGCTTCTTCGGCAGCCTCCATAATGCCGGTGCCCTTAAGCGCGGAAATCTCAACGATTCTACAGCCAAGTTCTCGTGAAAGCTCCTCAATATGAATCCGGTCACCGCTTTTTTTGACCACATCCATCATATTGATTGCAATTACCACCGGAATTCCAAGTTCGGTGAGTTGTGTGGTTAAGTACAGATTTCTTTCCAGATTGGTTCCGTCCACAATATTTAAAATTGCATCGGGTCTCTCACCAATCAGGTAATTTCTCGCCACAACCTCTTCCAGTGTGTAAGGAGAAAGAGAATAAATTCCCGGAAGATCAGTAATGGTGACATCACTGTGTCTTTTGAGCTTTCCTTCTTTTTTTTCAACGGTAACACCCGGCCAGTTGCCAACAAATTGATTGGAGCCCGTCAGTGCATTAAACAGCGTTGTTTTTCCGCTGTTGGGGTTTCCTGCAAGAGCAATACGCAAGTTCATTGTATGAATCCTCTCTTTCTAAGTTAGTCAAAACTAACTATTGGTTCAAAAAAATAGGAGCGTTGCAACTCCCTGTCACTCAACTTCGATCTTTTCAGCATCTGCCTTGCGGATGGATAATGCATAGCCTCGCACATGAATCTCAATCGGATCTCCCAATGGTGCCACCTTGCGAACTTCCAACTCTACCCCTTTTGTTATACCCATATCCATAATTCTGCGCTTAACAGCACCCTCGCCGTGCAATTTAACAACCCTTACCGTGTCGCCTGTTTTGACCTGCCGCAATGTATTCATTTCTGCATTCTCCTCAAATTAAAATCATATGAATCAGATCATAATTTTTTGTGCCATCTCTTTGCTGATTGCCACACGTGCTTCCTTCACATTTACAATGACGTTTCCACCTATTGTGGTAACCACGGTCACACTTCCTCCGGAAACAAATCCAAGCGTTTCCAGATGTTTTTTTACCTCGGGATTTCCGCCAACTTTTTTAATCATGTTTTCTTCTCCAATTTGTGCAAATGTAAGCGGCATCATCATACATCCTCCTTACTGACACCATTAAGTTAGTTAACGCTAACTTAATGGTGTATAAATAGAGTTAGTATCAACTAACCATATTTATGTTAGCATTAACTAACTGATCTGTCAAGTTAGTTTTTAATATTTTTCAGATTTATTTTTTACACTAATCCGAACCGGAAACAAGGTTAAAATTGAAAAAGCTTTTATTCACCGGTTTTCTATGGATTTTAATCTGCTGTCTCAAGAAAAATTGTATTACACGGATTTATGACGCAACCGTATCGGTTCCAACGGAGGCCATTTTTCGATATGCCTTTGGTGTTTGCCCCATCTGGCGTTTAAATACTCTGGAAAAATAATTGGAATCCTCAAACCCCACATTCATTGAAATATGCTGAATAGGAATCTCCGAGTGAATCAGTAGTTTTTTCGCTTGCTCCATCCGCACCTTGATAATATAATCCGTTAAGGTCATACCAATTACCTGACGAAATTTTCGGGAAAGATACGACGGACTGACATGAAGCGTATGACTGATCTCCTGCAGAGAAAGCCCGTTTTGGTAATTGGCTTCAATGTGTCCCTTGGCAAGCTCCACAATATCGGGCTGCTCTTCGGGCAGACAACAATTCTGTCGATTGAGTAGATTTTCAAAGGATAAAAACGCAAGCACACCTGCCGATATCAGTTTGTGCCGGTCAACACAGGGCAGCTTTTCAAAAAGATTCAGAAAATAATCATACTCTGCATGAAACCCTGCAATCCTGCTATAAACCGAAGAATAGGTAACCTCTGGCTCCATAACACATTGCCCGATGAACAGGATTCCGATTAAAAATTCCCCTTTCCAGATGGGAACAATATTTTCGCATATGCCCGCATGGCAAATATTCAGAAAAGGCTTGCGATAATGTTGGGCAAGTACCCACATCTGCTCCACATCGCATGCAATGCATGCTTCGCGTCCTCCGGGGAGATCCCGCACCGCTTTGCAGAACGGACAGTAGTGACCCGTATAGCTTTTGGAAAGGGTACCGTAATGATAGGAGAAAAAGTGACGGGAATCGTAAAGGCAGATTCCCAAGCCCGTCACATCTTCAAGCGCATGCACCAAATTGTAAATATCCATTTCGTCAGCCATCCGGATCAACAACTCCTTTTATTGCGCTGCACTGCAAACTAAATCACTTGGCTAGATGTCTTTTGGTCCGATTGACGTGCATAATCGCTGGGTTTTACCTTTTCATACCGTTGGAAAGCACGACGGAATGAATAATCATTTTCATAACCAACCGCTCTTGCAACCTCGGAAATATCCATTGCCGACTCACGCAACAGTTCTTTTGCCTTTTCCATGCGAAGTCCCGTTATGTAGTCATAAAAATTGATATTGCTATGCTCCTTAAACGCTTTTGAAACACTGGAAACGGACATGTTAAATTTGCTTCCAACCTCCTTGAGCGACATTTCCATACAGGTAAAATGCTCATTTACATACCGAATAATGGGATTATCTGTACAAATGACACCATCCTGCCGGGCACGGCTGACCTCTTCACACAAATGGGTTACGGTTTGCTGCAGAATATCCCATAACGTTGCGTATCCTTCTCCGCTGTTTTGCAGTTCTTGCAGCGCATGATAAAACACTTTAAAATCCAGTAAAATATTTACCTCATCCGCCGCCCTCTGAATATTTTCCGCCAGAAGTGTCAGCAAACGGACTCTCTGGTTCTGATAGAGCTTTCTCTGGTCGTTTTCCTGTCGGATCTCACTGAGAATCTGCGCAACCGTGGCAAGATTTCCGGCTTTTAATTGCTTGATAAGCTGAATCTGCCAGTCAGTCGGATAATAATAACGGGAACCTTCGCGCAGCAGATTGGTTCCAAACATGGAAACCATATCATTGTGTCGCAAGACATACGCCAATTCCTGATACGACTTGCTGATTCCCAAAAAGCCCTGATAAATATCGCCGCAATAAATCTCCACCGCAAATTGGTGTGCTTGAAACAACTCTTCCCTCAGTTGTTCTGCCAGTGCGAGCAGTTGATCTCTGGAGGGCGGATCCGTATGAAAGGTGAGAATAATTACCAGATCTGCGTTTACAGTTTCCGGAACCTGTGCGACCATTTGATGCTTCTGCATCAGCTCTTGAATTGAGATCGTCAATTCAAGACGTTCCCTCTCCTGCTGTGCAACGGAAGAGCAGGATGGGAGATTCACCAGCATCACGGCATACATATTTTCCTCTTGAAACGGCAGCTGATACATCTTCATTGCCGCAGCAATATCATTGCCAAAGCAGCCTTTTAGCAGCTTAACCAAGAAATCATTCTTTGCGGCACGGTAAAAAACATCCAACTGCTGCTGCAAAGATTTTGTTTGACCATACAACGAGTGCACGGTGGATTCAATCAGCTGATACTCCTCATCTTCCTGTCTGGGCAGTTCATGTGTGTTCAAATTGCGGATCAGCTCTGTTACCTTTTTGAGCGGACGGTAAGAGATGGATGCCAAAAGGTATGACAGTCCGATTGAAATCAGCAGCAAAAGCGGAATTATAATCATCGTGAGTCTGTTGATTTCTACCAGATATGAAATCTGACTTTTTGCATCCGGATAGCTGAATTGATAAGTCAGATTGAATAGCTTGGATTGATAGGTATAGCCATATAAATCTTCAAAAAAACTTACCTGTCTGGCGGCAATTGGTTTTTGCTGTTGATTTTCAATAGTCAGCGAAGCAAGGTTCTTCCCGGAATAAAGAACCGCCTGACTCATCAGCTTGTTACGGTTTGCGAGCAACAAAACCGTTCCCTGGGGAGAAGCCGTTTGTGCCAGACTCTGCAGCATAAAAAACTGCGCATGTTCCCCTTCATTGTACGAAAGCTGAGGAAAATCCCCCATATAGTTTTGTGTTTTTATTATTTGAAACAGCTGCTCACAGCTTTTGGTGTCAAGATTATAATTTCTTTGCAGGTATGTTGAATAGTCATTCACACTGAACCAACCTGCAGGCGTTACAACAACATCTTTAGAAGGAACCAGAATGGCAATATCATCTAAAACGAAATTAGACGCCACTGTTTGCAGCAGCGCATTGGAATACTCAATTCGTGACAGCACATCAAATTCTTTATCAAAGGTATCGGTTTGGGCAATTAATTTATTTACCCACAAGGTATTTCTCAAATTAGACATAATAGAAGATAAACTGGAAAACTGCCAGTCGGTCATGACGGCCACTTTTTCGGCGTCATCCCGATAGCTCTGCTCAACCTTTTCAATTTGCTGCTTTTCTACCGTGGAAAGAGAAAATGCTACCACTGCAACACTTAATATAATAAAAATGGACAAATAGGAAATGAATTCTCGGCGCAAAGCAGGGTGTTTTTTGCGTATTTTCAATCTCCGTTGCCTCCTTTGAAAAAACAGTGAAAACCCCGTTTTAGAAACGGGGTCTCACAGCTACACTCCATCAGTAAATAATACACATTTTTAAAGAAGGTTTCAAGCGTTTTTTATTTACCTGTTGCAAAATAGCGGTCTAATCTTTCCTGATAAATTTCAACCAGGCGTTTGAGTCCCATTTTGTCGAATTCTGCAATAAAGCTATCCCAATTATCCAAGGACTCCTGACCAAGGCAAAGCTTTGTGCAAAGTTCCTGAGAATAGGTGTTGATTGCGGTCGCGATCTGACCCATCTCTTCGGATTCTGCATCGGTTGCAATGGCAAGATAGTTTCCGTTCATGTTGGTATACCAGTTCGGATAGGAGTTAACTTCTTTCTGGTAAGCAACTGCCTTCGGCTTTGTGGTTTCCTGAGAAGCAAGCTCCTGCTCCAGATAAGCATAACGAAGGTTCGGAATGTAATCGCCGAAGATATATTCGCCGTTTGCAATGCCCTTCTGGAACTTTTCGTCATTACCGCCTTCGTAAACAATCTTTGTCTTGAGGCCGTCCTTCATTTCCCAGCTGGTGCCTTCCATGCCCCAGCACATCATGTCACGATATTCATCGGAATAGAACAGATCCAGCAGCTTGACAGCGCCTTCCACATCTGTGCATCCCTTGGTGACAACATAGCGGTTCCAGCAAAGCTGGCCCGGCTCCACCACTGCGTATGGCGTAATATTATCGCCTGCCCCCGTGAGAGGCATCAGCGGCTGAAAATGAGCATTCTCAACATTGGTAATTTTCTTCTGCGTCCAACCGTCCATGCCATAGCTGAAAAATGCACCGACCATATTGTCTGCTGTGCGCTGATTGGCAACCTCGCTGGAGCCGATCAGTGCGGAATCAACCAGACCATTCTTGACCAGATCCTGCACATAGGTGAAATATGCCTTGATTCCGTCCTGATACCACGGGGATACTGCCTTTTTACTGTTCGGATCAATCGAAACAACGTCTGCTCCCATACCGAAGCACTGTGCAAGACCATTCTGGAAGGTCTGTACATTCAGGTTGTAAATTTCGTCTGCCTTACCGGAACCGTTGGCATCCTGATCGCGGAAAGCCTGCAGAACCGCTTTGAACTCATCCAGCGTTTTCGGTGTTGAAAGTTTCAGGGAATCCAGCCAATCGCCGCGAACCATCATGGCCAGACCGGTGTTGGCAAGCTCTGTAGTTTTGTATGTCTTTACATAGAGGTTTGTCGTCCAATAGCGTTTGCCATCTTGTGTTAAGACCAATCCATTAGCAAATGGATACGTTTCCTCATACATTTTCTTAACATTACCGTTGGAATATTGATCCAGAAGACCATTCAGTTCCTGAATAATTCCCTGTTTTGCAAAGCTGAGAAGCATTGCATCATCCAGCGGGGAAACGTTTGCAATGTCGGGCAGATCATTACCGGCAGACATGCGGGTCTGAATAACCGTTGGATACTGCTCACTGGTAACCTGCTCGTACTCCAGTTCAATATTGTTATCTTTGAGCATCTTTTCCCATGCTTTCCAGGCATCCAATGTGTCACGTTTATCCCATGCATCGCCGCCGTTATGTGCGCCCAGCAGCCTAAGCTTATGAACGGTTTCGGTCTTTGCGGAAGAGGCCTGCTGTGTGCTGGATGTAGCCTCCGATGAGGCCGGCTTTTTTGCACAACCGGTAGCCGTGATTGCCAACGCGGTCAGGGTTGCAAGAATCCAGGAAATAGCTCGAAACGATCTCTTTGTTTTCATACTGAATCCTCCATCTTTCTTTTGTTTTATGCCAAATCAGAGCTGTAAAAGATGAAAACGCGCGCCATTTTCAAATTTTGCAGCGTATATAATGGTTTAGCCCTTTAGTGAGCCGACCATGATACCTTTAATAAAATACTTCTGGAAAAACGGATACGAGAAAATAATCGGCAGTGTGGTGAAAATAATCATGGAATACTTCAGCTGCATTGCGCTGAACATTTTTTCCACGGCATCTTCATACTCCTGAAACGTCAGATCCTTTAAATCAACACTCTGCTGTACCAACACCCGCTGTAAATACATCTGCAAAGGATGCAGATTGGAATTCGGCAGGTAAAGCTGTGCAGAAAACCAGCTGTTCCACATTCCCACAATCGCATAGATGGCAATGACGGCAAGAATCGGCTTGGAAAGCGGCAAATAGATCCGGAACAACACCTGAAAATGATTTGCACCGTCAATAAATGCCGATTCGCGCAGTGCATCGGGAAGTCCTGCAAAGTAAGTACGCACCAGAATCATGTTCCAGATGCTGACTGCCGAGGGAATGATAATTGCCCACATGGTATTATACAATCCCAGTTTGGAAATTAAAATATAGGTTGGAATCATTCCTCCGCCAAAATACATTGGAATCAGAATAAACAGCGTCAAAATTTTGCGCCCTTTCAGATAAGGGATCGTGAGAGGGTAGGCACCCAGACAGCAGGTGATAATTTGCAGCACTGTTGTGGACGCCGTATAAATGAGCGTATTACCATATGCTTTCCACATTGCACTGTCTGCACAAATCAACTGGTAGGAACTTAACTGAAATCCCTTGGGGTAAAAATAGACGTCCATCGCCAGAACATGCTGTGCTGAAGAAAGCGACATGATCAGCACATAAAACATTGGGTACAATGTGATGCAGCAGATGATTGCAGTAACTAAAATCATAATCGCATCCGCAACCCGCGAGCCTTCATGAATGCCGGAACGGTGCCTGCGATATGCACTGGATGCCGGCGGTGCAGAAACATTCGTCGTCATTAATGATTCATCCTTTCTTTCCTGTAAGAAACACGCCACCGGTTACCACACCGAGTTTCCTCCAAATTTTCGTGCAAACAAGTTTGCACCATATACCAGCGCAAAGTTGATAATATTGGTAAACACGCCAACCGCTGAACCAAAACTGAACCTTCCACCCTGCAAACCGTCACGGTAAACATATGTTCCGATCACGTCTGCCTTTTCATAAGTTGCGGGATTGTATAACAAAAGAATCAGCTCTGTATTGGAACTCAGGATACCTCCCACCGCAAAAATCAGCATTAGTGTAATGGTCGGGAGGATGCTCGGCAACGTGACATAGATCATTTGTTTAAATCGGCTGGCACCATCCAGACGAGCTGCTTCGTAGAGACACACATCAATCGAAGACATTGCGGAAAGATACAGGATGCTGTTCCAGCCAAAGCTTTTCCAAATGGTTGTAATTGTATAAATGCCCCAGAAATAATTCGGATTTACACTAAACGAAATGGACTCCATACCAAGCATTGTACGCATATTATTGATGATTCCTTCCGTGTCAATAAAGGAAAGCACCATGCCGGCCACAACGACTACGGAAATAAAATGCGGAAGATAGCTTGCTGTCTGAACAAATTTTTTGTACCTCGGATACTTGATCTCGTTGAGCAACAATGCAAAAATGATCGGAAGCGGGAAACCAAGAATTAAGTTCATCAGGCTCATTACCACGGTATTTCTCATCAGACGACCAAAGTAGCGCCCCGTAATAAATTCCTGAAACCACTTGAATCCAACCCACTGCACGCTTCCGTCGAATGAAAGAAACGGTGCCCCCGGTGTATAATTCTGAAACGCAATCAAGATACCATACAATGGAACATAACAAAAAATAAAAATATGGATTAACACCGGCGCCATGATTAAGTACAGTTGATACTGTTCTCTTGCTTTACTGCCCGTGAGCTTTTGCACCAATGTCTTTTTTTGAGGTTTGACTGCAATGGCAGCCGACGGCGGAACACGGTTCAGATTCGCCTTTCTGTTCACTTGGAACCACTCCTTTGCCTCTTTTGTTCGAACCTCATTTTTTCTGCTGTCTGATAAGAGATTCGTATTGATATGTGAGGTATTTTCTTTTGGATATAAAACAACTTAAACAAAAACCATGTTTTGATTACGTAATTAATGTATCATTCTGTTACCTTCGTTACAAGGCACAATTTTTGATTTTGCGCTTCCAATATTGCAACCGAATCCGTTTTTAGGCTTTTTCGCTTACTTTTCACAATATTTTCTTTTGCGTTTTCAAAAATTGTGTCTTCTTTTTTTGATATCACGGTCTGATCTCCATTTTGTCGGTTATATTGACCATTTGCTGAACCTTCCCCTTTAATCTGGCAATATCCAATACTGTCTGCAGCAAAGGTTCGTCTGCATCTAACTGATCACACAACCGGTTTGCACATTTTTCTGCCTGATCTTTTTCGCCGTTCAGTGCCAAAATCAAAATTTCTGCCTCGCCCTTGACCAAAAGGGCATGATAACGCAAAATTTCCCACGATTTGCAGCGTCAGGAGTTTTTCTCCCGCTGTACATTGCGTTCAATTACCGGTAAAAACTCGTTCACAATCGGTGCAACCCGTTCGAGTTGTGCACATTTTGCCTGACGGCTGATCTGCTTAATTTCCTTGCGAACAAAAGATAGCTCAAAAGCTTCTGAAATCTGACTCAAATAGTTCTCCACTAAAGTTCCTTCACTGCCATAGCAATTGAGGAAATGCTCCTCGCAGATTTGTGAAAACGGCTTTTCCCGGTTCCAAAGCGTTTGTGCCATTACCTGCATCAAAAGCCCGCTCGGGAAAAAGATTCTTTGCTCCTGACAACTCATCATTCCGTTCAAACGCAGGTTTTGCAGTGCATTCATATCCTCCCACATGATTTTTGAAATCTCCATCTCACCAGGATCGCAATGATGGGCTCCCACTCCATGATAATCATAATCAAAGCTGTCGCCGGAAAAGTCTCTCTGCCATTGCCGAAGCATTGCGGCATTTTGTTCCACCGTAATGGGATAATCTAAATGATTCCGCACATACGGGGCAATCGTCACATTGTCGTCTGACGCGTTCTTTAATGCAAACGAACGATGGAATTGCCTTGTGATGGGAGCAAACATTAAAACGAACCGTTCCGGATGCTCCAGTTTAATCTGTTCCGGTGCCCAAAGCAAATCTACATAGATTAAAAACACAATTTTATTTGTAAGATGCTTGGCAGTCAACTTTTGATCCAATTCATTAAGCATGGTAACATACCAGTCAGAAGGGCGTTTTTCTGCACATTGATCACATTCACAGTGGTTTTCCATGCCGTCTGCCAGCCAAAAATGCAGATAATCAGTTTCTGGATGCTGCTGACAATAATGGGTGATTGCATCTGTGATGATATCTCTGGTATCCTGCTGCGAATAACACAGGTTGCTGTCACAGGGCCAGGCAGTTTCCGGTGTCCAACTGAACATTTGCCGTTTGCCCTGCAGAAGCGCCAGCCTGCTGCTGTAATTCTCGTTGAGTCGGGTTTCCCCTCGCTTCCAAGATTCCAGATGCACATCAAACGGTTCACATGTCCATCCATGCCCCACATTGTGAATCATCATGGAACGGCGCATAAGAGCAGCGGTATACGCCTTTTGCATTCCCTGTGCATCTTCGGGAGTAAAAGGCTGCGGGCTGCGAAGAGAATTCTGCTCATGGGCATACCACTTCTGCATAAAACCATAAGGAGAACGAAACTGTGTAAAATATGCGTTGAGTCCCACTTTAGGCATCCATTCAATCAAATCTGCAATATTCTGATACGCATTTGTTCCCTCAATGCAAATGCCGCGATGACGATAAGAAGAAGTTTCACAAACATGCACGGGCAGTGCATTTGCTTGCAGGCTTGGAATATATTCTCCGTCTGGTCCCGGACGCAAAAAACGGCAGCCAAGCTCCGTCAGAAAACGATAAACTGCAATCAGCACTGCTCGCGGGTTGCTTCCTGCAATCTCGCCGCACCGATTCTCTGTAACTGAAATCGCAATTGCATCATCCAATGTTGCATCGTGCAGAAGCGGAAATTTTTCCGGTGCAATACAAACCCGCACTCCTTCCGTTTCTGCGGTTTCCTCCTGCACAATCCGGTCCACCATTGCTTGCGAATCCATCAGACGCAAATAGCGAATCAGTTCATCAACTGCAAACTCAACCGTTTGGTGTTGGCTGGTCTGTATGATTCTCCATTCCATTTTGATTCCTCCAACAACATAATTTTCAGCCGATATTTCGAACAAAATCCAGTTTACCTCACAAATATCAATCAGAATTTTGGAATAAACTATGATATTTGTTTTATTGCATACAGAGTACCATGGTGCATCCCGGAAAACAAGGCGCAGAAAGTTTTGTTTTCCGCAATTCTTGCCGCAAAAAATGTGCCCTTGCATTTAAAGCAAGGAACGGTCTCCGCGAAACTCTTCGTTACGCGAAAACCGTTCCTGATGAAAAATGATTCTGATCAGAACCATACACCGGAAAAACAAGCTTGCTCAGGAAAAGGAAACCCGATCTCCCGAAAGATTCAGCCGCAAATGTTGGGCATCGTGAAAAATGGAAACCGGTTGCTCTGCTGACTGCAGCAGCGTAACCGTTGTTTGATTGTGTGTAATCTCTATTTTAAGTACAGCATTGCGATATTTGAGCCGAAATGAAATCCTGCTCCATTTATTAGGCAAGTGCGGTTTGATCCGGATGCCGTCGCTTTCCACCGTTACTCCCCCAAAACCGAAAACAACGGTTTGCCATGTACCCCCGAAATTTGCAAAGTGCAGTCCGCTGATGGTATTTAACTGAACATTTCGAATATCCAAATTGGCCATCTGATCGTAATAAGAAACGGCGGCATCTTCCCTCCCCAACCGTGCTGCCATCAGCGAAAAAACACTGTAACAAAGCGAGGAATCAAACGCTGTCTTGGGCTCATAAAAGTCATATGCCGTCTGCATCTGCTTCGGTGTAAAATAATTGGGCAAATTTTTCATCAGATGCAGCACATCCGCTTGCTTGGTCACCTGATAAAGCGGCAGAGTCTCATAAGGAACCGATGAATTAACAATATGTTGCCCATCTGTTTTTGCCTTGGAAAGATCGAGAGGTCTGCGGCGAAGATAAGTGTCATCTTCCAGCCAAAGATCCATTTCAGAATCATATGGCAAGACTAAACGGCACGCAACCTCACTCCACATCAGCTGTTCCTGTTTTGTAAGTTCCATTTTATTTTCAAGCGTCTGTGTTTTTTGCTCATACAGAATTTTCATCTTTCGGAGCATATCAATGCAGAGCAAAATATTCTCACGCGCCATCATGTTTGTATAAAGGTTGTTATTCACCATAATGTCATATTCATTGGGTCCTCGAACCGCCATGATATCATATTTTCCGTCCTCTCTTCTGGTTGCGCGGCTCGCCCAGAATCGGGTTGTCTCAATCAAAAGTTCAAGTCCGTAGGACATCATAAATTCTCCATCCTCCGTGGCAAGCCAATACTGCTGCACGGCATAGGCAATATCCGCAATCACATGGATGGAATAAAATGCACCTCCTCCGGGAGGCGTCTGTTCCTGCCCATAGTCGTTCACCTGCCAACCATACATTGCGCCATTGAGTCCGTGAGATTTTGCATGTTTTTTTGCCTGAGCCAACGTGTGATAGCGATACATTAACAACCCTCGCGCTGCCGCCGGATTGGTCATTGTGAAAAAGGGAAGCATGAACGCTTCGGTATCCCAAAAAATGCATCCCTCATACATTTCCCCCGTCAACCCTCGCGCACCAATGCTTCTGCGGTTACTATGCTCGGGACAAGCCTGCATCAGCTGAAACAAATTATAGCGCAGGGCAAGCTGATCTTCCTCGCTTCCCTCCAACTGAATATCAACCTCTTGCCATCGGCGAAGCATTTCGGCACTGTGCAGTGCCAACTCCTTTTCAAAGCTTTCCAGACGTTCCAGACGTGCATATGCCGTTGTTTCAACATCTTCTCCGTCCTGAATGGATAATGAAATGGTAACCAGCTTTTGAATCACCGTTTCCTGCTGAGCTTCTGTTTGAATCGTATATCTTATTGAAATGTCGTTTGTTTTGCCAGAGAGAGAATCACACATTGTTTTTTGGGCAAAAGCAAGCAGAATCGGCTCCGGCTTTGTAATTTTTATCACGGTTGCATGTGCGTTCTGCAAAACCGTCCGGTACTGTCTTCGGCCTGGCTGAACCGGTACCGGATCGGTGCTTTTCAGATTCAGATTTGTTACCTGTGCATTAATTCCGCAATCCACTGTCACCGTGAGACCGGATTGCAGCGGAGTTACAGAAATTTGCTGCCCTGCTCCATAAACTTTGTCTCGGGAAATAAAGCGCAAAAAGGCAAGACGGAGCAGAGGTTGATCATTTTCATAATAAGTATAGGAACGGGTCAGCGTTGCGGTCTGCAAATTTAATTGTGTGGAAAAATCACCGATATTCTCTTCGTGCAAAGAAAGCGGTTTCCCGTCAATGTAAATCTGCGTCCAGAAAAAGTTCGGTACATTCACAAGCTCGCGCGGATCTCCAACATACGGGCGATAATCTCCTGCTCCGTAAACTCCGGACATATAAATTCCGCCCAGCCCTGCAATTCCCTGCTGCTGCTCCTCAAAAAAGCCCCGGCAACCAACCAATCCGTTTCCCAGCGTATTGACTGGTGCATCGTAAAGATGCGTTGCCTCACAGTAAGAATTTTTTTCAAACACCCACGGATTCATTTTATTTCTCTCCTTTATCTAATTTTTATACTGATTCTGAATCAGAAACGGAATCATGCAAATCAATTTAGAAAAACTTCGCATCAAAATCAAGGGAAAGCTTTGATTTATACGGTTTGTTAAGATTTTTATATATCGCTTCTCCAAGAATCCCCACAATCACAAGGCGGCTGCGTGTTTTTTTCATTTTCAGTATATCATGGCAATTGCGTAAATTCACCGCACAAGATTGCATTGCAAATATTGCTTGTTTTCTCTTTTTTTGCATTCTTAATTGAATCGTTCGCCAAAAATTTTGCTGAACATTCCAACGCACCTTTTTTGAAGTTGAAAATTGTGTTGAGCAAAATTTACTGCACGTTGTTTTTTCATTTATATTTACTGTATACTCAAATCAATGTAATGTGTTTTTGTATAAAATTTCTATGTACATTTCACATTACATTTGGATACCCGCCAATGGTTTTATGCTGATTTCGAATTAGAAACGATACAAAAGTCCAGAAAAAGCTTGAATCTATGCAGTTTTCTGAAAATTTTTATCCGTCGTTTCAAAAGAAATCCGTATTGCATTCCAAACAAAACCGATTTGGGGAGGTGACTGTTTTTTCCCGCATTGTTTGATCGGTATATTTTCAGCAGCACACTGGATGATTCGGTGTGCCATAGAAAGGAACGGTTTAGAGGAGTATGAAAAAGAGCAAATCACGCCTTCTCAGTCTGGTGCTATCTGTAACCCTTTTGTTTGCGCAAATGCTGCCGGCTACTGCTTTTGCCGGCGAGACCACCGCTTCCGCCACTCCTTCTTATTCGGGCAACTATACCACATCTGCCGGGCTTGACAGTAACGGTTTTATTTCAGACGAGGTCTGGAATAAAATTAACTGGACCTCAATGCCCTATTCCAGCAACACGGAAGCAATTTCCAGCCAGTTTAAACTCGTACGCGTAGGAAATGCCTATTATTTTTTAATTGATGTTACCACAAACAATCTGGATAACATTCAGGCGTATTCCCTGGACAAAACAACGGCAAGTAATTTCTGGAATCAGGATTGTGTTGAGATTTTTTTAAATGAAAAGCCCGATACGGTTTATGGTGCAACCGAAATCGGACAAGGCACCGAGGCATACCGACACATCCGCGTCAATGCAAACGGTGTAATCAGCGAAGGAAATTTCGGCTCCGGTATTCTTGCTGTAACCGAAAACACTGCTAAAGTTAATAAAACCGCGACCGGATTTCTGTATCAGGTCAAGCTGACCTCCAAAACCTGCACCGCAGCGCAGGCAGCCGAAAGCGATCGTCGCTTGGGTGTTGAGCTTTTTGCTTATAACACTGCAAACGGCGGCGCATGGAATTATTGGGCCATTGACCGTGCAACGGAAGCTGCCAACAAAAATTGGGGCAATGTTGCTCCGTCTGTTACGACTGCAAAATTTGGGCTGATTTCAGTCAATGCTACCGCAATTACTGTAGACGACAGTGGCGTCAAAAAACTAAACGGAAATGATGCTGCTTCCAACGGCGTAAATTTGCAGACTGCACGCGTGGATTCCTCTGTGTGGGATCAAATTGCATGGGAAAACATGCCCTACAGCAGCGATGCGTCCAAGATTTCCTCCCGCTTTAAAATGGTGCGCATCGATAACGTTTATTATTTTATGGTGGATGTTACCACCTCCAACCGGGACAATATTAAGGCGTATTCTGCAGAACAGACGACCGCCTCAAACTTTTGGGATCAGGATTGCGTGGAACTTTTCCTCAATGAGAATCCTGATACCGTTTTTGGTACCACACAAATTGCGCAGAACCCCGCCGCATACCGTCACATCCGCATTAATGCAAACGGTGTAATCGGGGAAGGCAACTTTGGTTCCGGCGATCCGAAGGTGACAGAGAATTATGCGGTTGTCACCCCGACAGAAAACGGATTCCTTTATGAAATTGCCGTGCGTTCCGCAACCAAATCTGCTGCAGAAACGGCTGCAGCAAACAATCAGATCGGCTTGGAAGTCTTTGCCTACAACACCGCCGGCGCATGGAACTATTGGGCAATTGACCGCGCTTCTGCTGCGGCAGATAAGAGCTGGGGCGAAAAAGCCCCCTCTGTTACAACCAAGTATTTCGGGCTTGTAACCACCAATGCAAATCATTTGGCGGTGAATTCTTCGGTAAATGCAGGGCAAACCTCGCCGAACCCGACTGCAGTCATTCTGAATTCCGACACCATGAAGCTCAAAGAGGGAACCTCTCAAAAGCTTGCGGTGCAGATTCAGCCTTTCCTTGCCAATCCTTCGCTGAGTTACCATTCTTCAGACACATCGGTTGCAACCATTGGAACCGATGGCACGATTCAGGCACTCAAGGGCGGCTCAACCACTATTACGGTAACGGCAGCCGGCGGAAAAACTGCCTCCTGCGAGCTGACGGTAGAAGCATTGTTTGTGGTTCCCGGCACACCGGACTACATCGGAAAAACAGAAACTACCGATTATACGCCGCCAGAATCCATCAAAATCGGAGATCGATCTTACACGCTCAAGTTTTTTGACGACTTTGACGGAACGACTCTTGACACCACAAAATGGGACTATATGCCGGAATGGCAAACCAAGGAAGGCTATTATCAGGACGATGCCGTCAGTGTTGCGGACGGCAAGCTGGTTCTGACACAATATGTTTCCAAGGACGTGGACGCGAAAAAAGCTGCACAGCTTGCAGCTAAAAATCTTCCTACTGATTATTATCTCGGTGGTGCCGGGTTGGAAACCAAAGGTCTCTTTACCCAGACCTACGGTTATTACGAAATCAGCATGAAAATTCCGTATACGCAGGGCTATTGGGCAGCATTCTGGCTGCTGAACGACAGTGTGGATTATTCCTCCAACAGCGACGAAAACGGCAAACTCGGCTGTGAGCTGGATATTTTTGAAGCTTTTCCAAATTTGTTTCCCAAGGTACACACCACCAATCATTTCAGTGCACAAAGCGTGGGGGTGGCAACCAACGCGTTAGACTTTTACGACTCTTACCACACCATTTCGTGCGAATGGAACCTTGACGATTATGTGATTTACATCGACGGCAAACAGGTTGCCAGCATGAAATCCGCTGCGGAAGCCAACAACAAAATGATGGAGATTTGCCAGAATCCGCTCTATATGTGCATCACAACAGAATTTGGCGTCGGCTCCAAGGTGGATATGGAGAAAGTGAAATGGCTAAACGATACTTATGGTATCATTGATAAGGTCTATGTGGATTATGTACGTGCTTACGCTCTGGACGACGCACTCAACGCCAACAACCGTGTGGACGTGGAGGGCAGCGGGTACGAAATGCTGCAGGACATTTCCTCCGGCATTTATTACGGCGAAGTGAAGCACCCAACCAGTACAACCACCAAGGAAGAAGAATCCAAACCGGTTCTCTGGAATATTGAGGGCATGGAAGGACTGACCACCTCCTCTGATGCCGATCATCTGGTGCTTTCCAGCCCGTATGTGCTTGATTTTAAGCAGTTCGATCCCCAAAACAACGTCTGGGAAAATTCTGCACTGCGCACCTACTTAAATTCTACCACAGAGGGCAATTTCCTTGCTCCCTCCAATTTCACTGGCGGTGAAGTGGACGCAATGGGCGAAACCGACGTCAAGATTTATCAAAACGACGGCACCCTGCTGGATGCAGGCAAAGCAAAAATGTATTTGAAGGGGCACAACGGCGTGACAAACACCTCTTCCGACGCAACAATGAAGGGAATTGTCGGCAATGCTGTCCTCTGGTCGTCTCTGGGAAACCGTGATGCCCTGATGAGCGGTTCGAGTTATACCGCCTGGGCAGATTTGTGGTTTACACCCGGTTCCTCCTACCGCGGCGGAACCGGCACGAATGTCAACCATTATATGCTCAACCCCACCGGCAGAGACAATGGTGTCCGCTTTGTTGCTTATGGAAATGCGCATCCTGACACGCAAAACGGCGCAGGCATTACCTCCAAGACGATCGCTACCTCGCCGCTGTTCAAGCTTAATCCAGAGGATATTGTCTTTGCCTCTAAAATTCTTCCGGAAACCTATGGCAATCCCATGACAACACAAGCGGTGCAAGACCGGTATGAAGCTTATAACTACAAATTGACCGTAAAGGATGCTTCGCTGAATCTTTCACTGCAAAGCAATGCATCTGAATTTGCCGTGAAACCGGGTGACAGCCTTCCGCTGCAGGTTAAGACCACCGTGAAGGATTTGTCCGGCAAAACAGTTGTTTACAAAATCGTTGACCGGGATAACTGGCTTTGTGGCTATGGCGTTCTTCCGCTGAACTCCGCTGAGCAAGAAATTTCGATTCCGACGGTCAACCTTTGGAAATCCATGTCGTCCACGAATGCGAACTTCTCTCTGAAGGAACAGAAATACACCGTCTACCTTTGGGAACAGGAAAACCATGAATTCCAGTCCCACAGCGCATCTGACCCGATTGTGTTCACAATGAATGTCTCGTCCGCAAGCGTTCCTGTCGTGCATCAAATCTCGGTTCTGAACACGACAGATGACCACGGAATCGTATCCGTCGGTGCAGAACAAGCTGCCGAGGGTGCAGAGATTTCTTTGCAATCTCAGGCTGCAACCGGCTACCACTTTGTCCGTTGGGAAGTGCTTGCCGCAGGCGAAACTTTGGAGGTTGTGAATAATTCGTTCATCATGCCGGGCTGTGATGTATCGATTCGGGCCATTTTTGAAAAAGATTCTTCCTCATCGGGAAGCCATCCCGAAGGAGACACCTCTTCCACAGAGAGCACGCCCTCAGGCACTGCCTCTTCCTCTCAACAGGGAAATCTCCCGTCTACCGGAGATTCGGGAATTCTGTTCCCAGTATTAGTGCTCATGATTTTCTTTGCAGCCATATTAACCTTGACAGCAATCAAACAAAAAGCACGCGGCACAAAATAAAACTGATTTACGCGCACCGGATGAGCCAAACATCCGGTGCGTCTTTTTTGGGCTGCCAAAACGTCTGCCAGCCAACAGAAAAAGCAAGCAGGTCAAAATAATGCTATTTTCGGTCAAAGCGTTGTCTGGAAAATTTTTCGGGTTGTAATAAGATATAGTTGTAGCTCAAGGAGCTGCATAATACCTGCGAACGAAAGGTGGAGCAACATGAAAAAATATGAGGTTTCCCAAGGCTGCACTCTTTGTGGCATGTGCCTTTATGAATGCCCCAGAATGGCGATTACCATGACAAAAAACGGTGCTGTAATTGATTCGCAAAAATGCATCGGATGCGGAAAATGCAAAATGAACTGTGCCTCGGAAGCAATTGTTGAAACAACGAAATGAAGGAGAGATTTAAAATGATTTCATTTGAAAACGGTCTTGGAGATATGCCGGTATACGGTGAATATGACGT
>CAKXIK010000035.1:24207-25867 GCA_934875675.1 uncultured bacterium
CGGTGTTGCCGGTTGTGCCGCTGCACTCGCCAGTGCGAAACGCGGCTGGCGCACTATTATCATTGAAGCGGCAAGTGCTTTGGGCGGGCTTGCCACCCTTGGACTGGTGAACATTCCACTGGATTTTGTTTCCGGCCTAGGAACGGAAATGTTTAAAGACCTTGAGGAGATCGGCGGGCTTTGGCACCGGAACACCAACCCCGAAAAGCACAAGCTCGTTCTGGACCGAATGATGAAAAAGTACGGCTGCGACATTCTTCTCGTCACGCCTGTTGTGGATTCCATTATGGACGGCAACACCATTAAGGGCATTGTGATTCAAACCAAGGTTGGCAGAAAAGCAGTCTTTGCCAAACGGGTGATTGATGCCTCCGGTGACTCGGACGCTGCGTTTTATGCCGGAGCACAATGCGTATCCGGCCGCCCTGCTGACGGAATGAGCCAGGCGTGCAGTCTTGAGTTCACACTCGGCGGTGTGAACTGGGATAAATATCTCGAAAGCGACATCAAGAAAAACGACGGTAAATGGGAAAAGACTATCCGCGAGGATCTTGCCAACGGAACGCTGCCGTATGAAACGGATAACCACCTCAACTGGATTACCCATATTCCAGACCGCCCCGAGCATTGCGGTCAGGATGAGGTTTCGATCTGCTTTGCACATTCCAGAAACTGCTATCCCATTGATAACCGCGATTTGACCCGTATGTACATGGAAGGCAGAGAGCAGGCGGAAATGCTCTCAAAATACATTAAAAACCGGATGCCCGGATTTGAAAATTCTTTTCTGGTTTCCACCGGCTCCCTGCTTGGAGTCCGCGAATCCCGCCGCGTTCTGGGCGAATATGTGCTCACCGGGCGCGACCTTGCTTCGCTGAAAAAGCACGATGATGTCATCTGCATTTCCTCGCACGGATATGATATTCATAATTACGATGGTCCCGGCAATATCAAATGGGCAGAAATGGAGATTAACGGCAGCACAGAATACGTCATCTGCAATCCGATGGGCTTTGGAACAACGACCCCTCCGCCCCACGGCAAGAGCGTCGTCAATTACAAGGGACAGAATGCCGAGAACGCCGAGTTTGAGCCAAACGGCTACTATGATATTCCCTATCGCTGCCTGGTTCCGCTCAAGATTGAAAACCTGATGGTTGCAGGAAGGAACCTTTCCAGCGATGTGAACGCACAATCCGGCGCGCGTCTGGTTATGGCGTGCTTCACCATGGGCGAGGCAGCCGGCACTGCTATGACAATCTCACTCAAGGAAAACATCACACCGCGAACCGTCAACGTCACCAAGCTGCAAAATGAGTTGGTTGCCAACAACGTGAACCTCGGGCAGAACTTCCGCCAGATTCCCGGCGTTGTTGCGGGAGGCTTCTCCGACAATTATCAAAACCCGGAATTTAACAGAACAAAGCACGTCACCATTCTGCAAAACGATTAAGACCCTCTGACTCAAAATTACGATAAAAATCAACAAAGGATCGGTGAACATGAATCGAATGACGCTGCCGCTTAACGCTGACTGGCTCTATCTGAAGAGCGAGCTTCCCGCTGCCTGCCGACGGGAATTTAATGAGCGTGGCTGCACCCGGGTTTCGCTTCCCCATTCCTATAACGCTGCCGATGGCGTGGATGGAGACGGATAGTA
>CAKXIK010000035.1:25877-29359 GCA_934875675.1 uncultured bacterium
GAAAAACATTTTTCCTTTCCTCTCATTATGAAAAAGAACGCATCTATATTGAATTTGGCTGCGCGAACCGGGAAAGCCGCCTTTTTGTAAACGACTGCATGGTCGGAACGCACATCGGCGGGTATTCCGCTTTTCGCTTTGACATCACGCCTTTTGTGCAGTTCGGTTCGGAAAACCTGATTTGCTTGCAGGTCACGAACCGGATTGATGCCGAGCTTGCGCCAATTCGGGCGGATTCCACCTCCTTTGGCGGTATTCTCAAGGAAACCTCGCTGATTATTGTAGATCCTGTTCATTTTGAATTGAACGATTTTGGTTCGAAGGGAGTTTATGCTGCCGTTTCTTCCGTTTGCAGCGATATGGCGGAGCTTACGCTTTCCGCCAAAATCCGCAACGATTCTGACCAGCCAACCATCGCGACTGCATGGATTCGCCTTGCAGATGCTGCCGGCTGCACCGTTGCAGAAGCGCCGCTTTCCGCATTCATTGACTCTGCCTCCACTGCCACCGCAACGGGCACATTGACGGTTCCCTCGCCGCACCTCTGGCAGGGCAAAAACGCATCCTATTTATATACCGTCTCCTGTGCGCTTTCTGTGGATGGCACGTTAACCGATTGCGTCACCTTTGACTGTGGTATTCGCACCATAGCCTTTGACCCGGACAAAGGATTTCTCCTCAACGGCAAAGCCTATCCCCTGCACGGTGTTTCCTATTCGCACGATCGCCTTGGAAAAGGGCGCGCAATTTCAAAGGCAGACATGGAAGAGGATCTTGCGCTCCTGCGTGAAATCGGTGCTGCCGGAATTCGCTGCCCGCTCTATGCACCCAGCGACTATTTTCTGACGCTCTGCGACCGGGAGGGGATCCTCGTCAGCCTTGAAATCCCGGTTACAAACAGTGTCTCCAATGCGGAAAAATTTTTCTCCACCACAAAATCCCAGCTAATCGAGTTGATTCGTCAGGCGTATAACCATCCCTGTGTGGTGACCTACGGCATTGCAAATGAAATTGTCAACGGCGGCCTGGATGATTCCCCTGCTCCTGACCCCGCGCCGGTTCTTTCCCGCTTAAACGATGTCATCCACGCAGAAGATCCCCACCGCTTCTCTCACATCTGCGCCAACCGCGAGGTCAACACCTCCTCCAATTTCATTTCAGATGTGACCGGCTGGAACATTTACAACGGCTGGTACGGCGGCGAGCATGAGGGCGATATTGAAAGTGCTGCACCCCGGTTTGATGCCATTCGCAAAAATAATCCCGGCAAATGCATCGGTTTTTCAGAGTTCGGCCCCGGTGCCAGCATACGGTACCATTCCTCCTGCCCGCTTCCCCTTGACTATTCCGAAGAATATCAGTCAAAGTACCATGAGTTTTATTACAAATTCATCCAAAGCCGCCCCTATCTTTGTTTTGCATACAGCTGGCTTCTTTGTGACTTTGCCTGTGATGCCCGCACAGAATGTGAAACTCCTGGGCAAAACAACAAGGGCTTTGTCACCTTTGACCGCAAGACAAAAAAGGATGTATTTTATTGGTACAAGGCAAACTGGTCGCAAGAAAAATTTGTTCATCTCACTTCCTCGCGATTTTCTCCGCGCCCGCTCTCTGCCAACAAGTTCAGGGCATATTCCAATTGCAGCACCGTTGAGTTCTTTGTGAATGGGATTTCGCAGGGCAGGGTTTCCTCGCCCGACAAAATTTTTGAGCTGGATGCAACCGCACTGGTGGAGGGCTATAACCGGATTGCCGCCGTGGCTTACTCACCGGACAGCACACCTGTGTCCGATGAATACACCGCATATTTTTCAAAAGATGCACCGCCCTTTTTGCAGCCGGATGCTTCTCATTGATTCTTTATGTTCTTCTCCCGAAAACAAACAAAAAAGCTGGATTTACCCGAAAGGGCTTCGGGATAAATTCAGCTTTTATTTTACTTTGGATAGAATTTAGAATAAAGTTTCAATATTACTATTAAAAAGTTTAAATTTGAATAGCTCTGGTAGAAAGAATATTGTATAATAAAAAATAATCGGTTAAGTCTCTCATCTTTTAAATCAACAACCGGAAATCACACTTACCCTATCACCGGCGCATCCGGCAGTCCCTGCGTCCACATTGAATAAAAGAAGGGAAGCAATGAACAATGAGTATGATGTCTGACATGAACAATTTCAGCCAGTTGACGGAAGCAAAACCATTTGGTTGCGTTGTGACTGTTCAAAACAGGATATTGCAAAATGTCCTGGAACAGATTCCCGTTCAGAACGGGAAACCAGGCTGGCAAAAGGTGCTGTTTGCATCGGAATATTCTCCGTTGCAGCTGGAAGCATTACATAACCTTGGTGTATCACAATCCCAGCTGCAGACAGAGGATTCCTATGCGGTTTTCGGAGAAGGCGATACCATTACGGTTTGCAGCACAAATTTTCGCGGTCAATTGTTTGGTGCATACACGCTTTTGCAGCAGGCGCAGGCAAATGACGGCAAGATTCCCGGCGGTGTAATTTTTAACGTACCGCAATGCTCGTTCCGGGGGTTAAAGGTCTATCTGCCTGCTCCGGATGCGCTCGACGAATTTTACCGCATGGTGGACTTTTTGCTTTATTACCGCTGCAACACCATGATCATTGAAATCGGCGGTGCAATGGAATACAAAAAGCATCCGGAAATTAATGAGAGTTGGATTGAGTACTGCAAGGAAATGGGACGATATCCCGAACGTGCAGAAGAAGTTCAGAATATGTTCGGATGGTCCAAAAACTCCATTCATTTCGAAAACGGCGGCGGAACCTTTTTGCCGCAGGAAACTGTGCGCAAATTGGTAAGTTACTGCAAAGAACGCGGGATGGAGGTTATTCCCGAAGTACCAAGTCTCAGCCACGCTGATTATCTGCTCCATGCACATCCGGAGCTTGCCGAGCGCCCCTACGATCCATTCCCGGATGTTTATTGCCCATCCAATCCGGAAAGCTACCGCTTGCTGTTTGAAGTACTGGACGAAGTGATGGACGTTTTTAAACCAGAAACCGTTCACATCGGTCATGACGAATGCTATTCTCCCGGTTTGTGTGAGCTTTGCAAAGGAAAAGACCCCGCCGAGCTTTACGCTGCGGATATTACAAGGATTCACGATTATCTTGCTCAACGAGGAATCCGCACGATGTACTGGTCCGAAAAAGTGCTCAACGCGATTGCAAAAGATGGTCATCCTTACGGTGGTGCCGACCAGACTCACAACTGTTCCCGCGGAACCAAATGTCACGTTGCAGCAACCTATCGTTCCATCGATTTGATTCCACAGGACTGCCGTGCACACAACTGGTACTGGTCGATCGTAGTGCGGGGAGATGAAGAATTTCATAAACGCAATATGCCCATGACGTTTGGAAACTGGAGTCCGTTTAGAATTGTACATTGGCAGGAGCGCGTGGATGCTGGCGCACAAGGAGGTGCACCATCTCACTGGACGACACTTT
>CAKXIK010000036.1 GCA_934875675.1 uncultured bacterium
CATCTATGCCCTGCGCTAATGTGTACCTTTATCTTTCAGAGTGTTCAGTTTGTTATTGCAATTTTCAAATATTATCGGCTTTTGGTCTTATGATGTCGCATTACTTGACTAACCATGCGGCAAAATCGCTTTTGAACTGCGGTATGGCACTAAAACATATGCTCATAAATTTAATAATATGGCGAAGAAAAATAAGTAAAGCTTTTTCCGTCGCTGTTTGGATGTCAGGTTGATTTAAGGAGAAAAAAGTTTGTGCCCTTGCGGCTTGAACAACCGGAATTTGCAGTGAAGCAGAAAGGTATGGTCATACAAATGCAGTTTATAAAACCAAATGCATTGTACTTTGAAGAATACTATCATGCGTGCAAAGAGTCACATGAGAACAATATTACAGAGTGGATACCGTTTGAGTTGGATCATTATGACATCTGGAAAAAACAGATTTTAAAAGTTTTGGAGAACTATGAAAAAGGTAAAGATATTCCGGATGGAATGCCAATTACTCATACGTGGTGGTGCGTAGATGACAAAAGATTTATTGGTGAAATACAAATTCGCCCGTTTTTATCCAATGAAGAAGCGCAAAAATGGGGACACATAGCCTATGCAGTCAGGTTCACAGAATGGGGAAAGGGTTACGGAACAAAGCTTCTTCGGGCAGCGGTTAAAAAAATCAATGAATTAGAGGTCTCTCCCATATATGTGGTCTGCCATAAGAATAATATCGGTTCAATCAAAGTAATTGAGAAAAACGGAGGCATGTTTCAGTTCATGTTTTTGGATGAAGAGGGGTGTGAACAAAATGTTTATCGGATGGGATAGAGCAGAAAGTGCCCCGGCTTCATTGGAGAATGAGTGCAGCCTCTTTGCAAATTTGCTGAAAATATCTTTTGATTGGGTGGTCAAGTGATGAGCTATGACTTGAATATTGCGTATAGGAAATATGTTCAAGATGAGAGAACCGCTTTTAATCAACCGTTATTTTGAGCGCGGCTGGGCAATGAGTGCATTTTGGACAGCCTGCGAAAATTCAGGAAGAACGATTCCCTGTTTTTCCAGCTTATCCGGCTCCGGAGTCAAGCTTCGCGGCAAAAACGCCATATCCGATACCAAAAGGCGAGATATCTGCTCCTCGCTTGCACCAAGTGCACGAAAAACCAGTGCGTAAGTATCGGCATCTGTTCGATGATTACGCGAGGCTACATTATAAATGCCGGGAGAAAACTTTCCTTCCAGCGCAAGCTGCACCACACGAGCGGTGTCCCAGCACCAGGTGAGATACCGCCGGGAACATGCTCCGGCATTTACCGCTGTGTTGGTTTCGATTGCGTGCTTTGCAACGGCGAGGATTCCGGTTGATTTGGAAAAGCCAGGTTCATTGGGTGCAGAAAACTGCCATGTAATGCGCAATGCATAAGAATTGGAAAGTTTTTGAACGGCTTCTTCGCCGAGCACTTTTGTTTCTCCGTAATAATTTTGAGGGTCGCACGGGGTTTCTTCTGTCAGTGGGCAGCAAAGCATCGGATTATACACCTGATCGGAGCTGATAAATACAAAGGGTCGATTACCTGCGAGAGAACAGAGCTGTTTTGTTGCTTTCACATTGACTGAAAAAGCACGTTCATGATCCCGTTCGCATTCTCCAATATCGGCAATGGCAGCCACATGGGCAACTGCATCCGGATTCTCCTGTGCAAACAGCTCCGCCACCTGCCGTTCGTTTGTCCAGTCACACTGTGCATGTGACGGTGCAATTACGGTATGTCCGCTGCAGCGAAGCTGCTCGGCACACCGGCTGCCCAAAAAACCACCCGCCCCAGTAACTAATATCTTCACCTGATAATCCTCCCTTATACTGCTTTCGAATTGGTATCAATCGGCCACGACAAGATTTTGCGACTGCATTACAACTGAAAACGATAGAATCATTTTTAATTTTATCATACCTTGCACCGGATGCTTTGTCAACGCGAAAAGCCCCCGAAGGAGCCAAATGGATTCCTTCAGGGGCTTGCGGATTATTCTGCAGAACTCAATTTTTTGTTATTCCAGTTCCAAACGGCGCGATGCAGATTCCGGTTCATTCTGTTTTGGCAAAGTCAAGGTCAGAACGCCGTCCTTGTATGCACCGGAAATCTTTTTGGAATCTACACCGGTCAGATCGAAACTGCGGCGGAACGAACCGTAGGAACGTTCCCGACGGACATAGCCGTTTTTGCCTTTTTCCTCGGTCTGGCTATCGCGCTGCGCCGTGACAGTGAGTGCACCGTCGCCGATATCCACCTTGATATCTTCCTTATTGAATCCCGGCAGATCGGCTTCCAGTGTGTAATGATCGCCGTCATCGCGGATATCGGTCTTAAATTCGGCAAGATTCATATTGCCAAAGAATTTATCAAAATCATGGAACGGGTTATAAAGCTCATTGTGAGAAGCAAACGGTAACAATTCAAACATATTAATTCCTCCATTCAAAATTGTGTCCGCATTTTTTGGCTAACGGTTAGAGCCGCTGAAAGATGTTCATTGGAATCAACCTCTCTTTGCTGTTCTTGTTTCTTTCAACGATTTTATTTTACTGCCGGATTATGAAAAAAGATTGCATGATATTTTATCAAATTGTAAACATTAGCACTCTAATGCATCAAGTGCTAATATTTTTAAATTTATGTACTTGAACCCGCATGAATCCTGAATTGTTCAGTTGTGACTGATTTTAAAAATAAAAAAGAGGACGCCGAAGCGTCCTCCTCAAATTCAAGTAAAAAGAATCAGTCTTTCTTATTTGTAAGCAGAGCCATGGATTCTTTGCAGGCTGCTTTCATCGTGTCGCTGCTGCCCTCATGATTCATCATGTAACGCAGATGCTCCATTGCATTTTTGCTGCCCATTGCACCAAGAGCTTTGGCAGATGCAACGCGAACGGAATCATCCGGATCACGCAGAAGGTTAATCAAAGCGTTATAGCCGTCATCACCTTTGGTTTTGCCAATGGCAGTAGCTGCAGCTGCGCGAACTTCGGCGTCTTTGTTGGTGCAAAAGCCCAACAGCTTGGCCTGCTTGCCCTTTTCACCCAAAGCAGCGATTTTTTCGATTTTGTTTCCCATGATACCTTACCTCGATTTAATAATATTTTGACCGCCTGGCAGTAAAAAGCGCACTGCCCCAAGTGGACCAATTGCAATAAGTAAACGGAAGTATTGTCCTAATTAATAGGGTTAATGTTCAATATGATAAACATTTTATATGACTGCTATATGGCTTAATTATGAACAAATTAAAAATAAGCACGAAAATGCAACAAAAAAATACTATACCTGACAAAAAATTCATTCTTTCTCATGTGGATTTTAGTTCTCCGCTTTTTTGTCTATGGCACAATAGAAAATTTGATTTATTCTTGACCACAACGTAATTATGCCGTATGATAGAAATAATCAATATGCAGTTTTGATCTTAATGCCTTTGGGGCAAAAAAGGAAGATTTTACATGGCGTCGCTTTCTCCGTCTTCTAAGCGAAAGCATCTGATAGAATTTGTTTTCACCTTGGTTGGTATTGGCCTGTTGGCAGCGGTTTACCTTCGCTTTGGCTGCCCGTTCCGGCTTGTTTTCGGGGTGTCATGTCCCGGGTGCGGCATGACGCGCGCGTTGAGAGCGTTACTTTGCCTCGATTTTCGTTGCGCGTGGCAGTATCACCCGCTTGTTGCCGGTACTGGGAGTTTGGTTTTTGTTTGCGCTGCAGGGTAAACGATTGCCCGCAAAACCCGAACGTGTATTGATTCTGATTACCGTTATATTGTTTTTCGCTGTTTATATTTTTCGGTTTGTTCAAAATGACCCTGTGGTAAAACCGGACTTTTCCAGTTCCGTTTTGCATAATATTTTATCCTGATGGAGGGGAACGTTATGATTAAAGAAAGAAGTTTCTGGATGTATTTCCTGCTCAGCATCGTAACCTGTGGTATTTATGGTATCGTATTCTTTTACGGCTGGACGGAAGAAAACAATCAGGTTTGTGCCGGGGACGGCAAAGACAGTTACAATTACATCATCGTCCTGTTGTTAAGCTTTATCACCTGCGGTATTTACTTTTACATCTGGGTGTATCAGCGTGCACAGCGTTTGCAGGACAATGCACCGCGTTACGGCTTGCAAATCAGCGACACCGGCAGCAATGTTTTGCTGTTCACCATCCTGGGTTCTTTTATTGGAATCGGCCCGCTGATCGGCCAGTATTTCCTGATTAAAAATCAGAATATCCTTGCCGCTGCATACAATAACTATAACTTTGGCACGCCCGGCATGCCGCAGCAGTAATCGGCCATTCATCAAGCAAGAGACGGGATTCGCACAGAATCCCGCCTTTTTTCTTGCTTGACAGATTCCCGGTCAAACAGTATCATGAAAGAAAGTATGAAAGCAGGAGGCGCACGATGCCGATTCAATTCTGGATTTTTTTGATTCCGGCAGCAATTTTGCTGATTTGTGGAATTTACACCCTGCATCGCCGCCGCCGGTGGCCAAGCTTTTCGGTTGGCCTGATTGCTTGTGATGCGTTTTTTTTGTTCTGTATGATGATTGTCAATATGCAAATCAGTGCGTTTTCACAGCTGCAGGATCTTGCAATGGATTCATTGATTGATCCGCTTTCGTTCAAGCGAATTACCGCAGCCATTGTGCATGGACCCGTTAATATCCAAAACTGCACGGAAGCTTACACCTGGCTGCAGGTATTGACCGTTATTTTCTTAATTGCTACGGTGGTTTCCATGGTTTTGGAATGTTACCGAATTTTTTCGGCACCTCCCGAGCTGCTGAAGGCGCAAAAAAAGCTTTCGGAGCAGGAAGAACGCCTGCGTCACCGGTCTGTGCGGCCGCTGCGCACTAAAGAAAGGAAGCCGGATTCTCATGAGCGCAAAAACAAATTGTGATTATTGTATCCATTATATTTATGACGAGGAAACAGAATGTTACGAATGCGCCGTTTCGCTCGATGAAGATGAAATGTCCCGCTTTTTGTCGCATTCATGCCGGGAATGCCCTTATTTTCAGTTTGATAATGAATATAAACTTGTGCAAAAGCAGAACTGATTCCGCCGGATGATTGTTCCCGGCGGTTCTGTGCTTTTCATTTTCAGGAAAGGATGCGATTTTGAATGAAACAACTTTCTCTTGGAGGTACCACGGTAAAAATTCCCCAGATCGCACTGGGATGTATGCGCATTTCCTCTTTGGAGCTTTCTGCAGCGGAACGTTTAATCGAGACCGCACTGGAATGCGGAATCAATTTCTTTGACCATGCGGATATTTACGGAAAGGGAGAAAGCGAACGAATCTTTTCCCGCGCAGCCCACCTGACTGCAAATCGCCGCGAACAGGTGATTCTGCAGTCCAAATGTGCCATTCATGACGGGCTTTATGATTTTTCGCGTGATTATATCCTCAAATCAGCAGACGGAATTTTGCAGCGTCTGCAGACAGACTATCTGGATGTGCTGCTGCTTCATCGGCCGGATACGTTGATGGAACCGGAGGAAGTTGCCGAAGCCTTTGACCGTTTGCAGCAAAGCGGAAAGGTACGTTATTTTGGCGTCAGTAATCATAATCCGATGCAGATTGCACTGCTGAACAAATACTGCAATGGTCGTGTGCTGGTTAACCAGCTGCAGCTGAGCGTCACCGAATGCGGCATGATTGATGCAGGACTCAATGTGAACATGCATAAGGATGATGGAATTAACCGTGACGGCTCGGTTCTGGAATACTGCCGTCTGAATGATATCACCATTCAGGCGTGGAGTCCGTTCCAATATGGATTCTTTGAAGGTGTGTTTGTGGGCAACAATGAAAAATTCCCGAAGCTCAATGAGGTGCTTTCCCGCATTGCCGGCGAACATGGTGTGACTCCTACCGCTATTGCGGCGGCATGGATTTGCCGTCATCCGGCCGGCATCCAGCTGATTGCGGGTACAACCAACCCGATTCGTCTGCGTGAAATTCATGCCGGTGCCGGGGTGGAGCTCACACGTGCCGAATGGTATGAAATTTACCGTGCCGGCGGAAAAACATTGCCGTAACATCGTTTTGTTGTCCGGAAAAATACGGATCGCAAATTCTTATAAAAGCAACAGCCGCTCTTCTGCTTGTAATTGCAGAAAAGCGGCTGTTGCTTTGTGTCGGTGGGGCTATTGGAGAAGTTCATGGAGACTCTTAACCGGCAGAATTATTTCTTCTTAGCCTTAAAAATAAGGATGCAAACGACAGCGGAGGCAGCAAGAACCGCAGCTCCGATACCAATCCACAGCCATGGAGAAGGGGTGCTTGAGGTAGCATTCTGGCTGTTTGCGCCGGTGCTTTGCGCTGCAGAAGTGGTTTGATCCGCAGTCGGAGTTGTAACCGTCAGTTCTGCAGAATAACTTTTGCCTGCATTAGAAATTACCGTGATGATGAGGTGATGTTCATCGCCGGGATTGGACTGGCGGAACATGACCTTGGGATCAATTATAATTCCGCTTTTGCTGACGCGGAAGTCGTAAAGAAAACTGTTATTCGCAGTGGTGGTTTTGGTGGGATCGGCCTGTGTCGCAGCGGTCTGATCTGCAAGCCGGGCAACAATGGTGCCGCCGTTTGCCCCGGTAATTTTATTTTTCAGGAAGCCTTCCGTCAAATCAACTGCCTGACCGTTAAGGAAAAGCTGATAAGTATTTTCCGCACCGTCCACCGGTTTCAGTTCTGCCTTTTCCGTGGCGGGAGAAGCGGTTCCGGCATTCTGCTCTTTTTCATGAATAATGTAAACCACACGGTTGTTCCATGCAGCATCCAGTTGATCTGCACGATAACGGCGCAGCGCATCCTGGTCGTTATCAGCAGCAGAATCACTGACGTAAAAATATTCCACACCGTCAATGGTCTCATAGCCGCGAACGGTAATCAAGTGACCGGTGGAGGCAATCGGAGCATTCTCCACATAGGGCATACTGCCGCCATCAACCGGCATATAATGGACATCAATGCCCACCGAGTAGCCTTTGGCAAGCTCTTGACGGATGATGTCCAGATTGCCGAATTGGATATAGCAGTCATAGCCAAAGGAGCCGGCAGTTGCCAATGCAAAAGCCCAGTTGCCAAAACCCTGATAGTTAAAATCGTATGTTGTCAAAGCAGTCTGCTCGGGCAAGAGGTCTTCTCCGCGGTCATTGAGCAGCGCTGTAATTGTGGTCGGGTTGCAGATGGAAGAGCGAATGTCCGGATCACGTACCATCTGGGAATAGGCCGGGGTGCTCAAAATAACTTTTTCGGGCAGGACAACCGATTCCTCTTCATAGACAGGGGTAATCTCCTTGCCGTCCAGATTGTTCCGAATTGTGGCACAAAGCTGGCGCAGAACGGGAGTGGAATCGGCGTTTTCACTGTGCAGCACAACACGCAGCTGAAATTGATCCATGGTTGCCGTGTCGTCACGAGGGGTAAACACGTCGGTATCAACGTAAGCGAGGGTATCTCGTGCGGTTTCGCTGGTTCCGCAGCCGCGGACAATGGTGGTTCCCCATACTCCCCAGCTCAGCCAGTTGGTCCAGGTATCTGTTCCGCTGAAATGCGCGCGGGCAGTTACTTCAATGGTTGTTCCCTCGGGAGTATCTGCATTCCAGGAGGCAACCATGCGTGTGAATTGGGCGGCAGAATAAATTCCGGTGGTCAGTTCGCCGTCTTTGCTGCTGTCGGTCAGTTTTACAGCACCATCGCCAATATGGTCGTCTACAGTCAGGTTTTCCAGCTGCACAGAGGAAAAATCGGCTGCGCTGGTGATACGCACCAAATTTCCATCCACTTTTGTTTGTGCAGGTTCGGCAATAACAGCGGGAATCATTGCGGCCAGCAGTCCGGTTGCCGCCAGCACTGCAATCCATTTTCTCCATTTCATATGTATCAGTGTCCTTTCGTGTTGAGTTCACTCTGACTTAATTTTATCATACTTTCCGTTCAGTTTCTCATCCTTTTTTTCTATATTTTTAACCGGTTTTTATAAAAATTTGGAAAGCAATGCAATAAACGCAGTCCGTGATATCAGGACGACGCATCAAAAAAAGCGAGCCTTCCGACAAGCGGAAGACTCGTAAAAATTATCATAGAAGCACGAACAATCAATTTTTTAAGCTTTGCAGCGGAGCAGGAAGTCTGCCGCCGCGGGAAATAAATTTCGAGGGAGAGTAGGTGTTTACCGGCATTACGGGGCCGCTTCCCAGCAGACCACCAAACGAAAGCTCATCGCCCACCTTTTTCCCGATGGCAGGAATCAGGCGAACCGCCGTTGTTTTGGAGTTTACCATGCCAATTGCAGCTTCATCGGCGATCACGCCGGAAATCGCATCGGCGGTGATATCGCCGGGGACAACGATCATGTCCAGACCTACGGAGCAAACCGCAGTCATTGCCTCCAGTTTTTCGATCGTCAGCGCACCGCAGCGGGCTGCTTCGATCATGCCTTCGTCTTCGCTGACAGGAATAAACGCACCGGAAAGACCGCCGACGTGTGAGGAGGCCATTACGCCGCCTTTTTTCACGGCATCGTTAAGCAAAGCAAGGCAGGCAGTGGTTCCCGGAGCGCCGCAGCACTCCAGACCCATTTCCTCCAGAATGCGCGCAACCGAATCGCCAACGGCAGGGGTTGGCGCAAGCGAAAGGTCAACGATGCCGAACGGAACCGAGAGACGGCGGGCTGCTTCATTGGCAACCAGCTGACCGACGCGGGTAATTTTAAATGCAGTGCGCTTAACGGTTTCGGCAAGCTCCGTAATGTTGCAGTCGCCAGCTTTGTGAATGGCCGCACTGACGACACCGGGACCCGAAACACCGACGTTGATTACGCAATCCGCTTCACCGGGACCGTGGAATGCACCTGCCATAAAGGGGTTATCCTCGGGTGCGTTGCAGAATACAACCAGTTTTGCGGCACCGATACAATCACGGTCTGCTGTAATTTCTGCTGTGCGTCGTACAACTTTTCCCATCATCGCGATGGCGTCCATGTTCAGCCCGGTTTTGGTGGAACCGATATTCACAGAAGAACACACATGCTCCGTTTCGCTCAATGCCTCGGGAATGCTTTGGATCAGCGCGTAATCGCCGGGGCCAAAGCCTTTGTGTACCAGTGCGGAATATCCACCCACGAAATTAACGCCAATCGTCTGCGCAGCACGCTCCAGTGTCTGCGCAAATTTGACCGGATTTTTGGAAGGGCAAGCCGCTGCAACCATGGCAATCGGTGTAACGGAAATACGCTTGTGCACAATCGGCACCCCGTATTCAGAGGCAATGTCATCACCGGTTTTTACCAGATTGCTTGCGTAGCGGCAGATTTTGTCGTAAATTTTATTGCAGGCGGCATCAATGTCAGGATCAATGCAGTCCAGCAATGAAATACCCATGGTAATGGTTCGCACATCGAGATGTTCTTCCTCAATCATTTTGAGTGTTTCCAGAATATCTTTGGAATTAATCATCAAAAAGCTCCTTCTGCGGTAACAAAAGACCGCCGATTTGACAGATTACAAAGCCGGTTGGGGCAATGGCTCGCGGTGAATCAGATGCGGTGCATCGAATTAAAAATGTCTTCGTGCATCACATGAATATCCAATCCTTTTTCTTTTCCCAGCTCTGTCAAGCGCTCGGAAAAAGTTGCAAATGGGATGGATTCGCTCGTAAACTCCACCATCATAATCATTGCAAACATATCCTGCAGGATTGATTGTGTCACATCGGTGATGTTCATGTTAGAAGCGGCGCATTCGGCAGAAACCGCAGCCAGAATGCCAACCATGTCTTTTCCGATTACTGAAATAACTGCGCGCATGATATTTCCCTCCAACGTAAGTCCCTTCAAACGGGAGTTTGAAAAGTTTATTTTATTATCATATCACAAAGTAACAATTTTTGAAACAGGCGACCGCATAATTTTTTCATAGCACCGGTGCATTTCTTTTGCGATTTTCCCGGGATTATGGTATCATAAAATACAGATTCACACTTCAGCGACCGACCCTCAATTGTTTAATACTGTTTTGTGGGAGGGACTCCGATTTTTCGGAATCGGTTCTGATGCCAATATATCATGCAGAAGTACAGTAACAGGAAAGGACTGTTTTTTATGGATTCCAGAATTCTATGCGATTGTCATATGCATACCAGCCATTCGTTTGACGGAAGCAACACCGCCGAGGAAATGGTTGCGCGTGCTGCCGAGCTTCAAATTCCGGTGATCGCACTGACCGATCACTGCGAGGTGAATGAATTCTATTCCACCGGCTACTGCAGCTCGGTTCCGATGGCGTGGAAAGCTGCACGGGAGCAGCAGACGCGGCAGAACGGTTCATTGCCGGAGGTGCTGGTGGGAATTGAAATCGGGCAGCCCGGCACCAATTATGAGCTGGCTGATCGTATTCTGGCTGCACATGAATATGACTTTGTTCTGGCATCGGTTCATAATCTTCTGCATACACCCGATTTTTACTTTTTGAGCTACACGGAGGAAAATGCGAAGTTTTTGCTCGGCCATTATTTTGACGAGCTGCTGCATGTGGTGGAATGGGGGCATTTTGATTCCCTCGCTCATCTGACTTATCCGCTGCGCTACATTACGGGTGAATTTGGAATCCAAATCGATCTGGAGCAGTATTCCCAGAAAATTGATGCGATTCTTTCTCTGTTGGCACAAAAGGGAAAAGCGCTGGAAATCAATACATCCGGTTTGCGGCAAAAGATCGGTATGACTTTGCCGCATTTGGAGTTAATTAAAAAGTTCCGCAACTTTGGCGGAAAAAATGTCACCATCGGCGCAGATGCACACTGCACGAAGGATCTTGGCACCGGCATTGCAGAAGGAATCGAGCTTGCAAAGCAGGCAGGCTTTGCCGCGGTCACCGTCTACCGCCATCGCTGCCCGTGTGAGATTAAAATTTAAGCTTGTTTGCAAGAAATCTGCAGAATTTCGGGCTTCGCAACCGATAGTTGCGGAATTTGAAAACCGGAATTGGTGGCGTACAAGCGGCTCTCCTGATAAAATAATGACAACAGAGATTGATTTTACAGGGGAAAAGGTGATTGGATGGAGGAGCTTACGATGGATCAGGCAATTGCAAACCGTTTTTATGAATACCGCAAAAAAAGCGGCCTTTCTCAGGAGGAACTTGCGGCAAAGCTCGGAATCAGCCGTCAGTCTGTTTCTAAATGGGAACGGGGAGAAGCATCTCCCGATACGGCAAACTTGATTCGTCTTGCAAAGCTTTACGGTGTTTCGCTGGACGATCTTGTTAATGGGATTACGCTGGAGGAAACGGCTGCACCCGCTCAACCGGAGTGCGAATCCGTGCCGCAGCCGGAGGAGAAATTCCCGCAGGATGTGCCTTCAGATACCGCTGCGGGGCAGGCCGGCGGAGATGAAAAGCCAAATGTGCACATCAGTTGGAAAGACGGCATCCATGTGGAAGACGAAGATGCAACCGTTCATATCAGCTGGAAGGATGGTATTCATGTGGAAGACGGCAAGGATACCGTACATGTGGGACGGGGCGGTGTTACCGTTACCGACCGTGCAGACTCGGTTGAAAAAAACAAAGATAAGGCAAAAAAACATGCGAAAAAGAAGCACTTTGAGTTCCCTACAGATACAATCGTTACGGTCGCGTTTCTCTATTTGGGTTTTGCACACGGTCTTTGGCATCCGGCCTGGATGTTGTTTTTTCTGATTCCTCTGGTGCATGGGCTGGGAGATGCGATTCGGAAAAGAAAATTTGTCATTTTTCCGTTTCCGGTTCTTGCAGCCGCAGTTTTTCTTTGCCTTGGATTTTGTTGGGGATTGTGGCATCCGGGCTGGCTTGCATTTTTGCTGATTCCGATTTATTATCCGGTTGCAAGCTGGCTTGACCGGGAAATCAGCGGCGAAGAGTACGAATAAACATGATAGATTTCCAGATACAAACCGCCCGTCCTGTTTTTTGCAGGACGGGCGGTTTGTATCTGGAAGATGAATTTGTCAAAATCTTTTGCTGCTTTATGAGCAACTCCGATTGTAGTAATTTCCAATCTAAAACGGGAGTTGAAAAGAAAAATCAGTCTACGGGTGCATAAAAGAAAGTGCTTCCATCCACAATTTTGCACCATGGCTGGCGTTCCAGTACATGAATAATATCGCTGCGCTTAGCGCTTTTTCCTAATTCCTTGGTAATGTCGGAAATATGAATCAGCTTGTTTGCATTTTGCTGAAAAACCACCAGCAGACGATCCCGCAGATCATCCAGATTGGCTGCAGCCCTAGGCTTTGCGGCTTTTGCTTTGATGGCAGAAAAACATTCCGGGTGGTTTTTCACATAGAGGACATATATCGTTTTGATGCGGCTGAGCAAGGTGGAAGAAATACCGGTCAGATCCGGCAGATCTTCAAAAGGGCAATTCCGCAGATCGCGCATCATTTTAAAATTGTGAAGTTCGCAATAGCTGTCGGCAAAGTAAATTTGTTTGATTTCATCCATGATAGAAAATCCTCTCCTTTGTAGTGACGCAAAATATTATTATACCTTGATTTTTTGAAGGATGCAAGGATTGATTTTTGCCATTTTGCTCTGATTTTTCCCAGATGCTTAGGATTTTTTAAAAGAGGCGGATGCCGATAAAAAAACATCTGCACCATCGTCTACCAAAACGATGGTGCAGATGTTCAGCGTTCACGCCGAATGTTGATAAACTTTCAAAAATAATGAATTATACTTCGTACTTCTGACGCTTTTTCAAAACAAGAGCCGCTGCAAGCAATGCGAAGAACGCGGTGTTTAACACGATTATCAAAAGATTCGCAGTGCCGTTTTCGCCCGTTGCCGGATTTTCGTCAGATGGTTTGGAGGTGGTACCGGAAGAGGAATCAGAGGAAGTGTCGGAAGAGGTGTCAGACGAGCTTCCCGAATTACCCTTGGATTCGAGCACCGCCCATGTGCCAAAGTTGTTCGTTTTAAATGCCGCAAATCCGTTGGAAACGGTTGTGGATACGGCAGAAAGGGTTCCGTCATTTGCAAGGTATGCCATCTGAATTGTTTTGCCTTGATATGCAGAAGCAAGCGAAAGCTGTACGGTTACCGTCTGACCGTCTTCCAGTGCGTACTTCTCGCCGTTTTGCATCAGATGGATATCAAATGCCTGCAAAAGCTGCAAGTTTGTACTGCCGGAAGAAACGGCTTGTTGAATTGCCGAATAGGCCGAGGCTCCGGTACCAATGGGATTGACCACAAGCTGAACATCCAACGGAAGAGTGCCGTTCGAATCAATGAGGGAAATGCCGGAGGTGCTGTCGGTGCGCAGAGTACGGTTGACCAGTGCAAGCAAGGTGTCGAACGTGGTCTGCGGAATCTGAGCCTTTTGCGCTTGGGTTAAGGCGAGATATTTTCTGACCGTGACGAGCACCTGATCTGCAGACGGAGCTTCGATTGCATTGGTTTCCTTAACTGCCTGAATCACGGCTTCCACCTGCGGATCGGCGGGAATTGCCTTTTCGGTTTCGGAGGCGGCAAACGACAAGGTTGCTGCGCTGCCCAAAGCACGGTTGGTGAGCAGTGTAATGTCGGCAGCTTCGGCAGACTGAATCGTCACGTTGCCGGTGAGATAATCAATGTATGCGGAAATCGCGACCGAAGAGGTGAAGAGCGTTTTGCCGTTGTAAGTGACAGAGGTTGCATTACGCACACCAATGCCTTCCAGAGAGCCGTCTTCTTTACAGCCGACAAGGGAAACCTGCTGTGCATCGGTTGTTACGCCAAGAGCACGGAAGCTGCCGTTCCCGCGGTTGAAGAGGACGATATCATTTGCGTCGGCAGCATAAGAAAGCTGCGCACCTAATGCAGAGGTATTGTCTACCTGATTGAGCACGGTAATGGGTGCATTGACGGAGCTGTGTGCTTTCAGGACAATGTTATTGATGCCGAAGAAGAATTTATCCTGATTCGGAACCCTGGTGCCAACACAGGTTGCGGTAATTTTGTGGGTTCCTGCTGTAAGATGAACCGAACCCAGTTCTGCTGTATTGCCCGAAGTGATGGCAGCATTGTAGCCGTCAATCGGATTTCCGTAGTTGACACCATCCACGGAAATCTGATAAGTACCGTAAATGTAGGATTGGGGATGGATGAGGCTGAGGTCGTAATCGTCTTCCTCCGTAACGTCAAAGGAATAAGATACGCTGGAACCAACGCCATTTTCTCCGCGGAACAGCGCAATTCCACCGGTCAGTGTTCCCGAGCAGCCATTGCTGTATTCAAACGTGGGCTGGAACACCGAGGCGGCAATGCTGTTGCCGGTAACACCGGTGTTCAGCACAGACATAAAGTCGTAGGTTTCAGCCTTTTCGCTGTTGGAAACATGAATATACGGACCTTCCACTTCGGAGCCGACGGTGTAATGGTCGGCGTCAATTTGCAGAGAATCATTGCCGATAAACTGGACATAGAGATCGGTAAGGTCACGGTTGATTTGCAGGGAATGACCCAGTTGGCCACCGTTTCACCGCTGACGGCATTTCCGTCAATCTTGAGGGAATCCCATCCGTCCGTGAAAAGGCTCCAGCTGTAGGTGCGTGCCTCATCGGAATCCAGCTCGTCAAAAAGAACATAATACGGATGGTCAGCGTGATTCAGCATAATCGCATGACGGTCATACTGATTCAGTACGCCGACGCCATAAGAGTCTGCGGCACTGCCGATGATAGCGCCGTAATTGTTTGTGAGAATATCGGAGGTTAGCTGTCCGCCGCCTTTATACACCTGTGCGCCGGTAGTGGTATTTTTCACCCAGTCCACCAGAATAGTGTTGTGACCCACCTTATCGCGGAATTGGCGCATGCCGGGTTTGCCGTTGTCAAAGGTGGAATAACCGGGGTCAGAGGCAAGCCATGAGCCGTTGGTTGCGATCAGGAAGCTGTTCTGGTCAAAATGGTTGTGACCCAGAGGTGTCTGGTTGCTGATGAGCGTGAAGAGCGAATCCTGAGCACTCCAACCGGTGCGAAGCGCACCCCAGCCGATTTTTTCCACAATACTGGAATTGTTGATCACGGTTTTAGGCTGTGTAATGGTCAATGTGTCCGGATCGCAGATGGAAAGGAATTTCTGCGTATTGAGGGTATCGCCGGAACCCGGTTTTGCGTTGCAGAGGTACCATGCGGCAAGACCGTTGCCATTTTGCGCAAGAGCAGAAACCGTTGCAAAGAAGCCGACTTCGGCATCATGATTGGAAACCGGAGCGTCTGTCAGGGAGCCCGGCGCGCAGAAGGTAATCAGCCACGGAATCAGCAGATCCTCAAAATATTCATGACGAATCAGCGAATTGTCGCCGGTCACACGGGCAATCTGGTCAAACGCCATCACAATGTTTTCAATGGCGTAAGCGGTGTAGCCAAAGCCTTCCTGATTGCCGGATTCATACTTTTCATTCAGGTACCAGTTAAAATAATCCACTGCACAAGTGAGGTACTTATTAGTAATGCTGCGGTCCACATCACCAAGAATTGCCAGAGCGCCGGTAGCAAGTGCGGAATTTCGCACACCTTGAATATTATGATCTGTTTTGGTCAGACCATCCTGATAAAGCGGCTCCAGACCAAGCTTAATGATGGCATTGCAGAATTTTTCGCGCTGCGCCTCGGTTAGCTGATCGTAGCACACATCATAAACAATGGCAGCGCCCTGTACAATATGTGCGGTATCCAGATTTGTCTTTTGGGTGGGGTAACCGTCCTTAGGATCATGCCACAATTCCCAGCCGCACATGGCATCCAGGAACTGAATTGCACTGTCGGAATAGGCGGTGTCTCCGGTCAGCATATATGCCATTGAAAGCACTTCCAGCCGGTTTTGAATACCTCTTCCCAGCATTGTCCAGAACGGCCATACGCCATATCCGGACGGAGCGGACGGGGAAACGGGCATTTCTGTCGGCGGATTATTAATAGTAATGGTGTAAGTCGAACCATATGCACTAAAGTTGGTAGAATACGATTTCTCTGCCATGAGCTTGTTGGCTTCGGCAATAATTGCATCCACAACATCCTTGCCGACCGTGCCGTTGGCACTCTTTTTGGTGCTTTGAGCCAATGCACGGAGGTTTGCAATATCGTCTGCAGTGAAAAACACTTTGGGGTGGGAAGAAACAACAGAGGAATAATTGCGGATTTCCGTTTCCGGTGCCGTGTAAGGGGCGATAGAAGCGTCGTCCACGTAAATGACACCCGGATTTCCGCTGTTCTGGTAATAAAGCAGCGTTGCATAAGCCGCATTTGCCGGAGCGATACCTTCTACGGAAACTTCGCGCCATTCTTTGGTGCGGCTGTTCGTAACGGTTTTCACGTCAATGCGGGAACCGGCTGCATTCCAGAACTCCAGATAGATTTCGCCGTATCCCATTTTGCAGTACATATTAGATTTTGCCTGATAATTGACACCGGGCGTTACGGCAACTCCGGAGCTTCGCAGACCGCAGCCGGTGGAGGAATCGTTAATCAGGTTGCCGGAATAGTTGCCGGAGGTGCTGTACTGATTGGAGAGAAGAACCTCGTCGGATGCAGAAAGCAAGGTCCAATTGCTTGGCACGCCGGCAGTATTGGTTCCGCCTTCAAAATCAGGATTCAGAATCTGACTGCCGTAAACAACATCGGGAACGAGCCCGAATGTCAGATCATCCGCGTAAGAAACAGCGGTGGAGCCAACACCCATATAGAATCCAACCGTTGCGCAGGTGGCTCCGGCGGGTGCAGTTCCCTCAATCGTCACCAACGTCCATTTACCCACCGTGCTGCAGGTGATATTTGGAACAGGAGGAATTCTGCCGCTGTCGGCAAGTGCGTTTTCCCGGTTGCCGTAAAAGTTCATATAAAGGGACACGATGCCGGATTCGTTATAAACCCACGCAGTGGCGCGGTACTTTTTACCCGCCGTTACCTGAACCGGCTCGCTGGCAATTCCCGCGGTGGCAGAGGTGCTGTCGTCTGTAATTTTTACAGAGGTGGTACCGGTGTAGCCGGTTGTATTATGAACCGTCGTGGTGCTGGATTCAATTTTTCCGGCGGCGTTGTTCGGCCACACAACCCAGTTATTCGGCAGTCCGCTTGTCTGGAAACCGTTTTCAAATCCGGCGTTTTGCAGCGTTGTGCTGATCGGTGTTTCCGGAATATTTTCGGAGGTTTTAATGACGGTAATGTCGTCCACATATGCAATGCATTTGCTGCTTGCGCTGCGGTTCTGATACATCATAATGGTTGCAAATGCTGCGTTTGACGGTGCTGCAATTGTTTTGGAGGATTGTGCCCATGCATTTGCGCTTGTAGAGCTCACATCTGTAACCGAACCGATTGCACTGCCGTTTTTGTCGTAAAACTGAACGCGCAGAATCGGTGCATTGCCCTGAACATTGTAGATGTAGGCATAAAAATCATAAGAAACGTTTGGTTCCACGGCAACCAATCCGCTGCGCACTGCTGCCTGATAGGAACCTTGCGAGGCGGTCATTTTCATGCTGTTTTTTCCGGTGTGAACAATATCGGTGGCAAGTTCAATCTGTGCTTTGTAGGAATCCGACCACTCCCACAGATCGTAGCCGTAAGGAAGTCCTACGGCGCTGTCCCATCCGCTTTCAAAATTTCCGTTTGGAACCGAGGTTACAGAAGAATCAAGTGCGAAAATTGTTGCTCGGTCAAACAGATAGCTGACATCCGTTGCCGTTCCCTCGGTGCCAAGCTGAATGACTTGGCGCACGGTTACAGCTCCGGCAGGGGCGGTAATTGCAAGGCGGTCACTGCCGTTGGTTGTAATGTAGGTTCTTCCGTTGGAATAACCGGTTGACCAATCGGTGGAAGAGGAGATCAGGGTGCCCTCTTCATTATAAAAGTTGAGGTAAGTGTGGCAGGGATCATCGCCGGAAAGCCCCTGCGCCATCAGATTTAAGCGGTATTCCTTTCCCTCGGCGGTGGCGATGGGGTCGCTGATGATTCCATAAATGCCATTCCCCTGATACGTCATCTTTAGGCAGTTTTTGCCGGTCAGGATGGAATCACTCTTCACTTGATCGTCCGCAATAACGGCAGAACCGGCTGCCGTGTCCGATCCTTCGAGAACGCTCCAGTTCAAGGGCAGGCTGCCCGCAGTGCCAACTCAAATCCGCCATTGGGAGTCAGATTGGTGCAGTTCGGGTCAACCACAACGCCGGATGGTGCATAAACCCCGCTGCGGAGCAGATAGCGCGGCGTTTGGCGATGCGTGCTGTTGTTGGCAAAATGACTGGAATCATCATTTGCGGAACAGCTGTGCGCCTGAACGTCTGCATGGTCCGTGTCGAAATCATATGAGGCGAGCACGTCGCTTCCGGCAAACAGCTTCATGTTATCGTAGTAAGCACTGCCGGTTGGTTTGGCCGCGCCGCGTTCGGTGTCTTCCCATGCAGTATCACCGCAGGGACCAAAACTTTTAATTTCCACTGCAGTGCTCAGATTCATAGACACGGATGCGCTTCCGTCTACGGTGAGCGTCATTTTTGTTGCAGTGTAGTCAATGCGGATGGTGTGCCACACATCATCCTTTAGATTGTATGACAGATCAATTTTGCTGTTAATCGTATAATCGCCAAGACCATACTGATTGGCTGCAACGGAATGCAGGGTAATGTCTGCAATGGAAAGCGTGTTTCCTGTTTGCAGGATCACCGGTCCCTGTCGGGTGGCAGAGTTCAGTCCGCCGTTGTCTGAGCGGGATATAACGTCTGACATGCTGGACCATACCAGAAAGTTGTTCTGATCTTTTGATCCGGCGGATGGCACGCGATAATCAAAGCTAACAGAATATTCAGCGGGCAGAGAAACGGAATCCGCCAGAGGAATATAAAAGTATCCAAGTGCGGTGCTGGTTTTTGCGGTGTCGCTCATGTTAAATTCCGTTTTCAGAGCGTCCATGTCAAATTGCTGTGTCAGAATTACGCGGTTGTCATCTTGGGAGGATTCGGTTGGCAGTGCAGAAGCTGTTACAGGCAGGGTCGATGTTAACAGTGCTGCGGATAAAACTGCAGACAGAATTTTTTGCCTCAAGTTTTTTCGCATGTATTTTCTCTCCTTTTCGAATCTTTTGACATCAACGACACGCATACCTGCTTTTTAAGCGAAAGTGTTAAGAAGAAAAAACTATTACATATGTACAGATATTAATGATTGATATCAATATAATTTTAGTCTTATGCTGTGCAAGGAAACAATCTCTTTCCTCTTTGAAAACCATGCTAATTCTACTGACATGAATTGTAAAAGAAATTTGTCCCATCTTGTAAGGCACATCAATTTGCAGAAACTCTTGACTCTATTTTTGCCGGGAAATACCGATCGTCAAATAGCGTGCACGGCAGTTGCTGATTTTTTTATCCTTAAATGACAATTTCTTTTAAAGAAAAAACGGCAATCCTCATAAAAGAACTGTCGTTTTTTGTTCAATGCGTATTAAAAGACGTGGCTGCACTTTCGGCGGAAAGATTGAAACTGATGTAGTAGAAATAATGCTGATTTTGTTTGGTATTACTTTCTTAGGGAACCTCTGATTTCATTATTGTCACCGCGGTTGCTGTAACATGGTATAACAGGGTGATTGTGCATCGTTGTGAGTAAGTATTCAGAAAGTGAAAATCTATTACAAAATAATCGGGCATATTGAAGTCGCAGATGAGCATCGCCGAAAAGCAATCCTATTTCAAACCCTTTGGAAGAAACAAAATAGACCAAAATGCCTGAAAGCAATAAAGCCTTCAACACTTTGGTCTATACAAAACAAATACCCATAAGGGCTCTCAAGTCCCTTATGGGTATTTAGTATGGAATTGAACGCAATGATTAATACAATGCACCTTATATTACAATCTCGCAAAATATGTCCGCGAGAATCTCCACTACATTTTGGTTCGGGACAACGGAAGTCAATGCCTAATGAAGGATGTGTACGAGGGCGGTTGTTACCGATATTATGCCGACAATAATCCCGTTTGTCACCATAAAATTATAGAGACGTCCAACTCAATTTGGTATAGTTTAATTGCAGCAAATTGAGCCGAAAGGAGCTGGACGTTATCTATCGACAAAAATTATTTGATGACATTCATCTGTTTACATCCCAGCCCAAAGCAACGTTCTATGATGAACTGTTTTTGCATTTGAACTTAAGTTGTATGGACAATGCCATCTCTGCCACCGGCAGAAAAGGATACTCAAAGCAAGCGTTATTTGCGACTTTTATCGTTATGAAATGCGAAGGCTTTGCGCAAATTACCGATTTGCAGGATTATCTGGAAAACAACCGTCTGATTGCACACTATTGTGGATTTGATATCACAAAACCGCTGCCATCGTACTGGACATATGACCGCTTCGTTCGCCAACTTGACAATGAGATTTTGCGGGAAATTATGAGAACACAAGTGAAAAAACTCATCAAACTCGGCATTACAGATACCGCATTCATAGGTTTAGATTCCACCCCCATTGCCGCTAACACTTCTCACAACAACCCGAAATCTTTCCGCAAAAACAAGTTCAAAAAGGATAATCAGCCAAAATCAGATACAGATTGCCGGCTGGGCGTTCATACAGCCTCCAACCAACATCTCCAACCAAACATAATGAGAAAAATTTTGAGTTCTATTGGGGCTACAAGAAACATGTTTTGGTTGATTGCATTACAGGCTTACTGCCAAAAAAGGTCAACAAATTATTAGTTGTAGGACGCTGTATCTCCTACACTCACGAGGTACAAATATCATTCCGTATTATGCCAATTGCAGCAAAGCCTGCGCGATGCAGGAGCTTTTATCGGATAAACTGAAAATGCGACCTGGAGTCCTACTTCCAATGGTACATTCGAAACAAATGTTTCAATTTTGTTAATATAAAGTTTAATTTTTGGCAGAGAATACATAATTTCAAGCTTATAATAAAACTAGTTCATGCTAAATAGTAAAAAAGATGGATGCGGTCATCAACTTGCTCGTTGTCCCTGTGAGAAGTTTGGTATATAACTCTTTACATCTTAACATGAATTGAAAAGACGGTAATGCAATCTTTGATAGATGACTAATTTTATTGTTTTCCTTATTTTGGGAGATGCATTTTTTACAAAAATCATTTTATTTTTTTATTGTATCGGGGGAGAAAAAATGTTTGAGAAACTCAACCAATTCATAGCCCTAAACGAAGAATTTGACGTTATTGTAATAGGAGGCGGTCCCGCGGGATGTGCCGCCGCCGCTGCCGCTGCCAGAGAAGGGGGACACACACTTCTGCTGGAATCAACAGGCTCTCTGGGTGGGATGGGAACTTCAGGACTGGTTCCGGCGTGGTGTCCGTTTTCTGACGGAGAAAAATTGGTTTACGGGGGGATTGCGCAGACTGTGTTAGAACGCTCTAAGGCAGCTACCAGCCATGTTCCAGAATCCAGAATAGACTGGGTTCCAATAGATCCGGAGGCTCTGAAAGCAATCTACGACCGGATAGTGACAGACAATGGCGTTCATGTGTTGTTTCACACCATGGCTCTTGGGGTGGAAACCGATGGGAAAGGCGAAATTAATGCTATTTTGACGGGGAACAAGGCTGGGCTGACTGCCTACCGTGCCAAGACATTTGTCGATGCGACAGGTGATGGCGATGTAGCAGCTTTTGCCGGTGCGGAATGGAGGATGGAAGAAAACGGCGAGGCTCCGATGCCAGCTTCCCATTGCTTTGTGTTAACAAATGTAGATTTGTACGCTTATCTGTATCATTCAAAATATGGTCTGCTCACGCGGGGAGGAATGCTCGCCAGTAACCCTTGCAGTTTTGTACATTCGCTGCCCGATGATTCCAGGTTTCCGGAAATTGTGGATATGCACCTTTGCAATAACATCATCGGTCCGGCGACGATCGGTTTTAATGCCGGGCATGTATATGACGTGGATGCTACAAACCCCGAAAGTGTTTCAAATGCGATGATGTATGGTCGTAAACTCGCGCGCGAATATTGCGAAGCCCTTGCACTCTATTTCCCGGAAGCTTTTGGCAACGCATATCTGGTGGAAACTGCCCCTTCCATGGGCATTCTATAATCCAGAAGAATTATCTGGGATTATGTAATGACTGTAGAGGATTATCTGGGTCGCACAACCTTTGAAGATGAAATCTGTCGCAATTGTTATTATCTTGATGTACATTACAGCAAAGAAGAGGTCGAGCTTCAAAAAAAAGGAAAAATAAACGACAAGTCACGCTGTGCCTATTACAGCAAAGGGGAATCACACGGAATTCCGTACCGTTGCCTCACGCCCAAAGGACTGACCAATCTAATTGTTGCAGGTCGCTCCATTTCCTGCGAAAAGCACCTGCAGGGAAGCATCCGCGTGATGCCGGCTTGCCTTGCAATGGGAGAGGCGGCCGGCATTGCCGCAGTCATGACTGCCCGTGGAGACCGCAATTTTCATAATACGGATGTGCAGCAACTGCGTGCTCGGCTAAAAGAATACGGTGCGTATATCCGATAAGAGAAAGAAAATACAGAAAAATAAGTATTTTATTAAATTTGTGTATTAGAAGTCGTAAGAGGAAAAGGAGATGCCCGCCGTGCTGAAAGGTACTGCCATAACTGAATCGAAGATGCGAGTTCGGACCCCAATGAAACGGAATGTCAAGGAAAATTTAGAGCTTTATGCCATCATGCTTCCAACGATTGTACTGATTATTATTTTTATGTACATTCCGATGTACGGAATTGTGATTGCATTTCAAGATTATATTCCCGGAGCGCCTTTTTTTGGTGCAGCAACAAAATGGGTAGGGTTGAAGCATTTTATTAATTTTGTTAAAGGAGAATATTTTACCCGCTTTTTAGTGAATACGTTGCGACTGAATACAATGTCGCTATTGATGGGATTTTGGGTACCAATTGCATTTGCATTGATCCTAAACGAATTGTACGGTTCGAGATTTAAAAAATTCGTCCAAACCGTAAGTTATCTGCCACATTTTATCTCTTCAGTTGTGGTTGCCGGTATGGTTCTTTCGTTTGTTTCTACCGATGGAATTATCAATCAGCTAATCACTGTTCTGGGAGGAACCCCACAGGCATGGAACACAAATCCAACAGCATTTCCGTGGATTTTTACATTGACCGGAATCTGGCAATCATTTGGGTGGAGCAGCATTTTGTATTTAGCCACGATTTCTGCCATTGATCCCGCATTGTATGAAGCGGCGGATTTGGATGGAGCGGGTCGATGGAAGAAGATTCAATATATCACGCTGCCACATATGTTGCCTCTGATAGCGGTTCAGCTAATTTTCTTTGTAGGCGGCATGTTAAATTCCGATACACAGATGATTCTATTACTGTACAATCCTGCAACTTACAAGACGGCAGATACCATCGGAACCTTTGTTTATCGCCAGGGTCTTGTGGGAGGACAGTTCAGTTCCGCTTCTGCAGCCGGCTTGTTTATGTCTATCCTTAGCTTCCTTCTGGTCTACGGGTCCAATTATTGTTCCCGAAAGCTTTCGGATTATTCTTTGTGGTAAGGAGAAAATTGAAATGCAAAAAGCTGCCGCACAACAACGTAAGAAAGTAAGCCTATCGCAGATTTTGATTGTGGTGCTCTGTGTTTTGGTGTGTTTTATTACGATTTATCCCATGTATTACGTTTTAATCCGTTCTATCAGCGATCCTGTTCAGGTATCCGCAACCGGTGCACCTGCTTTTTTCCCAAAAGGATTTTACTTGGGAAGTTATTTACTTATCGTAAAGGATATGCGTCTGTGGCGTGCATTAGGAAATACAATTTTTTATGCCATTGGCTGTACAGTCCTGATGCTGTTAACTACAACTTGCATGGCATATCCGTTGACCCGTCCTAATCTCAAATTTCGCAAGGCGGTTGTCTTTTTTGTGTTGTTGCCGATGTATTTTGGTGGAGGACTGATCCCAACATTCTTACTGTACACAAAGTTGGGTCTGTACAATACGGTTTGGGCGATTTTGCTGCCAAGTGTCAGTATCTGGAATATTATTCTTGCACACACCTTTTTTAAGTCCATTCCGGAAACGATCTCGGAATCTGCGTTTATTGACGGCGCCAATCATTTTCAGGTTATGACAAAAATTATTATGCCGCTTTCTAAGCCGGTATTTGCAGTACTGGCCATTTACAGTATCGTTGGTGTGTGGAACGACTGGTTTACTGCGATGATCTATCTGCCTAATGAGGACCTTCATCCACTTCAGATGTTCCTGCAACGCATTCTGATTGCACAAACAGTAGACCTGACACAAATCAAGACGGCAGAAGAAATGAAAAATGCAATTGAACGGATGTTGACAGCTTCTCAGCTTAATTATAGTATGATTATCTTTGTTTCGGTTCCAATCATTATGATTTATCCAATGTTTCAGAAATACTTTATTAAAGGTGTCATGCTCGGGTCACTCAAAGAATAACATGACCCGTGTAAATAAACATATTGCAGGAGGAAAAAATGAAACAGAGTATTTTTAGGAAAGTCCTGGCTATTTCGCTATCACTGCTAATGGCTGTTGCTACTGCAGCCTGCGGCCAGACCTCACCCGCATCATCTCAGGCACAGACGAATTCCCAGACCTCCGGCACCACAAGCACCGCGGAGAAAAAAGCGCATACCATCAAAATTCTTGGCAAGGATCGCCGCGATAACCTGATTCTTGTCAAGGATCGCGAAGATTACCCAGTGTGGCAAGAGTTTGCAAAATATATCAAGGATGAAGCAAATATTACACTGGACTTTGAACTGGTTCCCAAAGAACAGTATGAAACCACGATCCAGTCCCGCATGGCCGCTGCAAATGATCTGCCGGACATCGTTAACCTGACTCCGGTCAGCGATTCAAGTGCGATCGGTTACGGAAAAGTGGGCACCATTATTGATTTGAAGGCAGCAATTGACCAGTACAGCAACGGCAACACCCTGAACATGTGGAACAAGTATTGGCCCGAGGCGACTAAGCGAATCACTGCTTCCGACGGAAAAATTTACTGGTATCCGAGTCTTGCCTTCGGTACTGTAGACGGAAAGACCGTTAACAGTGGATTCTCCGTTTTGTGTCGGTTTGATTGGCTGGATAAGCTGAAACTGTCGGAGCCGACCACGATTGATGCTCTTTATGATGTATTAAAGGCATTTCAGGATCAGGATGCCAACGGAAACGGACAGAAGGACGAAATCGCCTTGATTGATTTCGATAATTTTGATAACGGGATTGCACAGGCATTTGGCTTGTCCAATCAGCTCGTCGGCATTAACCAGAAGGAAAACAAAGCAGTTTCTCCGTGGTATCAGGATGGCATCAAGGATTACATCGCCTTCATGAAAAAATTGGTTGATAATGGCCTGATCGATCAGTCTCTGATTGGTGCCAGCAGTGATGCCAAGAGCCAGCGTATCAACGAAAACAAAGCATCTCTGATTCAAGGATATCTGACTGATTATTGGGACGGGCAGGGCGTCACTGCGGAAAAGGCCGAGTATGTCGGTGTGTTCCCAAAGACTTCCTATGACATGGCTTATGTGATTGAATTTGCGGCGCTCGTGTATCAAAAGTATGCGGTCACCAAAAACTGCAAGGACGTGGAAGGTGCGGTTGCACTGTTTGACTGCATTTATTCGGATAAATATGCAGAACTGAGCAACTACGGTGTAGAGGGTGTTACATTTAAGGTTGTGAAGATGGCCGCAAGATTTCGCTGGTTCCGTCCACAGAACAAGAAGAATATGACACAAAGCTGATTCAGGGTCATTCGTTGTTTGGCCACGCAGTTTTGCCGGTTGTGAACATTCAGGAAAAATGGACGGATCAACTGCTGAAGAACATTACCGAAAGAATGCTGAAAGCGAACCAGCTCGTACAGGATAAGGACAACGTGTATTCAACCAGTCCGCAGCTGGCTCTTGCAACGGATGAAGAATTGGAAACGGTTAATACTTATGCGACTACTGTTGAAACTTATTCAAAAGAGTTGCTCACCAACTTGATTTTAGGCAGAGAGTCTATGGATAACTGGGGTACATATATTGCAAAACTCAAAGATCTTTGATTGGATAAACTAATAGAGGTTTATCAAGCACAGCATGACCGGTTTATGAATAACTAATCATTAAAAAAGAGTCAACAAGCGCATTTTCTATCAAATGCACTTGCTGACTCAAGTTTATAAAGTTGCATTTTCAGCTTTTTGTAATATAGTAATATAATAGAATAGAAATAAACATATTTTTGTTAATTAGGTTATACAGAAAACCAATAGTGAGAATATTCCTGCACAGAACGGAAGAACGGGAGGGAAAATCTTTGCTTGAAAAAAATGTTCTGCACAGCAAAACTTTTCGAAGGCTTTTTCTCTCCTATTTCTTGTTGCTGTTGGTTTTGATTGTGATTATTGCAACTGTCAGCTTTTCAAATTATGCGGCAGATTATCGAGAAAATATTAACAGGAAAAGTCAGGAAGATGTGGACAGGATCAGTTATCTGGTCGAAAGCCAGCTGTTGGAACTCAGAAATATTAACACCCGGATCCAGAAACTTTCATGGGTCAACAAATACTATGCAGGATGGAATATGTTAGGAGAAGAGTTCAGCGCCCTGAGGAAAAAAGAAATTACAAGTGAAATTTCCCTTTATGTAGGCAGCGGAACTACTATTCAGGAACTTGCCCTCCTTTTTCCCGCACAGGACACCGTGGTTTCGCCAAACGGGTGGACAAAAATATCAGAATATCTTTCCATGAGAAGAGTATCTGATACGGCGGTGCAAAACCAGATTATTAACAGGATTTATCATGGAAAGGATTTAACAGAGCTTCCACAAATAGAGGAGGCATACCAATACGATGGCAGAATCGTGATTTCGTGCCCGGTGGAACAAATTGCGGAACCGCGGGTGTATTCCATTTTTATCATTAACAAACAATGGTTGATGCAGTCTGTTTTGAAGAATATGCCGTCCAATTTATGCAGCTTTTGCATCTATGCCGTGCAGACACAGGCGGAGGTACTGAGCGTTGTGCAGAATTCTCCTAAAACAAAAAAGACTTCTATTACAGTGAAATCCTCCGGCTTTCTGGACTGGAATTATGAGTTCGTATTTGATGATTCTCTTAACGGGATTCCTGCAAATCAGCTGTATTCCCAGATGTTGTTGTTTTGCGGCATTCTTGTTCTCGGATTTCTGCTTTCCGGACTGATTGCAATGCTGACGTATCGCCCTATCGGCAGACTGGTGCACAGGGTATCCACGCAGCAACCGATGGAGTCTTCCGATTACAATGCTATTGAGCAGGCGTTTGACCGACTGGAACATGAAAATTTTGCCATGCAGCTTAATTTGGAACAATTGCAGACAATCAAACTGGACTATTTTCATCTTCAGATCCGTCCGCATTTTTTTTTGAATTGTCTGAATATTGTTTATAACATGGCTCAGCTGAAAAATTATGCGTCCATTCAGAGATTCATACTGGTAATTTCCGATTATATGCGGTATCTGTTTGCGAATGATATGAATCCTGTGCGCGTAAAAGAAGAAGTTGAACATATCCGCAAATATCTCGAAATTCAGGAGATTCGTCGTCTTTCTCCGGCAAACTACACCATTGAAGCTGAACCGGAAACAGAGGATTTTCTGATTCCGCCGCTGTTGTTGCAGACTTTTGTGGAAAATGCGGTTAAAAGTATTCAAATCTCTAACCGCGAAAACAGCAGTCTGGAGGTTCGGGTTAAAACAGCGGAAAGTCCGGATGGTACGATATTGGTAATGACAGTTGAAGACAATGGTATCGGTTTTTCTTCCGAAGTTCTGCAGAGTTTGGATCGGTTTGAAACAGTTCCGCAGGAGAACGGTCGAAGAAGAATCGGAATCCAAAATTCGATCCAGCGCCTGAAGTTAATGTATGAGGAAAAGGTTCAGATTAGTTTTAGCAATAAGGAAAGCGGTGGCGCGATGGTTAGTATCCGAATTCCAGAGGCTCGCATGAAGAAATAGTTCGATCGGTTCGCGTGTTTCATCATAAAAGAGGAGAAATGCCGATGAATGTTTTGTTGGTCGACGATGATTATTTTGTGTTGAAGGGATTGCAGCAGGGGATTGAGTGGAAAACAATCGGAGTTGATACCATCTATACGGCAGAAAACATTCAGCAGGCAAAATCGATTTTGCAGGACAACACGGTTGATGTGATAGTCTGCGATATTGAGATGCCGAACGGAAGCGGACTGGATTTGCTGAAATGGATCCGGGAGCGCAGATATTATACCATTAATATTTTTTTGACCAGCTATGCCCAATTTGAATATGCAAAGCAGGCGATTGAGCTAGGCAGCTTTGATTATTATCTCAAGCCTATTGCCTATGAACAACTCACTGAGGTGTTGCGACGTGCTTGTCAAAAAAGTGCGGAACAAAAACAGCAGCGGCTGTATTTTGCGTTCGGGGAGCAGTGGGTGAAAAATGAACAGATTCGACGCAATGCCTTTTTTCAGACACTTCTTTCGGACAATTTGTCAGATGCACAGTTGTGGAAACAGGTGGAGGACACCGGGGTGGACTTCTCTTCCAAAACCGGGTTTCGTATTTTGTATGTCGATTTCATTTTAAAACCAGAAAATAAAAATCTTGAAAAAAATCTTCTTGCCTATGGGCTACAAAATATCGTTGCAGAACTCTTTGTTTCGTCCGGAACAGCAAAGTCAATCGGTGGAATTGCGGGAGGAAAAAATCAGTGGTATCTTTTGTTGGAAACAACATCCCCAAATGATGATCTGTGTCTGCTGAAAGCCAATGAACTACTTAACACGATCAATCAATATCTGACCAGTGAAATTAAATGCGTTCTCTCTAATCAAATTTCACTCCAACAGGTTGGGACTACAGCGATAGAACTTAACTGCATTGCGCAAAATCAGGTGTCTACCCCAAATGGTGTTTTTGCCCAGTGGAAAAACCGGCATACTCAAGCATCGATAGAATATCAAAAACCAAATGCACCTTACTGGGAAGAACTGCTCAAAACAGAGCAGGAAAAAGCGCTGACGGAAGCAATAGAACGGTATTTGGATCAGACCGCACAATCCAACGAATTAGACAGTTTGACGCTACACAAATTTTATTATGATTTTCTTCAGATTCTGCGTTGTAAATAGATATGACCCATCTACCCGAAAAAAAAAGATATGGTAACAATCGCATTTTAAAGCCTTAGAC
>CAKXIK010000037.1 GCA_934875675.1 uncultured bacterium
TGAGTGGAAAGCAGAGAAGTTTTAAAATTTGCAGTTTCTCCAAACTCTTTCGTGTCAATTCCCATCAACGTAATATTTCGAATAACATTTCCATCATCGCTTGAAGCAATCGCGCTTTTGGTGTAATAAACCTTTGTTAAACTTTCGACACCTTCGATTTGATAATATTTTTCAAAATTTGGCTCGATATAATCGTTTGAGCTTGTCGTGGTAGTTGCACCGGGTGTTTCTGCCATTTGAACGTTGCCGCTATTTTCCCATGTTTCCTGCAAAACAACATCGGCACCATTCGAATAACGAATTCGGTCTTCTGCATTGCCATTGATGGAACGTGCTGCTGTTGTGTTAAAGATTCCAAGTGAAATGGTTAGAACTAAAAAAAGCATAATAAAGCTTTGACTGTTTTGTGTGCGCAAAATTCGCATGAAGGCGGCATAAACCGAGGGAGGCCAAAACCTTTTTCCTGCAGCAAAAATCAACCTTATGATAAACGGCACCAAGCGGATTCCCAACAAACCCGCACCAACAATAAAAACTGAGGAACTGAAGTATAACAAGGGATCCAAAGAGCCGCCATTTTGCATTTGTGCAGAAAGATATGCTTGTTGATTGTGGAAGGAATAAAGTGCATAAAGAGACAGTGCAAGCAAAATAACATCTAAAAAAGCTTTTTGCCACCAAGGCTTATGGCTGACTGCCTGCTTTTTAACTTTTTGCTGTACAATCGTCGTTTTTGCATAACGAAAGACAGGCAAAACCATGAAAGCACAAGCAGCAGCCGCAGAAATTAATGCATAAAGTGCTGATTTTATGCTGATACGGACGGGCAATGCACTTCTTTGGACGAATTCAAGAAAAGCATTTGAAGCACCCAACATCCTGCAAATCAAGAAACTGAATGGATATCCCAGCAACAAACCGGCAGCGGAAAGCAGTACTCCCTGAATTAAATAAAGACGCACCAATTGCCCTTTTTTTGAACCGCGGCTTTTTAATACCGCAATTTCATTTTCCTCAAGTTCCAGCATTTGGCGGCTGACCATAAAGATGAAAGCCGCCAGTAAAACGAAAATCGGAGCTTGCAATACAATGAGAGTCGTTTTCAGTTTGGCCGCTTCCGGCACAAAAGTTTCCAATTGTGAGGTAATATTTTCATAGAATGAAATACCAAGCTGACGGGTAGATGATTTTTTAAAGTCGGCTAACGTATCAATAATGGTTTGGACATGATTTGGTGTAATCGAGGTGTAGTCCAGATAGATGCTGTAACGAGAATTAACGCCATAAGGATAGGTACCATTGACAGAAAAAATTTGATTAAATACTGATTCTGAAATTAAGTAATTTGCACTTAAAATATTTCCGCATCGGTTCCAGTAAAGATCATTATCCTGTTCTGCACGATAAACGCCCACAACACGAATACGATAGGGGGTCGTACCATCTGACATACAGACATCATTTAATACAAACTCTTCTCCAACCAGAATATCCTGTTGCTGCAAGAGCCGTTCACTGGCAATTGCTTCAATTACTCCATCTTTCACGGTGTCAGATGGGGATACACCCGAAATAATCTGGCTGTGTTGCTCAAAATCTGACAAATAACCAAAAGAAAGATTTCTTTTCTTTCCGTCGGACCGATCACCCTCTAAAACTGCTTGTGTTGTCGAAACGGCATACTCCTCTACCGTCATACGAACAGGAGTATGCATCCGGTCCGGCAAGTCTTTTGTCTGCTGAAGGGTCTTTGCGGAAAGCGCAGTGGTATCGTTGCTGATATTGATAGATGAGATATTGTTTTTGAGTGTAATTTCCGCGGGATAACTGTTTGTTTCTGTTAATTTTTGACTGAGCGTTTTGGTCAGTGTACGTTGTAAAACTGCATCTGAATAGATCGGGTTACTGGCGGCAACTGCAATGAGCAACAAATTGCCAATCAGAAGGCAAATAGCCATCCATTTTTTATTGATTAGCTTACGCAGAATAAAACGAAGCATTGAATCTGCACCTCCTTAGTTCAAGATGATTTGCTGACCTTCGGCAAGTCCGTCTAAAATACAGATCTTATCATTATTTTCCGGTCCGCAGAGAATATTTCTTTTTTGCGAGACACCGTCCTCTAAAATAAACACATAATCTACCGATGCATCTGTGTGGATTGCATTGCGGGGTAGTAAAAGCATATCTTCCAATTTTAAAACCACACACTCCGTGCCGGGTGATCCTATTTGAGGAATATCCTGAGGATGATCTATAGAAATATAAATGTCCTGATTGTCCAGAACTTCATCAATCCCAGTAGGGGTAGAGGCAATCTCTCCGGTTGAGCTCCATTTTCCGGATGTAATGGTTACCGGAAGTTGAAGTGCTGCAAGTTTCAAAAAATCTTTGCTTGCGGAGCTGAGCTTAAAGTAAACCGTATCAGGCGAGTAGATGGTGCATACTGCGGTACCGTTTGGAATTTCTTTTCCGGGAACCAATGCAGTAACGGAGGATACCGTGCCATCACAAGGGGCAATCAGTGTTTTTTCAGAAAAAAGAGCCTTGTAATTTTCCAGTTCTTTTTTGGATTGCTCCAGTTCTTGCGCAGACGATAACTCATAAAGCCTCAATTCATTTTCAGCCTGCTCTTTTTGTAATGCTGAAATATGATCTGCAATTTCATCGGTTCCGTCCGCTGCATATCTTTGAATTTCTTGCCGGTACTGTCTTTTTTTCTCTTCAACCGCATTTAAGGTCTGCTGATAGATAAGCTCCATTTTTTCGAGTTCGGCTTTGCTGACATCAAATGTAAAAGTTGCCAGCACATCGCCTTTTTTTACGTTGCTGCCCCGGTGAATACCAATGGCTTCCTTCAAAATTGCATGCTCATATTCGCAGGACACCGTATATGTAACCGGATATACGAAAGAACCACCGCTTTTTTGACTCAATTGAAAAGAACCTCGCTCCACCACCGTTGTTTTATAATTTGCTGCCGAGGGAGCGGGAATCTCTGAAAAAGCAGGTGTCTCTGAAGAACAGGCTGTTAAAAACAGCGAACAAACCAGAAGCACACAAACTTTCTTAATCTTTAACATAAACTACATCTCCCTCTGAAAGCCCGGAAGTTATCTCTGTGCGCAATGTTGATGCGGCACCGGTTTCAACGGCAACATGTGTTTTTTCTGCTCCATCCATCCGATAAACATAGGATCCATCAGAATCGCGAAAAATTGCAGTTGTCGGCACACAAAGCACATTTTCGCGATATCCGGAACGATAGCATACCAGTGCGTTTTGCCCTGAAGTGAGAGTAGTTGCCGCGGCTGAATCCTTGAAATCAAATGTTGTTGTCAGGTCAATTTCATTCAACATTTTAAAAAGATCATCACTTACGGAAGATTCCCGGGCTGTCAGCTCAAATTCAGAAGCCCCGATTACCGCATATATACGATCGCAAGGCTCCAGAATAGAGGGCGAAATGCGGTCAGTACGCACGCAAAGTCTGGTAGTATCGGACAAGTAAAACATTGCTGTCTTGGCAGTGATAGCACTTCCGTTGATAGCTTTGGTTGAAATCCATGTAACAATCCCACTGAAGGGAGCGCGAATTGTTGCAGATTCAAGCTGTGCCGATATGTTTTTAATAGAATCTGCCAATTGCTTTTGCTCAAAAGCTTGCTGCTCTTTTGCTTGTTTCAAATTCAGCTGGGCTTGCTGTAAATCCAACTGTGCCAATTCTTTTTCATATGCATCTTTCTGACTTTCTAATTTTAATTGACAGATTTCAATTTCAAGTTCCTGATTACGGTTTTTTAATGCAGCCTCACTCTGTGCAGTGAGCAACTGTTTCTTCAGGGAATCCAGTTGTGTCTCCAGTGCCTTTGTATTCAGCGATGCGAGGACATCCCCTTTCTTCACGCTTTGCCCCGGCAGAACCAGAACAGAACCAACAGTTCCATCCACCGCAAAAGTAAGCGGTTCCGAATAGGGGAGGACGCATCCGGTTATGCTCGTCAGATTGGACACATTTTCATATTGTACAACGGCAGTATCCGGTTTTACTTTTACAGATGCAAGGAGCTCTGGAATCTGCTGTGTTTTTGGAGAACACGAGCAGCAAGATAACAGTAATATGATAATTATTCCACAAATACGTTTCAAAAGACAACACCTCGAATCAAGAATTAGTGTGGGAGCATTACTGAATCACCAGTTCGCCTTCCTTTAGCCCATCAATAATCTCTGTTTTTCCATCCGCTTCTATGCCGGTGGTAATAGTCTTCGAATTTTTAATACCATTTTCGTCCACATAATAAACCATCCTGGCATTCTGTACGCTGATAACCGCCTTGGAGGGAAGATATAACACATTTTCTTTTGACGCCGTTACCACCGAAATTTTTGCCTGCTTGCCTGCACTTAGGGATGCATCCGGCAATGCTAACTGAAACCGAACCGTTTCCTTGTCTTTTTCTCCTGCAGAAATCTCTGCTACCGTCGCCTCATGTTCAGTATCATCATAAAGAATACTTACCGTGTTGCCTGCAGAGAACATTCCTTTTTCTGTCTGTGTGGTAAATGATGCACTTGATAAATCGGAGATGGTGCAAACGGTCTGTCCGGCATTGGAAATCAAATCATTTTTACCCTCATTTTGCTGCACAAAACGAACATTTCCGTCAATTTCTGCACGAAGCTGACGCGTGCTTAGTCGGTTGCGGATCTCATTAAGACGTTGTTGTTCAATGGAATGCAAAGAATTTAGATATTCTAAATTGCTTTCACGGTCTGCAAGTGTTTGTTCGGCAGCCTGTACTTCAGAACTATACTTTTGTGGATTTTTTTCAGAGGCCGTCTTTAGAACTGAAATGCGTTTTTGCAGAAGCGCAAGGTTTTCTTTTGCTTGGGATATCTGCAAGTTTAACTGCACTATTACAAGATTCTGATTCTCAAGTTCCTGAAGAATTTGTGTATTATCAAGCTCAGCAATCAAATCTCCGGCATGTACGGTATCACCCTTCTGGACATAGATATGTGCGATTATTTCTCCTGTTTGGGTAAATTGCAGATTTTGTTCAAGTGCAGACTCAAATTGGCATTGAACCGTCTCTTTCTTGACAAGATTTCCTCTTGCAACCGCTACCTGTGTATACGTTGTATTCTGGGCTGTGTGCAACACCGGCGCATCCGGTAGTTTTTCTTCCTTCGGAATCAAAGAACATGCCGAGAAAATCATTATAGAAGCTGTCAGTAAAGCAATCAATTTTTTGCTCAAGATACTTTCCCTCCTGATGCAGATAAAAGTAGATTTATTATATCATACCGTAATCTGGAAATACAATAGACAGTCCTCCAAACGCACCACGGATTTGTTGTGCAATATGATTTCTTTGTATGTAGGCAGCTTTGCAAATAGCAGAAGATGATATATAATAAGTAAAAGTGTTATTTCTCAATGCGCATAAATACCACCTGTTCTGTCATATTTTTATCAGACAGGAGGCGGTTTACGCATGAAAAAGAAAAGCTTGATAGCATTGGTTCCGTTTTTGCTGATTGCGGTATGTATTGCGTCAATTCTTGGGGTGGCAGTAAAGGTGGAATCGACCGCGGTTGCCGCAGCTGCAACTGCAGATCTGCCACTGATTATTCTGGATCCCGGTCATGGAGGAATTGACGGAGGTGCTACCAGTGACAGCGGTCTGGTAGAAAAAGACATCAACCTTGCAATCGCTTTAAATTTGCGAGATATGCTCCAGGCGTCAGGGTATCCGGTGATTATGACGCGTGAAACGGATTGCTCTATTCATGACAATAATGCCTCCACGGTGCGGGAAATTAAGGTCAGCGATATTCACAATCGCTTGAAAGTAATGCAGGAACACCCGGGAAGTATTTTTATCAGCATTCATGAGAATCATTTTACACAGAGCAAATATTGGGGTGCTCAGTTTTTTTACTCAACTGCTGAAAGTTCCAGCAAGGCGCTGGCAGAACAGCTTCGGCTTGCATTTTGTACTCAGCTCCAGCCTCAAAATACGCGTGAAATTAAACCTTCTGGATCGGAAATATATTTGATGTATCACGCAAATACAACGGCAGTGCTTGCAGAATGCGGTTTCCTCTCCAATGGGGAGGAAGCGGCAAAACTTGCGACTGCAGACTATCAAAAACAAGTTGCATTCTCGCTTTTCTGCGGGATTTTAAATTATGGTGCAGCTAACTAAGCAGATGCAGCTAACTAAGCAGACTTTGTTAAGCTCAATTCGTATAAAAGCTTTTCGTCGTAGAAAGGAATGGTCGCAAAATGGCAGCAAAAACCAAAACTATGTATGTTTGTACCGCATGCGGATATGAGGCATCGCGTCTTTACGGCAAATGTCCAGGATGCGGTGAATGGAATTCGATGGAGGAACAAACGGTTTACTCCGAACATAAAAGCAGCACAGCGTTATCCAGACCCGTCCATTCCTCAGGATCGGTGGTTGCGCTGAACGATATTTCCACCGCAGATGAACCAAGATATTCCACAGGTCTGAGCGAATTGGACCGTGTATTAGGGGGAGGTCTGGTTAAAGGCTCTGTCGTTCTGCTGGGTGGTGACCCCGGAATCGGTAAATCAACGCTTTTGCTTCAAATCTGCGACTATTTGGGTAGCCGGATTAAAATTCTTTATGTCTCGGGAGAAGAATCTCGCCGTCAGTTAAAACTGCGTGCGGCACGGCTTGGCGTAACAACAGAAAATCTCTTTGTGCTGACAGAAACCAATGTCGAAGCCGTTGCAGAGCAGATTCGGTTGCAACAGCCCGGAGTGGTTGTAATCGATTCGATTCAAACCATGAACCTACAGCAGCTGCCATCCTCGTCCGGCAGCGTTCCACAGGTTCGGGAGTGCACCAACTGTCTGATGCGCGTGGCGAAAGAGTTGGATATTCCAACATTTATTGTTGGGCATGTGAATAAAGATGGTGCCATTGCAGGTCCGAAAGTTTTAGAGCATATTGTGGATGCGGTTTTGTATTTTGAAGGCGACAGACAAATGTCCTATCGAATTCTGCGTGCTGTAAAAAATCGTTTTGGTTCCACAAATGAAATCGGTGTGTTTGAAATGCGGGATCGAGGTCTTTGCGAGGTTGAAAATCCTTCCATGATGCTGCTTTCAGGAAGACCGCAAAATGTTTCGGGAAACTGTGTTGCCTGCGTTATGGAAGGTACAAGACCGATTCTTTCAGAGGTACAGGGGCTTGCAACTGCCACAGGGTTCGGAAACCCACGCCGCATGACAACCGGATTTGATTACAATCGAATGTGCTTGTTACTTGCCGTTTTGGAAAAAAGAGCGGGGTATTTCTTTTCCAACATGGATACCTACATCAATATTGTCGGTGGATTGCGGCTTGACGAGCCAGCTGCAGATTTAGCAATTGCAATGGCTCTGACTTCAAGCCTCAAGGATACCCCTCTGAGTGACCAGGCAGTTGCATTCGGAGAAATTGGTCTTTCCGGTGAAATTCGTGCAGTTTCTCATGCGGAATCGCGCGTAAGCGAAGCTGCACGTTTGGGATTTACTCGCTGCGTTTTACCTGCAGCTAACTTAAAATCGATTGCTGAACCGGAGAAATATCCAATTCAACTGTTTGGCGTCAGGACGATTCGAGAGGCTTTTGAGGCTCTTGAGAAATAAAACTTTCTTTGTCAAATTCCGCGGAAGATATCTCCGCGTTTTTTTTATTGACATAGTGAACACAGCCGTGCGAAAGGTTTCCTGTAACCTGTGCGGGTGTCTCCAGCATACAGCATCCATCAGACTGATAAAGACAATCTTCCGAGCACGGAATTAAATTCATTGATGACCATTCCTTCCTCAAAGTTGGTAGTTCACTTTGAAAGTAGTATGAAAAAGAGTTTACAAAATATTCACGCGAAACTTTTCCGTGATGTCTCATAATGTAACCTTTTATAGAAAGAATAAGCCAAGAAGAAAACGGTTGCGAAAGGTGCGGGAATGCGTGTGAAAAAGTATTGTATTTTATTTGTGGCAACAGCAGGAATTTTAACTGCAATATTTTGGTATGGAAGCACCTGCAAAGGTCCTCAGCAGGTGGAAACGATTACAATACAAGCACAGAATATCCGTTCAACGGTTCTTTGCAGCGGAAAAGTGGAGGATGCACAAAGCTATAATGTTGATTCTCAGATTCCAGTAATTGCAGATAGTATTTTAGTGAAAGAAGGAGATATCGTAAAAAAAGGCGATATTCTGATGACCGTAGACCAAGAGGCTACGGTTCGTGCATTAATGGATAAATATTTGGGTAGTGGAAGTCAAACTCAACTGGTGCAGGCAATGGCAGGTGTAATGGATGCAACCCAGTTAATGGATTATTTAAAAAATCCGGAACAGGCACTTTCTGCTGAATTATCACTTCCACAGGAAATCACCGCTCCGGCTTCCGGTGTTGTTCGTCAAGTACAGGCTGAAACGCAAACATTATCGGGGGGAGGATCTCCGTTATTTGTTGTGGCATCTGACGATCATCTTCGCGTCTGCCTGTCTATCAGCGAGAATGCCATTAGTGATATCAAAACAGGTCAGGTGGCCACGGTTACCGGCACCGGCTTTAAAAATTCAGTCTATACAGGGCGCGTGATTAAAATTGCAGACAGCGCAACCCAGCGGCTCAACGGTGTAACGTATGAAACTGTCGTGGAGGTTATGCTGAGCATTGATAAACCAGGCAGTGACTTAAAACCCGGGTTATCTGCTTCTGCTACTATCACAACCGGAGAGCAGAAAAATGTGATCATAATACCATATGAGGCAATTCGTACGGATGACGACGGTACAGAATTTGTTTTTCGCTGCATCAATAACAGTGCAGTTAAAACACCGGTCGTCCTTGAGGAAGAATGTGAGAATGGATATGCGGTATCTGCGGGAATAAGTGATGGTGATGTTATTGTCACAGCACCGGAACTTGTGGAGGACGGAATGAGTATTCTTGCAGTTCCTGCAAAAATGGAGGAAGAGGTGCAAAGTGATGCTGAATGAGGCGTTCCGAGATGCGGCACGCAGCCTTGCACGCAAGTGGAAGCGATCACTTCTTACCATGGCAGGTATCGCAATCGGTGTAACGTCAGTGCTGTTGATAAGCACCATTGGGGAATATGGAACGCAAGCGGTGTCAACAGAGCTGGAAAGCCTTGGATTAGGCGGCATAATGATTTCTACCTCCGACAGCAGCATCTATCCATCCATCAGCGATGAAGAGATTAAAACAATTCAACAATCTTCACAGGTGCAGTATGCAATGCCGGTTATGCTGCTTTATTCTACGATTCAAGCCAATTCCAATGTTTCCAATGCCCTGTTATTTGGGGTAGACGAGGGAGCTGGAAAAATTATTTCGTTGGATGTTCTGTATGGAAAAGGCATCCTGAAATCTGACGTTAAGAGCAAAGCACAAATCTGTCTGATCGATCAAAGCTTTGCTGTTTCCACATTTGGAACAGAAAATGCAGTTGGAAAAAAGGTTCAGCTTGGAATTAACGGCACCTATCATGAATATCGTGTTGTTGGCATTACAAAAACAGGAAGCGGGTTATTGCAAAGCTCTTTGGGAAATTATATTCCCTCGTTTGTTTATCTGCCTTACTCCACCTTACAAAGTGCGGTTGGACAAACCTCTTTTCAGCAAGTTGCGGTAAGGATTAACGACCAAGCGGATCCGGATAAAGCGGGGGAAAGCATTGTTAAGTTATTAGAGCGAACAACCGGAATTCGTGGAAAATATGTGGCGGAAAATCTATCACAGCAAAAAGAAGGTTTATATAGTCTGCTTAACACCGTAACGCTGGCTTTAACGGCAATCGGGGCAATTTCTCTGATTGTCGCCTGCCTTAGTATTATGACCACTATGATGGTATCTGTGCATGAACGGACGCGTGAGATTGGAATCAAGAAATCATTAGGTGCAACAAAAGTTAACATTTTATCGGAATTTCTCTGTGAGGCGGGTATGATCTCTGTGTTTGGCAGTGTACTGGGTGCCGCTGTTGCCGGAATTATAATTTTAATAGCATCAGCAGTCTTTTCAATGTCATTCCCAATTCGCCTTGATATTTTGGGCGCAACCGCGGTGATTACGGTAGTAACAGGGATTATTTTTGGCGTCTATCCCGCATTACGGGCTGCCTCACTGAAACCGGTGGATGCTTTAAGAACGGAATAATGGATACACAAAAAGGAACCGTATGTACTTTTCGCACATACGGTTCCTTTTCAGATGGTATTATTTTGAATGTTTTAATTTAAATGCGATCGAAACAGCACGATATAGGTTCATGGAAGAGGAAACAAACAAAACGCCTACTGCCAATGCTCCGGCAATGCCGAAGGTGCGGATGAAGCTTTCCAAAAATTTTTCATTTTCCCCGTTGATACAATACTCCATTGTATAATAAATCGGGCCGCCCGGAACCATGGGAATAATTCCGATCAACAGAAAACCTGTGACCGGTTCCTTGAAAACCCGTGCCATACCTTCACAATAAAGTGTAACGGCCACTGCTGCAATGAGGTAACAAACGGTTTCCTGCAGGTTTGGCGCAAGCAGCAAATAAATTGCCCAGCCCAGAACACCACCCATACAGGCGGCAAACATCTGAAGAGGGGAGTGCATATGTAAAACAATGCAAAACCCAAAACATGCCATAAAGGTGAACAACAATGTTTTTGCAAAATCTAAATTCATCCGTAGTCACCTCATCACAGAATAGCCAGCAAACGCATGGCTGTGATTGCAAGACCTGCACCCAGAGCAATTCCAAGAGCCACTAACAATGCTTCAATAAATTTTATTGTACCAGACAGCAGATCGCCGGCAATGATATCACGCATCACGTTGGTTATTGCAATCCCCGGAACGAGGTTCATCAGGGTTCCGATGATAATCTTATCATAATGGGCTGCAATCGAAAAGTGAAAAGCTAAAATAGCAAGTACCGTAATCATAGCGCTGCAGATTATATTGCTGAAAAAACTATTCGAATTATATTTTTGCATTGCATAAAATATAGGCTTCAAAACAAATCCACACACAAAGGCAACCAGTGCATCAAAGATGTTTCCGCCATAAAACAGTGTAAAAGAAAACGAAATAAAAGCAGTTGCCAAAATCTGCATCGTTAACGAATAACAGGGGGAAGAGTCAATCAAATCAATTTGCTCACGAATCCATGTAAAGTCAGGTTTCTCACGGCATATCCGGCGACAAAGACTGTTATAATGTTCAATACGCATGATATTGGTTGTGCTTGCAGTTAAACGCCGAACTCTTGTCAGTGGACGGCCTTCCTCGTCATTGATTGTTACAAGAATGCAGGAAGGAATCGTAAATACATCACTATTCAAAATTCCATAAGCGGTAAAGATTCGGCGCACAGAATCCTCTACACGATAGATTTCAGCACCGTTTTGCAGCAAATCAAAACCAATTTCCGTTGCCAAATTAAGCAGGGTGGTATAATTAAAGCTTTCTGCCACAAAAATTCTCCTTCTCTTTTAGCGCCGTACCGACACACCGGCTGCGGCCAGATAATCTTTAAGCTGTGGAATCGTAATTTCTCCAAAGTGAAACAGGGAAGCCGCAAGAACAGCATCCGCTTTTCCTTCTGTAAAGGCATCCAGAAAATGCTCCATTTTCCCGGCACCGCCCGAAGCGATTACAGGAATGCCCACAGATTCAGAGACTGTGCGCGTTAGCTCTAAATCATAGCCGTTTTTTACACCGTCGCAATCCATGCTGGTAAGAAGAATTTCGCCGGTACCTCGCTTTTCTGCTTCTGTTGCCCATTTTACGGCATCGATCCCCGTGTTAATGCGCCCGCCGTTCACATAAACATCCCAGCCTCCATTTTCTCGGCGCTTAGCATCAATTGCGGTTACAACGCACTGACTGCCAAACTTATAGGATGCTTCGTTGATGATGTCCGGTCTGCGTACCGCTGCAGAATTAACGGACACTTTATCGGCACCAGCTCGTAAAAGAACCGTAAAATCTTCAATAGTACGAATTCCTCCGCCAACCGTAAACGGAATAAAAATCTGCTGTGCAACTGCACGTACAATGTCAACCATTGTACCGCGGGCCTCATTGGACGCGGTAATATCCAACAATACCAACTCATCCGCATCCTGACGATCATATTCCACAGCCGCCTGTACAGGATCACCTGCGTCACGCAGATTGATGAAGCTGGTTCCTTTTACAACGCGCCCGTCTTTCACGTCCAGACACGGAATAATTCGTTTTGCAAACATAGGGAAATCCGCCTTTCACTTTAAAGTGCAACAAAATTTTTGAGAATTTGAAGTCCCGTCCGACAGCTTTTTTCCGGATGGAATTGCGTAGCATGTACATTTTTGAACTGTACGGCAGCGTCAATAGGAATACCGTACTCTGTTTGTGCAGAAACAATTTCAGCGTTATCAGCGTGCAGATAATAAGAATGTACGAAATAAACATAAGGAGATTCGCCCAGACCTGCTAAAATACCATCTGATTTCTTGATCTTGAGTGAATTCCAGCCCATATGCGGAATTTTTAGGCCTGTCTCTGCAGGAATTCTGCGGATGACGCCGGGAAAAACACCAAGCCCCGAAACACCAGGGCTTTCTGCGCTGCCCTCAAACAGCATTTGCATCCCAAGGCAGATTCCAAGGAAAGGTTTTCCCGCATCAATAAAGTCGATCACTGCCTGATCGGTGTGGCTTTTGCGCAAGGAGTCCATGCAATCTCCAAAGGAACCGACGCCAGGAAGAATTACATGATCGGAAGCAAGTATTTCGTCGCGATCAGCGGTAATATGCGGATCGCATCCAATAAATTGAAGCGCTTTTACAACGCTCTGCAGGTTGCCGGCGCCATAGTCAACAATAGAAATCAAAAAAAACACACCTTTCCGAAGAATACAATTATTTTAACATGTTATCACATGAAAGGCAACAATGCTATGTATTTTCTATCTTTTTTGCCTTTTCTTCCTCGATCGATAGGGTATGCTTAGGTGATATTTCCGAAAGCGGATTTGATTCAATTGCATCTTTCATTTGTTGGTTGGAAAGATGTGTATAGATTTCCGTTGTTGTAAGGTTTTCATGCCCTAAAATTTCCTTCAATACCCGTACGTCAACATGTCCATATTGGTACATTAAAGTTGCAGCTGTATGTCGCAATTTGTGTGTAGAAAATTGATCTAAACCTGCGTCCGAAAGATATTTTTTAATAATAAACTGCACCGTTTTGTTGCTGATCCTTTTTTTTTGATTGCTAATAAACAAAGCGTCTCGATCTTGATGAAGGTCTCGAGGACGTACTCGCAAATACGCATCAATGGCTTGAATACAGGCATCATTTAGATAGACGATACGTTCTTTATTTCCTTTGCCAACCACACGCATAGAGTTGCCGTCCTCAGATCGAAGAATGTCTGAAATGTTGATTCCGACCAATTCAGAAAGGCGAATTCCGCAATTTAAAAACAAAAGAATCATACAGAAGTCGCGTTCCCGAAAAGTGCCTTCCGGCTCATCCAAAAGCAGCTTGCTTTGCTCTAAAGTCAAATATTTGGGTAATGATTTTTTAATCTTAGGAGTTTCTAACTGTAAAATTGGATTGTTTTTCAGCATACCGGTCGTAACAGTAAGATACTTAAAAAAAGTGCGTAAACTGGAAACTTTTCGTGCTCTAGCTGCTGCACCGTTTTTTCTTTCATTTTGCAAAAAATTCATATAGCGATAGACATCCGAAAGGGTGACTGAAGAAATTTGCTCAAGAGAAATTTCTTCAATCGAAATCTCGGAAAAATCTAACTCTTTTAGAGAAACCAAATTGCGATCAACTTCAAAAAAACGAAAAAAAGTGCGCAAATCAAGATAGTATTCATCAACCGTGCGCGGAGATTTTCCTTTAATAGTTCCAAGATATCCTAAAAATTGCTGCAGAATCGGAAAAGAAGAATCTTGAATAGAGGCTCGCTTTGCCATAAATGATCAACACCTTTAAGAATGGAAAAATTTTTACATATCATATCACGTGTATATATTATAACGGTGATTTTGATTTCAGACAATATCCGTAGAACAAGTTTTTGAATAGTTTTTATACTGCAATTATACAAAATGATTATTTTGTATAATTTGAGTTATAACAATGTTTTTTTCAACAAATAATCTTACTCCCCTAATAATCAAAAAAACCAAACTGGAAAGAAATTTTCTTAACAGGTTGGTTTTGAGCGATGCAGCATATTTTAATCAACTTGATAACCTTTACCCCATACCGTTCGAATTAAGGTAGGATGTGCGGGATTATCCTCAAGCTTTTTTCGTAAGTTTAAGACATGAACCATTACCGTATTTGAAGATGCTGGAAGAAAACATTCCTTCCAGACAATTTCATAAATTGACCGAATGCTGATTGGAGTTCCTCTGTGATTAATAAAAATCTGGAATATCATATACTCTTTTTGAGTAAGAGAAATAGATTTTCCGTTTTTTATTACAAGTCTGCTTTCGGGATCGATCAAAAAAGAATCTGTTCGACCATCATGTAATAAAATATTCACCGATTCATAGCTTCGGCGCTTTTTTAATAGATGAGAAACATGCGAGTATAGTTTTGTGCTTGCAAATGGCCATCTCAAACAATGATCACCATTTGCGAAAAGAATCTGACTTCCGCTATTGACTAAATATAAAACAGGAATTGCCCCGAACCGTTCTGCGTCATTGATAACGGCGAGACATTTATTTTTTGAAACAGAAATAAGATTTATGATAACTAAATCAATTAATCCTTGTTTTTCCAACATTTCAAGAGCTGTTTGAACGGTGGTGGCCTTTTGAATAGAATAATCATTTATTTTCAAAGACATGTAAACTTCTTTATCTACATCTAAATCACGATCTATAATGATAATTTTGTACCCCACTCTTTTCACCTACCTTTGAGAACATTATAGCACCAATAAGTAAAAAAGTGGAGTATTTATATAAATATTAACAAAATTATATAATATTACTATATTGTAATATTTGATATCCTGATATATAGAGACGAAACCAAAAAAGACATCAACCTTATCGGGTGGATTTGCGGTAATCTAATGGTGTGATACCGGTACGCTTACGAAAAAATGTAGAAAAGTAGTGTTCATCCGTAAATCCAAGTGAATAGGAAATTTCTTTTACAGCAAGCATCGTGTTGCTTAGCAGTTCTTTTGCCATTGCAATCCTGCGAATCATTAAATATTCATAAGGCGTGATTGCAAAAGCAGCTTTAAATTGACGGATTGTCTGTGAAGGCGAAAGAGAAACCAACCGAGCAAGCTGTTCCACAGAGAGCGATTTGTCCAGATTACGATCAATATAGGACTGGATTTTTCTTGCGTTATCTGGAATTGGTGTCCAGGAAGGATGGGAATATTGCGCGAGTTTCTGAAGAATTTTATGGAAAACAATCTCTTCCTGCTCCCAAATTTCAGGTTGTGTCAAAGAGTCATTGGTTGCTATCTGCAGAAATTTTTTCATTTCGGGTTCGATACAGCATTGCGGAATAAAATGAATGTTTTCAAGACGATAAAGTTTTATCATTTGCTCAACAAAATGGCCCGATACATTGCACCAGATTTTTGTCCAAGGATTGTTTGCATCGGAAAAATAGAGTTGATTTTCCCCGCTGTGCAAAAGATAAACATCACCTTCAGCTGGATGAATGTGTGTTCCATCCGGAAGAATTGCCTTCCCCTCCCCCTTAATAATATATTCCAGGGTATACACAGGCGAATTTCTGCGTTCAATGCGATAAGAACCATCACAATAAGAAATTCCACAGATGGTAATTTGAAAAAAGGCATGGTTCTCTACCAGAGGAAATCCATAAATTGTTTCGTGCAAACAGCAATCACCTCCCCGGACAATCCGTGCGGCAAAAAAAAATAATTAGAGATCGTATTGAGCGGCAAGACTCCTGCCAATTTTGCAAAGCATTTCAGCGGCAGCATCCGCCAGCTCTTTGCCAAACATGCAATTGAAAGAATCGGATTCAAAATTGAATGAACCTTGATATTGATTGGTTTTCAGTGCCTCACAGGTGGATTTCCAATCGATTATTCCCATAAACGGAGCTAAGTGCGAATCCTCTGCCCCATTATTATCATGAATATGAACAGATTCCAGACGACTGCCAAGAACGTTAATCATGTGTTGCGGCGTATCACCTGTCAATAAAGCGTGGCCAAAATCCAAACAGGCAACGGCAGTGTCGCTGCCAATAGCATCGATATAGTCACACATTTCTTCTGGTGTACTGCAGACAGTAGGACAAATGCAGTTCTTTTCGGGATCCCAGTTCCACATATTTTCAATTCCAACCTTGATGCCATAGCTGTTTAAGTATTTTTTTAACTTTCCATAATACTTCATATTAATTTCTCGAGTTTCCTCGCGGTAGAAAGAATATCGGTACTGTGGCGGAATAACAGGATGAATTACAATATAGGGGGATTTCAAATAAGCGGCAGCTCGGATCGCCTTAACTTGTAGATCAAAATAGAGATCTCCTTCCGTTTCGTCACCGGTATATAAATAGTTGACCATAGGAGAATGTACTTGACCAACAGAAATATCATTTGCATCCATAATCTCTTTCAGATGTAAATAATATGTTTTAAATTCTTCATCACTTAACTGAAATCGCCAATCGTTTTCTGCGTAAAACATGCCGAAATCCAAACAATCAAATCCTGCTTTTGCTAAATGACGAATTCCTTCTTCGTCGCCGTAATATTTCAACATTTCTCCAGTTGAAGTGCTAATTTTCATTGTAAGATATTCCTTTCAACCAATAATTTAAGAAAAATCACATGATTAAATTATAGTCTATTGCTGGTTTTTTGCAAGAAAAATGAAGATAAAATTTCTTTTGATGGCCATAAGATTATTCATATCAAGCTGTATCAAAAAACATTGTTGTAAAGTAAATTACCTTGTCACCTTTAAAAGGACAGAAATAAATCCGTTTTGGCAGGAATTAGTCTGTAAAACAGATCATCTTGCTAAAACGGGTTTATAAAATCTTAGATGGTTACTTGCGTGTCAATCGCAGTGGAATCTGCATTGCCGGTTGTCATCAGACGCGTAAAGGTCTCGCCGTCCACTTTCTCGTTTTCAAAGAGATAGTTTGCCACCGTGTGTAACTGATCCAAATGTTCATTCAAAATGCCCATCGTGTTATTGTAAGCATTGGATATAATGCTGCGAACCTCACCATCGATTTCAGAAGCAATTTCTTCAGAATAGTTCCGAATGTGCCCCATATCTCTACCGAGAAATACTTCATTATTATCCGAACCATAGGCGATCGGTCCAAGTTTATCACTCATACCGTATTTGGTAACCATTGAATGTGCAAGATTGGTAGCACGCTCAATATCATTAGATGCACCGGTGGAAATATCCTGCAGCACAATCGCCTCTGCCACACGTCCGCCTAAGAGAACCTCAATATCTTCGTGCATTTCCCCCTTGGAACGATATGATTTATCTTCCGTTGGCAAGGACATGGTAAAACCGCCAGCCATTCCACGGGGAATGATCGAAATTTGATGCACAGGATCCTGCGTTGGACAATAATATGTGACAACCGCATGGCCTGCTTCATGATAGGCAGTCAATTTCTTTTCTTTTTCGCTCATCACATGAGATTTCTTTTCAGTTCCCACCACAACCTTGATAGTAGCTTCTTCGATTTCTTCCATCGTGATTGCTTTTTTATCTTTGCGTGCAGCAAGTAAAGCGGCCTCGTTGAGAAGATTTTCCAAATCAGCTCCGGTGAATCCTGCCGTTGATTTTGCAATCACAGAAAGATCAACATCGGAAGCAAGCGGCTTTCCGCGTGCATGAACTTTCAAAATATCTTCGCGGCCCTTGATGTCGGGACGTCCCACGATCACTTGGCGGTCAAAACGACCCGGGCGCATCAATGCGGGGTCGAGAATATCAGGACGATTGGTTGCCGCAATCATAATAACGCCCTCGTTGGCACCAAAACCATCCATTTCAACCAAAAGCTGATTCAACGTCTGCTCGCGTTCGTCATGTCCGCCGCCAAGACCGGCTCCACGCTGACGCCCGACCGCATCAATTTCATCGATGAAAATAATGCAAGGTGAATTCTTTTTCGCCTGTTCAAACAAATCGCGAACACGCGAAGCACCGACACCAACAAACATCTCCACGAAGTCTGAGCCGGAAATAGAGAAGAACGGAACCCCTGCTTCACCCGCCACAGCGCGCGCCAACAAGGTTTTACCGGTACCGGGAGGGCCCACTAGCAAGACGCCTTTTGGAATACGGGCGCCTAATTCATTGTATTTTTTTGGATTTTTTAAAAATTCTACAATTTCGCGCAGCTCTTCTTTTTCTTCATCCGCGCCGGCGACGTCTGCAAAAGTAGTTTTCCGCTTTTCGTCAGACATTTGCTTAATTTTGGCCTTGCCGAAATTCATTTGTTTTCCGGCATCCCCCATCGTACCGCTCAAACGGCGGAACATGAAGAAATACAAGAATCCCATGCCAACGATCAAAAGCAAATACGGCAGCATGCTGGTAAGCCAGCTTGTATCTGCAGGTGCTTTGTAATTATAACTGATCTGCGCATCTGTGTGCGCTTTGTTATACTCTTGCACCAGCGGACGGATATCATCCAAAAACAAAGAAACACTGGGAGCTGCGTAACGAACCGGTTGCTTTGTGGCATCTTGAAGTGTAATCAGGCATTCACCGCTGCCAAGGTCCAGATCAAACGTCTTGACTTCCCCGCGCTCAAAGTAACCAATAATTTCGGAATAGCGAACGGTTTCAGTGCTTTGATTCCGAACAAACATGGTAACGATCAGGATGAGCAGCAGCGGGATACCAATGTACAGCGCAATGTTCCGCAGGGTCTTTCGATTGCTCAAAGTGACTTTCAACTCCTTTCAGACAGTTGCATCATTAACAGCTGCCCGAATTATTCATAAATGTGTGGCTTGAGAATACCAACATACGGAAGATTGCGATATTTCTCGTCATAATCCAAACCGTAGCCGACAATAAATTCATCAGGAACATCAAATCCAACATAATCCGCATGGATGTTGACCTTACGGCGGGAAGGCTTATCAAACAGCGTACAAAGCCGAATGCTGGCCGGCTCGCGGCTTTGGAGCAGCTCGAGCAGGTAACTGAGCGTCATGCCGCTGTCTAAAATATCTTCCACAACCAAAACATCAAAACCCTTCAACGGTATATCCAGATCCTTGATGATTTTAACAATACCCGAGGTTTTCGTGCCTGAACCGTAACTGGAAACCGACATAAAATCGATCCGGCAGGGAACCTCAATCGCACGCATGAGATCAGACATAAAAATGATTGATCCCTTTAAGACGCTGACCATTAACAAATTTTTTCCTGCATAGTCTTTACTGATTTTTGCCCCTAATTCAGCAACTTTGTTTTTTAATTGTTCTTCATCGATCAAAACTTCTTTGATGTCATCATGCATGCTCATTCTGTTTCCTCCACAATGATCAATATTTGACGGGTATCCTGTGAAATTTTTGCCTGCTCGGATACACCGATTCCTTCAATCCAACAGATACGACCGTTCGATTCCAGCAAAGCTGTTTGCTCACGCTGTTCCGGAGGTATATTCTGTTCATTGAATAATTTTTTTACTTTTTTAGTTAACCCACGTCCGCTCGGTGAAAAAACATCACCCGGCCTGCGGTTGCGCAATACTATACTGCCGGATATTGTATCATAGTTCACTGCATTAGATACTAACTTTTTGTAAACTTTCCAATTTTCAAAAAAACTTTTTCCGTCCATTACTGAAAAAGAAAACTTTTTATGAAAAAAAAAGCAATTTTCTGGGGGACAAACGGAAATTGCTACTTCTGGTGTTTGTTCCGCTGATGATTGATAGAAGCGAAGTGAATCATGAAACACATCTGCTGTCAATTTGCCTGGTAACGCACAGCAACCACCACAAAAAAGAAGATGATCCAACGCTTGCAGATGACACTCTGCAAGGTTTTGTGCGCCGTTGCGTTCTGCTGCAATTCTGCAGCACCGGATGCGGATTACAGGTGGTTCCTTTGTAAGCACTACAGTTGAATAGCCAATATCCGTCTGTGCTTGCTCGAGAACATCACCGGAACACTGTGTAAGATATTCCTCCTGTTCGGTCAAATGACGTGTCATGCGCCAGACGGATTCAGAAAATCCAGGATTAATTTTACATAGCTCCGGCACTACATGATGGCGAATCCGGTTACGTGCATAGGCAGGATCACTGTTAGTTGCATCTATCACATAGGGTATGGCATTTTGGCGGCAATATTCTTCGATTTCGTCTCTGGTACACGCAATTAACGGTCGAATAATATTTTGGCGGATAGGTGGAATTCCGCAAAGTCCCCGACTGCCGGTTCCGCGTGTAAGGTTAAGCAAAACCGTTTCCTGTTGATCGGAAAGGGTGTGGGCGGTTGCGATTTTAGCAGCCGGATATTGGGCGGCAAGTGCTTGAAAAAAGGAATAACGTTCATTGCGACCGCATTCTTCTGTCCCAATCCCCTGCAGTGCCGCTAATTTTGCGACATTTCGTTTGATTGTATGAAGTAAAATGTTGTGTGTTTGACACCATTCCTCCACAAATGCTTCATCCTGGTCGGCAGCCATCCCCCGAAGCTGATGATTCATATGTGCAGCTATCAACTGGAAATCAAGCGTTTTTTGCAACCCTTGCAATAGTGAAAGAAGACACATAGAATCTGCTCCTCCGGAAAGAGCCGCAATCACGGTGTCTCCCGGTTGAATCATTCCATATTCTGCAATCACAGCTAAAACCTTATCCCTCACGGTGAATAACCTCCTGACCGGTAAAGCGTGTAAACTCGCCCTGCCAGTGCAGTTTTACAGAATCTGTTCGACCATGACGGTTTTTTGCCACAATACACTCACTCTGATTGTTGTCTTTTGTTTCAGCGTCTTTTTCGTCATCTTTATAATAATCGTCACGATAAAGAAACATAACGATATCCGCATCCTGTTCAATAGAGCCGGAATCTCGGAGGTCGGAAAGCATCGGTTTGTGGGAAGTCCGGCTTTCTGTACTACGGGATAACTGAGAAAGTGTGAGCACCGGCACCTCAAATTCCTTGGCAAGAATTTTGAGGTTTCGGGTAATTTCTGAAATTTCCTGCACACGGTTTTCAGTTCTCTTCCCGGTAGACATCAGCTGTAAGTAGTCGATTACAACCAAGTCAACACCACCAAGACGCCGCAGTCGAGCCTTCATCTCCGGCACGGTGATATTGGGAGCATCATCAAAGTACATCTCTGCTTTGCTCAGGACGTCTGATGCGGTTGCAATCTTGCGCCAATCACTATCCTGTAGTTTGCCGCTGCGCAATTTTTCACTTGGCACCAGCGCCTCGCAGGAAAGTAATCTTGTAACCAACTGTTCACGGCTCATTTCCAACGAAAAGAAAGCCACCTTTTTTGAAGCGCACAAGGCGGCATACCGCACAATATTCAGAGCGAAGCTCGTTTTACCCATACCAGGTCGAGCTGCAAGCAAAATTAAGTCGGTCTTGTTTAAGCCGGAAATCATCTCGTCCAGCTCAGAAATCCCTGTTGGAACACGCAGGCTGTCAGACCCCGGCTGACTGAGTTGTTCGATGTTGTCATATGCTTTTATTAAAACATCCCGAACATGCTGTAATCCGCTGGTTCGTTTTTCGCTGCGGATTCCCATGATCTTTTCTTCGGCGGAATCCAACAGCTCCGCAGGATCCCCATTACCATCAGCAGCAGCCTCTACAATATCTCGTGCGGTAACAATCAATGCACGGATTTCGTATTTTTCCCGAACAATTCCCGCGTAAATTTCCACGTTGGCAATACTGGGGACTAAGTTTGCCAATTGAAGCAGATAAGTTTTGTCATTGAGTTCATCATAATCTTTTTCTGCACGCATTCGATCCAAGACCGTAACAAAATCAATCTTTTCCCCGTTCGTAATTTTTTCGAGCATAATGGAATAGATCGTTTGATGCTTGGAAAGATGGAAATACTCCGGTGTGGGCAAAACGTCCATCACGCGATCCAAACAGGAAGAATCCAGCAGAACGGCGCCCAGAACAGATTGCTCCGCCTCCGGACTATAGGGCAAATTTAACCCGTCGTAGCCCGAGGTGATTTTCAGTTGATTGTCCATTCTGCTGCCCCCTGCTGATTACTGCTGTTCACTGACGGTTACATAAATTTTTGCCGTAATTCCATTGTAAAGCTTTACTTCACATTCGTACGTGCCAAAAGCTTTGATATCATTATCCAGCACAATTTTTCGTTTATCAACCTCAACGCCAAAAGAGCGTTTCAGCTCTTCGGCAATTTCCTTTGCTGTCACAGAACCAAACAATCTGCCTCCCTGCCCCGCTTTTGCGGTCATCTTCACCGTTTTTCCGTGAATCGTATCGGCTGTTTGCTGTGCATTTTTCTTTTCGGTTTCAATTTTGAACCGAACGGATTCCTCGTGATTGCGCAACTCATTCATTGCTTGTGCATTTGCCTCTTTGGCAAGTGCACGCGGGAACAAAAAGTTTCTCGCATATCCATCGGAAACTGTGACCAGTTCCCCTTTCTTTCCGCTTCCTTTGACGTCAGCCAGTAAAACGACCTTCATTGTTGAATCTTCCCTTCTGTGTTAATCGTAATGGTAAATGAGAAATAAAAAATACTTTATGATTGATAATACTATAAAAAAGCAGAATCATCTGCTTTTTTAGCAGCTAACACTCCGCGCTCACGGCTGAATTCTTCAATTGCACGGATTAATTTTTTGCGTGCCTGCTCCACGGTCTCCCCGGGTAATTGTGCGCCGGCCATTGTTAAATGTCCCCCGCCGCCAATCTTCTCCATAATGATTTGAACATTAATTCGACCGAATGAACGGGCGGAAATATTGATGCTGCCTTCGAACGGAAACAGCACAAATGAGGCCTCTACTCCGCAGATATTCAACAGTTCATCCGCGGCCTGGGCGGCTTCAATACGAAGATCTTTTGAATCCTCTGCCGCTGCAATTGCCATACCGTGATGAATCTGTGCGCTTGCAATCAATTGATATTTCAGTTGGTAACTTTCAAAAGAACTTGCAAAAAGACGTTTAACTTCCACCGTATCGGCACCCTTACGTCGCAAAAAGGCAGCTGCTTCAAAGGTACGAACACCCGTTTTCAGAACAAAGCTTTTGGTGTCCAGCATAAGTCCCGCAAGTAATGCATCGGCTTCCGTTTGACTGAGTTTGTTCTCAGCAAGGTATTCCACCAGTTCCGTCACCATCTCAGATGCAGAGGAGGCATATGGTTCATGATAGAAAATGACCGCATGATCAATATAATTTACCATTTTGCGGTGATGGTCGATCACAACCACCTGTTTGCTGGCATCGTAAACCTCACGGCTTTCCAAAAAGTCTCTGGAATGCGTATCCACCACCACAAGCAATGCGTCCTGATCATACATAGAAAGAGCCTGCATCGGCGAAACAAACATATCTCCGTGTCCATCACGGATAAAAGCTTCCAGAAGAGGCCCTGCTAAGGTTGACTCGCGATCAATTACGATATGGGTGTTTTTATTGAACTTATTGGCAGCAATGCTCCAAACACCGATTGCTGCCCCCAAACAATCTAAATCTGAATTGCGGTGACCCATGATAAATACCTGACTGCTGTTTTCAATCAATGCAGAAAGCGCATTTGCTACTACGCGGGCACGCACACGGCTTCGTTTTTCAACACCTTTTGAAACACCGCCAAAAAATTTATATTCGCTGCCAATCCGCACAACAGCTTGATCTCCTCCTCGGCCAAGCGCCATATCCAGTGCCTGACCTGCGGTATCATAGCAATCGCGAACCGAAGCACCTCCCATACTCACACCAACAGAGAGCGTTGCATTGACACGATTGGAAAGGTGAATATCACGAATTTCATCCAGCAAGTCGAACTTGCGGCTCATCGCTTTATCCAGTGCCTGATGATCCCATACAATTAAATACTTTCCGGAACTTACACGGCAAACAAATCCTCCGGCCAGTGAAACCCAATTTTCAATTTTCATTTCAACATCGGCCGATATCTGCGCAAGCTCCCCCGGTTTTGCCATTTGAGAAAGCTCTTCCAGATTGTCAAATGATGCAATCGCAACAGACGGACGTGTCCTATCAAATTCATTAGCGATTTGTTTGAATTCCGTATTGTCTACAAAATAGAGAAGATAAACATATTGATTCTCATTTGCAACAGGATGCGAATAAACCGTATACATGCGTTTTTGGCATGTTACATCAAGCCCTTCCGAAGAAATCTCCGAAACGGCATGATCATTTAAGAATTCTGTAAGATCCGAACCGATAACATCCGGAACCGGGAAGACTCTCTTTTCAAATTGAGAATTGCACCAAATCAAGTCTCCTCGTTCTCCCACAACCGCAACCGGCAGGGGAAATTGCTCAATCGAATCCTTTTGTGCTCCTGAAAGATATCTTCCCGCAGCGGTGACGGAATGCCGTATGTAGCGGCGAAAGGTTATCCTACTCGCCACAACAGCAACTGCAGCAGTGATAATACATACCACCTGTATCACCAACACTGCAATATTTTTCGTTCCGCCCAGATGATAATTCTGAACGGCGAGAAAAGTCACCAGAATAAGCAACAAAATTGTGATTGGGGAATTTACCCAGATTCTTTTTTTCATGCCGGGATTCACATCCTTTTCGCGAGGTTATTGGAACAGGAACAAATCAAACCCATCGCCTCAAACTTCCATTATGACAGGAAGAATCATGGGATTGCGCTTTGTCCGGTCAAACAGAAACCGCGAAACCGATTCCTTAATCTTTGTTTTAATCGTGCCCCATTCGCGCACATCGTTATCTGCACATGTCTCAATGATGCGCTTTGTAATTTCTCTTACTTCGCTCATCAAATTTTCAGCTTCACGCACATAAACAAATCCACGCGAAACGATGTCCGGTCCTGAAACGATATGGCCGTTATTCTGGTCAATCGTACAAACAACAACCAGCAAACCGTCCTGCGCAAGGTGCTTGCGGTCTCTCAAAACCACACTCCCCACGTCGCCGACCCCAAGACCATCTACCAACACGCGGCCTGCAGGGACGTCCCCAACCTGCCTGAGTTCATTTGCACTAAGTTCTATGCAACGTCCCACATCACCGATGAAGATATTAGCGGGATCGATCCCCATCATTCGGGCAACCGACGCATTTTTTTGCAAATGTTTTTGTTCGCCGTGAACCGGAATATAAAATTTTGGCTTGATAATGCCCAGCATGGTTTTGATTTCACCCTGACACGCATGACCCGAAACATGAACTTCATACATGGATTCATATACCACTTCGCACCCGCGCTTCATCAACTCATTGATGACACGCCCGACTGTCTTTTCGTTACCCGGAATCGGGTTGGCGGAAATAATAATAAAATCGCCAGGTCCAACTTCAACCATTCGATGATCTGAAAATGCCATACGGGAAAGCGCAGACATCGGTTCGCCCTGACTTCCGGTTGTAATCAGAACAATTTGTTCTTTGGGATATCGGGAAAGCGCATTCATATCAATCAACAGCCCTGCAGGAACATCCAAATATCCAAGTTCCATAGCAACAGACATAACATTTACCATGCTGCGACCCGAAAGAGCAACCTTGCGCCCGTATTTCTGTGCGCAGTTGATGATTTGCTGCACACGATGAATATTAGAAGCGAAGGTCGCAATGATAATTCTGTCATTCTGGGCTCTTTGGAAGAGTGTGTCGAATGAACCACCAACCGTTCGCTCGCTTGCTGTAAAACCGGGGCGTTCCGCATTTGTTGAATCTGCCAGAAGCGCCAAAACTCCCTCGCCACCAAGTTCTGCAAAACGAGCAAGGTCGATCATCTCACCCTGAATCGGCGTGGTATCAATCTTAAAATCACCGGTCATTACAACGGTACCTGCCGGTGTATGAATGCCAAAACCAACCGCATCAGGAATAGAATGATTCACATGGATAAACTCCACCTGAATCGAACCGAAGTTGACCATTTGCCCTGCATTCACAACATTCAAGCTTGAACGTTCCAAAATGCCGTGCTCGCGTAGTTTTCCTTCTACCAAACCAAGCGTAAGCCGCGTCCCGTAAACCGGAATGTTGATTGTTTTTAAAAGATACGGCAGCGCGCCGATATGATCTTCATGGCCATGTGTCAATACAATACCGCGAATTTTAGCGCGATTTTTTTCCAGATAGGTAAAATCGGGAATAACCAAATCTATCCCCGGCATATCCTCTTCCGGAAATGCCATGCCGCAATCAACCAGCACAATGTCCTGATCAGTTTCATAAAGTGTAATATTTTTTCCGATTTCATTCAGCCCACCCAAAAAAGCAATACGCACTTTTGGTTCCTTTGCAGGGCGTCCTCTGCGTGAAGAACGTCCCTGACTGGATGTGTTTTTTTCAGCAGATGCTTTCGCCTCGGCTGTTTTTTGTTCCGGATTATCGTTTTGTTTTGGTGCAACCGGCTGTTTTCCTTTGGTCGCCGAATGTTGCTTCGGGGTTGACGGGCGACCCGTTTTATTATTGCTTTGCTGCTTTGCTCCATTTTGCTGTTTTTGTTGCGCGGGCTGGTTTTGCTGCACGGAGGCTGCCGGTGTGTTTGTTTCTTCCGCTTTGCGTTCCGCGGGAGCCGTCGCCTTTTTTCTGGCGGGACGGCGTCTATTCTTTGTTTCCGTTTTTGCTTCTGTTTTTGTTTCGGGATTTTTTTCATCCGTCACTTTTTTTTCGTTCAATTCCTTGTTTTCTTCTGTCACAAAATGACCTCCAATTTTATTTGCGGGGCAGAAATCTTCAAAGCAGTCGTTCATCACACGGCAATTCGTCTGTACAGAAAGATAACTCAACAGAAGCGTCGATCCGAACATCGGCACCTGCTGCATGAACCGCATCTGTGCGGCGTGCTGATCTGATTGAAGAAACTCTGTCCTCTTTATTTAAGACCGTTTCTCAGCTCTTTTTCCTGTCAAGCTGAATAAAAAAGAAACGGTAAAATAATCAATTATAACTAATAGAAAAGCGAGAAATGCTCATTTTGCACATAGTTATATGTATTAATATTAACGCTTTTCCAAAGGACTGTCAAGCAACGTTTTTGTCATAACGGTTCTTTATTCTGCGTTGTAAATAGATATGACCCATCTACCCGAAAAAAAAGATATGGTAACAATCGCATTTCAAAGCCTTAGACCGGAGCCGCAGGCGGAGGGAAAAGGCTTTGAAATG
>CAKXIK010000038.1 GCA_934875675.1 uncultured bacterium
CTGTTGGATAACGCCTTTATCCATAACAACAACTGTATCGGACATAGAAAGAGCCTCTTCCTGATCATGTGTAACAAAAACAAATGTAATACCAAGCTGCTGTTGAATTTTCTTCAGTTCCACCTGCATGTCCTTGCGCAGCTTGAGATCCAGTGCGCCAAGCGGCTCGTCCAGCAACAAAACCTTTGGTTCATTTGCCAGTGCCCGCGCAATTGCCACCCGCTGCTGCTGCCCGCCGGAAAGCGAATCCACGCTGCGCTTATCAAAGCCCTTTAAGTTGACAAGCTCCAGCATTTCTTCCGTCTTCTGCTTGATTTGCTCCTTGGAATATTTTTTGATCCGCATTCCGAAAGCAATATTCTCAAATACATTCAAATGAGGAAATAATGCATACTTCTGAAAAATTGTGTTAACCTGACGCTTGTGAGGAGGAATTTCATTCACACGCTTGCCGGAAAACAGAACGTCTCCGCAATTTGGCTGCAAAAATCCGCCAATCAGCCTCAATGTGGTTGTTTTACCGCAGCCTGATGGTCCAAGCAGCGTAACAAATTCGCCATCCCGGATAGTTAAATTCAGATTGTGTAAAATCTGCTCTCCATCAAATGAAACGTCAATATTTTTTAATTCAATCAAACAGTCATTTCCCATCTTATGACCATTCCTCTCTCTGCAGGATACTCGTTACATTCGCTCTGTTTTTTACAGAATTTTGCCTTCCACACATTGGAAAACTCCAAGCGGGAAGGCAAAACTGTATGCACAAATCTGTCAGCGAAAAACCAGAGACATTTTTTGCACAAAACAGTATTCAATCAACAATAACGCAACATAGTTAATATAGGGGGAAAATGCAAAAAAGTCAATATATTTTTGAAAATTTCCTCAAAAAACCTCGTTTTTTAGCGGAGAATTTCATTTTTCATAAAAAATCTCTATAATCCTTTGAATTGTTCAATGTTTCTTCGTTTTGCTTCTCCTCGATTCTAACGCAAACCAGTGATTCGTCTCTTGAACCACAATGGGTGAAAGCACCATAATCGCATACAAATTAGGCAGTGCCATCAATCCGTTAAAAATCTCGCTCAAATTCCAGACAAGTTCCAGCCTTGCAGCACTACCGGCCACCGCACAGGCCACAAAAATGATTCTGTATAATATGGCATTGTTTTCGCCAACCAGTTTGCAGAAACCACGTTCTCCATAATACGCCCAGCCAAGCATGGACGCCAGCGCAAACAACACAATCGAAATCGAAATAAAGAAAGAACCCACCGGTCCCAAAATCGTCTCAAATGCAGCGACCGTGAGTGCTGCACCCGTCTTTCCAGCATCCAATGCACCACTGGACAAAATTGCAAAAGCGGTCACCGTACAAACAACAATGGTATCCACAAATACCTCAAAAATCCCCCACATTCCCTGTTCTACTGGTTTCGCATCATCTGCGGCTGCATAAACCATTCCGCTGCTTCCCAAACCTGCCTCATTGGAAAAAATTCCACGCGAAAAACCATAGCGCATCGCCGCACGAATTCCGACCCCGGCAGCGCCTCCTGCTATGGCAGAAAAGGAAAAAGCCTGATGAAAAATATCAGTAATTACTCTTGGCAGTTGCTCCCCATGTACAATAATGACTGCAAGCCCACCGAGCGTGTAAATAATAGAAAGTGCAGGAATGAGCTTTTCTGTCACTGACGCAATGCGGCTTAGTCCTCCGAAAACCACAAGTGCCAGGATCACTGCAAGCACAAGACCGGTTATCCACGGCGGAACCGCGCAGGCATCCTGAACCGCATCGGCAATTGCATTGGCTTGCGTCATGTTTCCCATCCCGAGCGATGCGAAAATACAGCAAACGCCGAACACTGATGCCAACCACTTTTTTCCGACACCGTCCTCCATGTATTCCATTGCTCCGCCGACCCAGCGCCCTTTCGAATCTTTCTTGCGAAAACGCACCGCGAGCAAGGTTTCTGCATATTTGGTCATCATGCCAAACAAAGCAGAAAACCACATCCAAAAAACCGCTCCTGCACCGCCCATGGTCAGCGCGGTTGCAACGCCTACGATATTTCCGGTTCCCATGGTTCCGGCTAATGCAGCGGAGAGTGCCTGAAATTTAGTAATTCCCCCGGTACTTTTTTCTTTTTTCTCATGCCAAAGCGTCCCTACGGTACAACGCATGCATTTTCCAAAGTGAAAAAACTGTATGCCCTTTGCTTTTGCAGTAAACCACACCCCGACAAACAACATTACCGCAACCATTCCCGGTCCCCAGATTGCTCCGCTTACTCTTTGCACAATCTCTTCCAAGGTGCGGTACCATTCCATTGCACTTCTCCCCTTTCTCCCAAAGCATATGAAGCGCAAAGAAATCCTATCACTAAAAAAAATAAACTCCGTAAACTTTAGTTTACACAAAACAGGTCACCTACCCCCTAAAGAAGGGAAAAGATGACCTGTTATTGTTTTTCATGATCATGCAGTTGTTTCAACCGTTATTCTATTGACTGCGGTAATTTGTCTAACTTCACTTCCTTCAAAGGACGGCGCTGAAAAACATCATAAAGCGCAGGCACAACAAACAAAGTGAGTAACGTAGCATACGTTAAACCGCCAATAATCACGACTGCCATCGGCTGAAGCATATCTGTACCTTCGCCGATTCCGAGCGCCATGGTAACAAGACCGAGGATGGTTGTCATGGCTGTCATCAAAATGGGACGAATGCGTTGTTTTCCTGCTGTGACAAGTGCTTGACGGCGTCCCATTCCGGCCAGTCTCAGTTGGTTTGCACGGTCAACAAAAACAATACCATTATTGACTACGACGCCGGTAAGCACAAGGAAGCCGAGAATGGAAATAACACTAAGATCAAAACCACCCGCCCACAGCAACAACAAGCCACCTGTAAACGCAAGAGGAACGGTAAACAACACAATGAACGGAGACCGGAACGACTGGAATTGCGCTACCATAATCAAATACACCAGAACAATTGCCAAGAGCACCATCCAGACAAGATCGCCCAAAGCACTGTTAATGGTTTCATTTTCCCCGCCAAACTCGATGGAATAACCGTCCGGCAACTGGTAATCCGTGAGCTTTTGTTCAATCTCGCGGCTGACAAGTCCAACGTTATGATTCTCATCTACTTCAGCAGACACCGTAATATAACGCTTGGAATCTTCGCGGTTAATCTGACTTGCACCCGATTCCTCGGTAACTGCAGCGATCTCACTGAGTTTGATGGAAGTTTGAGAACCATTCTTTGTTCCACTCAATTCGAAATCACACAGATTTTCCTTTGTCACCGCCTGATCTGCATCTTTTCTTACCAAAACGGAAATAGAATCGTTCTCTTCTTCCACGGTTGTTGCCGTTGTTTCTGTTTTTAAAGCCTGCGCAATGGACTGGTAAACCTGAGCAACTGTCAAACCATATTGCATAGCCTTGTTTTTATCTACTACAATATGCAATTGCTTGCCTTCCTCTTCATTACCCGCTGTCACATTGCAGGCACCATCTACATTCTGAACGATTTCACCCACTTCATTGGCTATTGTTTGTAATTTGATTAAATCGTCTCCAATAATATTAAGCTGTACACCCGAACCACCCAACGAGCTCATTGCCATCGTGGAGCCTTGAACCGATATCTCGCAGTCAAGATCAGCTGTTGCGTCTGAAATCTCCTGAGAAATATTCTGACTGCTTGCCGAACGATTTTCTGAAAGAATGACATAAAGCGAGCCGGAACCGGAACTCAGCATGGCACCGACTGTTTCAACTCCGTCAATTTTCTGTGTGCGCGACGAAATTTCATCTAACAATTTGGTTGTTTCTTCCGTAGTACTGTTCTTGGGCGGTGTCACTGTGACGGAAAGCTGACTGCTGTCTGATTCCGGAATAAACGCAGTGCCCATTTGCGTGGCACCCCATACACTCAATGCCATCAGAAGCAGTGCTGCCGTCAACACAATGCTTTTTCTTCTGAGCGAACGCTCCAGCAATCTGCCATATGCATCCGCAATACGATCGAACCATGTCTTCTTTTCTTGCAGCGGCTGCCGCAAGACGCGTGAAGAAACTGCGGGAACAAGCGTCATTGCGACCAACAGACTTGCCAGCAGTGAATAAGCAATGGTGAGCCCCATATCCGTAAATAGTTCTCGTGAAATACCCTGAACGAATACAATCGGTAAAAAAACGCAAATGGTGGTCAGCGTGGAAGCGGCAATTGCCCCTCCCACTTCTTTTGTTCCTTGTACTGCAGACTGCACAGATGAAACTCCCTGGGCACGAAGGCGATAGATATTCTCAATCACAACGATGCTGTTGTCTACAAGCATTCCAACGCCAAGTGCAAGCCCTGCCAACGAAATAATGTTAAGGGTAACTCCGGAAAAATACATTAACACAACTGCAAGCGCCAAACTGATTGGAATACTCACGGCAACAATCATGGTTGGTTTTATGCTGCGCAAAAACAAAAACAGAATTAAAATTGCAAGCAACCCGCCCAGCAGTAGATTCTCAATTACAGAACGCACAACAATATCAATATAAACGCCCTGATCGTTGAGAATTGTAACATGTAGTCCTTCATTTGCTTCTTCAATATCCTGAATTTGATTACGGATACGATCCGAAACCTCCGCAGTGGATGCAGTACTTTGCTTCTGAATGGTAAACAGGATGCCGTTATTTCCATTTACCTTAGCGTACACTTCACCTGCATTATCTTCGTAGGAAATATTTGCAACATCTGCAATCGTGATTTTCTCTAACCCCTCCAGCTGAGTGGACATCAATGTGAGGGATCCGACCTCATCGGCATTGGAAAAGGCATCCCCGACCTTGACCGTCATCTGCCCGTTTTCAGAATTCAACGTTCCGGCAGGCATCGAAAAATTCTCTGCCAAAAGTAAAGAGGAAAGCTTTGATTGGTCAAGCATTCCGTCCAAATTTACACTTTGCAATGCGGTTTTACTGGCGGAATCAAACTGTTGCTGAGCTTTCTCCAACGCGGCTTCCTGTTCTTTCAGCTGCTGATCCGCCTGGGCAAGCTGTGTGTTTAGAAGCGTTTTTCCCGCTTGAATCTGCGCATCTGCTGCTTGCAATTGCTCCATCTGTGCGCGGTATTTGTCCAGTGCAGATTTTGCTTCTGCAACAGCCTGTTCTGTTTGCTGCAAAGTTTTTCGCAACGCATCCAATGTTTCTTGTTGTGCCGTGTCTGGAATTTCCGATTCTGCAATCTGTTTTTCCAGCGATTCCACTTGTGCCTGCTGCTCATATTGCTTGATTACCAGTTGCTGATACAGTGTTTCCGCCGGGTCAAGAAGGCTGCTTAGTGCCGTTTGTGTCGTCGCAAGCTGCGCCGATTTCTCTGTGAGCTCCTGCGTTTGTGTTGATTTTTGTACCTCAAACTCCAAGCGAGCTTCTTGCAGTGCTTTTTTTCCTTCCGTAAGCTTCGTTTGCTGCTCTGCTAAGGATGCGTCCACGGCGGAAAGCATCTTTTGATTCAATGCATTAATTTTTTCCTGACTCAAGGTCAAAACCAGACGTTTTTCATACAATCCGCTCGCACTGACAGTTGCAACACCATTCACTTTTTCCAGAGAGGGAACGACCGTTTCCTTAACCTTTTGCGAAACCTCTTCTGCTGAAACATCGCCCATATCCACACTTGCAACCATAACCGGCAGCATATCGGGATTAATTTTCATCATAACGGGCGTACCGACGGTATCGTCAAATTCTGCTTCCACCTGACTAAGCTTGTTATTCATATCAATCATGGCGGTATCCATGTTGGTTCCATAACTGAATTGGAAAATCACCATGCTATAATTTTCGCGTGAAATACTGGTTACCTTTTCTACTCCGCCCGTTGCGGAAAGCGTTCCTTCAATCGGTTTCGTAACCGATATTTCCACTTTTTCCGGCGAGGCACCCGGGCTTGTTGTAACAACTGCAATATACGGCAGATCAATGCTCGGCAATAAATCCGTCGGCATTTTTGTAAATGAGATAACCGCCAGCATCAATATAATCATGACGGAAACAAAAACGGTCAACGGCTTTTTTACACTGAATTTAGCAAACACGGTGGTTCCTCCCCGTTCTCAGAGCGTATAATATAATTTTTGAGTTTATCACATAAATAAAACAGGGTTGCTCTAATTTCGTAAATTTTCCATGAACAAAAAAGAGGCAGCATGCGCTGCCTTAAAATGCTATTTTTCCGAAAGACAAATAACTCTGTTTTCCCGAATCGCACAATCCCCCGCAAATGCAATCCGCATTGCCTTTGTCGCATCTTCCAGCGTGGGATCAGCCGGAACATTATCTTCAATCATACGTATTAAGTGAGCAACCTGTCCCCACATATTTTTATACACACTGGGGTTATTGATGATCTGGTATCTACCGGTTTCCCCGTCATAATATTCAATCAGATCGCCTTCTTCCCGGTCAAAATAGCGCTCCGATTGAAGCGTGAACCGGATTCTTCCCTTAGTGCCCACAAATTCCTTAAGGTTTTGAAATGCAATCGTGCGTGCCCAACCGGCCTCATAATACGCAACCGCACCGCCGCTCATACGCATGGTAAGCATACCATAATCAACATGCGGTGCATCTTCATCCACGCTAATCCTGCTGCCCACTCCCGAAATGTATTCCACTTCCTGTCCTGTAAACCAGCGGGCAACATCAATATAATGCACTCCGCAGTCCACAACGGGCGAACAATCCTTTAGGAGTGCCTGCAAACGATGCTGCCCCATGTGATGGTGATTTTGCACCATCCGCAACACGCGCGGTTCTCCGATCATTCCTTCCGAAATCATGTCGTGTAAACGACGATATGAATCATTATGCCGCAAAACATGTGCAATCAGTACCTTTGTTTTGGCCGTACGCACCGCTGCAAGGAAGTCATCCAGTTCCTTCTCCTTCGCTACCATTGGTTTTTCACACAACACATGCTTACCTGCATCCAAACAGTCTTTCAAAATCGTTAGGTGTGTCTGTGCATACGTTGCAATAATGACTATGTCCACATCGTTTCTTGAGATCAACTCGTGATAATCTGTTGACCAACAGTCGGCACCAAAACGGCGTGCAGCAGCTGCAGCTGCACCTGGGTCTACGTCTGCCGTTCCAATTAATCGCACTTGATCACGAAAGGAAATATCCTCCAAATAGGATTTGCCAATGTATCCGCATCCTATCAAAACAATTCCATGCTGTTTTCGCATACCTTATGCTTCCCCTTTATGTTGCAATACCTGTTCTTTTCTACATTCTTTGTGTATTGTAACCCAAAGAGTGCAAAAATGCAAGATTCTGTGACATCTGGTTTCTATTATCGATTACTGTTTACCTTTTTCTTACTTTTTAAGCATGCACGTAAACTTTTTTGGTATATATTTTTATTTTTTTCCTGTTATAATTAAATTAACGAAAGCAGATAAGCTTTCATAATTATGAGGAGGACGAACAAATATGGAAAAGGTCGTAAAAAAGGAAAACGAAAGTGCAATGATTGCTTTGAATGACTTCCAGTTGAAGTACAGCTTACTGTGCAGCAAAAATGGTCTGTATGGCATTTCGTGCAGCTGCAAAAAGTGCGGAAGAGTTCTTTCACATTACACAAATACCCATCTTTTTTCAACCAAAGCAGCCGCAGAACGTGCGTTTCGTTTATTGGTTGAAAACGCTGTGTTCCCCGTACATATTCCCGATATCCTTTCTGATCTTTTCGCTGAACAAGATGCAGCGTCCGTTTTGGCTATTGCTTAATCGTTGCTGGTAATCATATAAAAAACACGGCTCGATTCAGCCTGAAGTGAACCCAACCACCGATGAGATCTTCTTGTCGTCTGTGGGTTCAGTTCAGCAGAATCGAGCCGTATTTCTTACTTCTTTTTCAAATTTGCAAAGTTCGCAAATATTTTTTTTGTCCCAACCTGTTCAAAAGCAATCTCCAACAGCGTGTCATTTCCCATTTTCGTGGCGGAAAGTACCATACCGTCGCCGAACGTTTTATGCTCCACAGCATCACCCGGCAGCAGCTGACAGATTTTTCCCGGCGGAACCACCGGATTTCCTGTACCGATGCTACGTGCAGTGCGAATATTTGCATTACGATTTGCCATATTGGATGATGGCAGTTTTGTTCCCGGTTCCGGAACTTTCCAACTGCGCGTAATCGTTTCTTCCATCAATTCTTTTGGAATCTCCTGCGAAAAACGCGATGCTTTATTTCGCTGGGTACTACCGTAAATCATACGCTGAGATGCGTTAACCAGATAGAGCTGCTCCCGCGCACGGGTAATACCGACATAAGCCAGCCGCCGTTCCTCTTCAATATCTGCGCCGCCGTTGATAATAGACTGATACCCCGGAAAAAGATTTTCCTCCATTCCCGGAATAAACACAACCGGGAATTCCAACCCTTTCGCGGAATGCAGCGTCATCATAACAACAGAATCTGCATTCTGGTCATAATTATCAATATCTGTCATCAAGGAAACTTCTTCCAGAAACATCGAGATAGAAGCGTCCTCTGGATTCTCCTTCTCAAATTGAATCAAGTTACTTGCCAGTTCATTAATATTTTCAATTCGTGTCTCTGATTCATCATTCTGTGCTTTCAGATATGCGACATAATCCGTTTTAAACAGAAGGTGCTGATAAAGATCATGCAATGAAATGGAAGAATCCTGTGATTCCTCTATCAGTTCTTTCATGGTTGTAGCAAAAGCCTGCAGTTTAGGTGCCGCACGGCGAAGTGTATCAAACTCATCGGCACGCCCGATTACCTCAAACAGGCTCATTCCCACAACGGATGCAATTTCTTCTGCGGATGCAATTGTCTTATCTCCAATAGAGCGTTTCGGTTCATTGATAATGCGGCGAAGACGCATACTGTCATTGGGATTTGCGATTACGCTGAGATATGCAATCATATCGCGGATTTCTTTGCGCTCGTAAAAACGATGCCCACCAATCATACGGTACGGAACTCCGCTGCGCACAAAAACTTTTTCAATTGCATTCGATTGTGCATTAGTGCGGTATAAGACGGCAAAATCACTGAACTTTCTTCCTGCTGCATTTGCTTCCAGAATTGCTTCGGAAACGTATTTAGCTTCATCCTGCTCATCGAGAGCAGTATGAAGCTGAATCTTTTCACCCTGCGGATTCTCTGTCCAAAGCGTCTTTCCCTTTCGCTCGCTGTTGTTCCCAATCACTGCGTTGGCGGCATCCAGGATCGTTTGTGTCGAACGATAATTCTGCTCCAAACGAATTACGGTGCTATCCGGAAAAGATTGTTCAAAGCTGAGAATATTCTCAATGTTGGCACCGCGGAAACGATAAATACTTTGGTCATCATCACCGACCACACAAAGATTGTGATGTGACGATGAAAGCATCCGCACCCACTCATACTGCGCATGGTTCGTATCCTGATATTCATCCACCATAATGTACTGAAATTTCTTTTGATAATATGCCAACACATCCGCATTTTCCCGTAACAAGGTTACCGTGTGAAACAGCAGATCATCAAAATCCATTGCGTCCGCATCCTTGAGCTGTGCTTGATACATCTTATATGCTTCACCGATTTGCTGTTGGCGCACATCACCGTTTGCCCTTTGCAAAAATGCGGCAGGAGTAATCAGTGAATCCTTTGCATGGGAAATCTCTGCCAGAATTGCCCGCGCAGGCAATTTTTTATCATCAATACGTAACGCTTTAATGCAATCACGCATCAACCTTTTTGAATCGTCTGTATCATACACCGTAAAATGGTGTGAAAATCCCAATCTATCACCGTCTTTGCGAAGCATTCTCGCACAAGCAGAATGAAAGGTTGACGCCCATATATCGTTTGAGATCTCCCCCAGCATTGCATTCAAACGCTCTTTTAGCTCACCTGCGGCCTTATTGGTAAATGTAATTGCTAAGATATGCCACGCCGGAACGGGTTTTGCAGCAGCAATTGCACGTGCCTGCGGTTGCAATGAATCCTCTCCGGAGCAGTATCGTTTCAAAATATCCAGGTCTTCCCCGGAACACTCGCCCGAAAGATCTTCATATGCGTTTCCATATCGAATCAGATTAGCAATGCGATTTACAAGCACCGTTGTTTTTCCACTGCCGGCACCAGCCAGAATAAGCAGGGGACCATTGACATGAAAAACCGCTTTCTGCTGCATATCATTCATTCGTGAGAAGTCCTTCTCCATTGTTTTTCGTCGATACGCCTGATATTGCTGCGATGTTGATTGTTCCATGATAATCTTTCCTTTCCTCCATAACCGCAAAAGCAAACCTTTGTTAAATCCATACTTCACGAAAAAATGCGCCCGATCAATTTGACGGGCGCATCCAAAAGAGCCTTCAAAATTTTAGAAATTCAATTTACCCAAGAATGCTGATCAGCACACCTGCCGCAACCGCCGAGCCGATAACACCCGCCACATTCGGACCCATGGCGTGCATCAGCAGGAAGTTGGACGGGTTTTCCTTCTGACCAACCTTTTGGGCGACACGGGCAGCCATCGGAACTGCTGAAACACCTGCAGAACCAATCAGCGGATTTACTTTGCCCTTGGTTGCCCAACACATCAGCTTGCCAAACAACACACCACCGGCTGTACCGCAGCAGAATGCAGCAAGACCCAACGCAATAATATAAAGTGTTTGTGTGGAAAGGAACACCGTTCCAGTTGCAGTTGCGCCAACCGTAACACCAAGGAAAATCGTGATAATGTTCATCAGCTCGTTCTGTGCTGCGTTGGAGATACGGGATACGACGCCACTCTCACGGAAAATATTGCCCAGCATCAACGTACCAACCAGCGGTGCTGCATCCGGCAAGAGCAGAGAGACAACGATTGTAACAAGAATCGGGAAAATAATTTTTTCAAGCTTGGAAACCGGGCGAAGCTGCTTCATAACAATGGAGCGCTCTTTTTTGGTGGTCAACGCCTTCATAATCGGTGGCTGGATAATCGGAACGAGCGCCATGTACGAATATGCCGCAACAGCGATCGGCCCCAAAAGTTCCGGTTTCAGTTTCGATGTAACAAAAATCGCAGTCGGACCGTCTGCGCCGCCGATGATAGCAATGGAACCGGCAGCCTGCGGATCAAACCCGAGAATAATTGCACCAAAGAAGGTGATAAAGATGCCCAGCTGTGCTGCAGCACCGAGCAGGAAGCTCTTCGGATTGGCAATCAGAGGGCCAAAGTCGGTCATAGCACCAATGCCGAGGAAGATCAGCGGCGGATAGATACCCAGCTTGACTCCCTGATAGAGATAATAAAGAAGACCCCCATTGGTAGTATGCTGTTCAAAATACTGTGCACCCTGCTGAATGATCGGATAAGAATGAGTTGAGGTTCCATTCAGGTAATTTGCCAGATCGGTTCCGGTCAATTCCACCCACTCATAGCTTGGAGCATTCATCAGTCCGGGGAAAACGTTGATCAGCAGCATGCCGAATGCAATCGGCAGCAACAACAGAGGTTCGTATTCCTTTTTAATTGCCAGATACATCAGGACACACGCAATTGCAATCATAACATAATTGCGCCAGTCAGCAGTTGCAAAGCCGGAAGACATAATCAGATCCTTCAGCGTTTGCAACACTTCAGAAAAAATATTCATGAAAACGTTCCTTTCCGTTAAATTTCAGTCAATGGACTTTTTAGAACGGCCGCGTATTGTCCATCACACCAGCCGTCCCCCACGCTGAACGGGATGACTTGGAACGCTTGACACCGCGGATCACATATTTGCTGCCACCCTCCAGCGAAGCAACTGCTGCTGCAATGACAGCAATAATTTCCCCTGGAATACCAGCCTTTGATGCCGGTGCAGCTTTTTTCACAGAAGTCGCTGCTTTAGGCGCGGCAACCGGTTGGGGCTTCTTTTCTGTCTTGTCCTGTTTTTTGCCGCCTTTGCCGCTGATATTGCTGACAACTGCACCATAAAGCCAAATCAGCCCGGTTAACAGAATCAGCACCAAAAAAACAACCAAAAGGCCACTGATCAGGACGACCAAAGACAAAGCTAAATTGTCCATCGTGTTGAATCTCCCTTTTCTTGTAGTTTTCGCCTTCTTGCAAAACGCCGTGTATAAAAAGACAGCGATGCAGGATCTGCTCAAAAACGCGATTTGAAGTTATTATAACACATTTCGTTTTCCAATACAATTTTATTTTCATAGTTTTTTAAAAAATTCGTCATTTTCTTTTATCGCTTTGCCGATTAGCGCCCACAACCTACTTGCCACACGGACTCAAAACGCGTATAATATAATTATTACTTATGGTAGCACAAGAAAGGCAGGCGTTTGCTTTTGTCCGTTAATATGGAGCTTTATCGGGTGTTTCTGGCTGTTGGCAAATGCCGCAGTCTTTCTCAGGCGGCACGGATTCTGAAAATTTCTCAGCCAGCTGTCAGTCAGGCAATCCGTCAGCTTGAAAACGGATTGGGCTGCAGGTTGTTTATACGAACAACAAAAGGTGTGGAGCCGACTGCAGAAGGCAATACTTTAATGGGTTATATTGAACAAGCAGTCGGATTGGTAGACACCGCCGAAGAAAAATTGGCCAGTTTAAAAGATTTGACCAGCGGAGAACTTAAAATTGGTGCCAGTGATACGCTCTGCGACTATTATCTGATGCCATATCTAAAACAGTTTCATGCACTTTATCCTGAAATTCAGCTACAAGTTACCAACCGCACCTCTCAGGAAACGCTGGTGCTTTTAAAATCAGGAAAAGTAGATATCTCCTTTGTAAATCTGCCGATTTCCGACGAACAAGTTTCCATACGTCCTTGTCTGGATGTGCAGGATATCTTTGTTGCGGGTGAAAAATATGCTTCCTACCGTAACCGTCCGGTCTCCTGGCAGGAAATATCAGCATTGCCGTTAATTTTATTGGAGCCGGCTTCCAATTCCCGCCGACATTTGGACACGGTGGCTGCCCAAAACGGAGTAGTACTCAATCCGGAAATTGAATTGGGCGCACATTCATTGTTAATGAAGTTTGCCGCCATCGGGCTTGGTGTGGCATGTGTCACCCGGGAATTTTCAGGCGATTTTATGGAACAGGGAAATTTGTTTGAACTGCAGCTTTCACCTCCTGTTCCAAAACGAGGTGTTGGTCTTGCAACCTTGCAAGGGCTTCCGCTTTCTTTTGCTGCTGCCCGATTTACGGATCTCGTCACGGGAAAAAATTTTGCATCATCATGATGTCATGTTAACTTTCCTGTTGATTTACTTTCCTGTTGATTTACATTTTAATATCCTAATGAAGGAGTATTTTTATGTCCCGCCTTCTTGTAAATAATTTAAAAAAGACCTTTGGAGAAGAACTCCTGTTTGACTTCGTTTCTTTTGAAGTTGCCGACAATGACCGTGTGGGGGTTGTGGGCGTCAATGGAAGCGGCAAAACTACACTTTTTCGCGTTTTAATGGACGACATCTCCTGTGACAGCGGTGATATCGCTTTTGGCAGGGATACCAAGATCGGCTATATGGAACAGCATGTCTGCCGTAATCCGGAAACCACCGCTTATGATGAAGTCCTCTCGGTTTTTTCCGCTCTGGCACAAACGGAACGGGATCTGGAATCGCTTCGGATTCGAATGCAGCATAATACCGGCGATGCCTTGACAACGCTGATTGAGGAACAAACTTTGTTGCGGGAACGATTTGAACGTGATGGTGGATTGACCTTTCGGGCTCGTGCACGCTCGGCCATGCTGGGACTCGGTTTTGCAGAAGATCAGCTTTCCTTGCGCGTCGGCGTTTTGAGCGGTGGTCAAAAGGCTAAATTACAGCTTGCCAAAATGCTTCTCAGTGGCGCCAACCTTTTGCTGTTGGATGAACCAACCAATCATTTGGACATCGATTCCGTGGAGTGGCTGGAAGATTTTCTGCGCGGCTATAACGGAGCTTTTCTGGTTATTTCTCATGATCGTTATTTCCTTGACCGTATCACAACACGTACATTCGAGATGGAAAATCATCATCTGACCGTATATAATGGCAATTACACGCGCCATCTTGATCTGAAGCAGGAAGCAAAAATTGCCGCTGAACGGCGCTATTCCAATACACGCAAGGAAATCAATCGTTTGCAGGGAATTATTACGCAACAGAAGCAATGGAATCAGGAACGCAACTACCGGATTATTGCAAGCAAGCAAAAGGTAATTGATCGTCTGGAAGATACGCTGGAAAAGCCGGAAAATGAACCGGATACCTTTCATTTTCAATTTTCGCAGCGGCGTGTAAGCGGAAATGATGTTTTGGCGGTGAGGAATCTTGGGCTGAGCTTTGGTGGCCCCCAAATTTTTTCGGATGTCTCTCTTCATATTCAACGCGGCGAACGTATTTTTCTGCTTGGCCCAAACGGTTGCGGAAAAACTTCTCTGCTCAAGGTTCTTCTTGGGGAATATGTTGCTTCCTCTGGTTCTTTTCGGCTTGGAGCCGGGGTTGAAATTGGTTACTACGATCAGATCCAGCAAGGGATTCCAACGGACAAAACCGTGATTGATGCTTTTTGGGACGATGATCCCACAATGACAGAAACCCAGGTTCGCAGCGCGCTGGCGGTTTTTTTATTTCGGGGTGATGACGTTTTCAAGCCTGTCTCTGCATTGAGCGGCGGAGAGCGTGCACGTTTGCTTTTGCTGAAACTGATGCTTTCCCAGGCCAATTTTTTGCTTTTGGACGAGCCAACCAACCATTTGGATATCGTGTCCCGCGAGGCTCTGGAAAACGCATTGGATCAGTATCCCGGCACGCTGCTGATCGTTTCGCATGATCGTTATCTCATCAATAAAGCCGCTGATCGTATCTATGATCTGCAGCCGAATGGCACCGTAGAATATGTGGGTAATTACGATGATTATCTGGAAAAGAAAAAAGCTCAGTCGGTAGCAGAAAAGCCCATTCAAAAAAGTGAAGGGCGCGGCGGCGAATACCGGCAGAAAAAAGAACAGGAAGCGCTTCTGCGCAAGAAAAGAAATCGTTTGAAAAAACTGGAAGAACTGATTGCAGACGCAGAAGAAAATCTTGCAGAGCTGGAAAATCAATATACAGATCCTGAAATTGCTGCGGATTACGAAAAGATGCTCTGCCTCAATGAACAAGTTGCACAGGCAAAACACACATTGGATGAGTTCTATGACGAATGGATGGTGCTCAACGAAGAACTTTCTGTTGAAAATATGTAGCACTTATATTATATTGTTGTCCGGACTTTTATTCTGCGGTTCTGACTAAATTGTGGATAAAACAAGGCGACCTGCATCAAATGAATGCAAGCCGCCTGTTCTTCACACTTAATTGCCAAACAGAAATTTCACGTTTTTTTGACGATGAGTGGCTGTAGTTGATGAGTCAATTCTCGCATCATGGCCATATCATTCGTTTCCGCCTCCAGATAAACCACTTTCGTAAGGTCGAGGCAGAAAATTCCCATCATCGATTTTCCTGTTACCGTGTACCGTCCGGACTTCAGACTGATCCGGAACGGATACTGGCGTGCAATTCCGACAAACGTTTTAACATCTCCAACAGATGTTAGCCGGATCATTGCTTGAAGCATGATATCCCCCTTGATTCTACTTCGCTGTTTCGTCGTTGCTAATTCGATTGTTTGTTCTTTGCTTCTACAGTATTGCTATTTATATTAAGCATACCATAATTGTGTTGAGAATCAATATCAAATTCTGCAATTCAATATGGATATTTCTTAGTTTACTTTTTTTTACCGAAATTTTCGACTTAATTACAGAAAGGTTTCAGAAAATATGAAAGTTTTTGCCGTCACCCTGGGGTGTAAAGTAAATCAATATGAAACACAAGCTACACTCTCTCTCTTGGAAAAAAGCGGATATCAAATTACAGAAAGCGAAGCCGAGGGAGATATTGTTGTAATTAACTCCTGCACTGTGACCGGGGTTAGCGACCAAAAAGTCCGGCAGACATTGCATCGGGCTCGTCGGGTTTGTCCGGACGCCGTGATTGTGCTAACCGGGTGCATGCCACAGGCTTTTCCCGATGAGTCTGCTGCATTGACGGAGGCTGATATTGTAGTTGGCAATTCGAACCGGGCACTGTTGCCTGAATTGATCCAGCGTTATCTTTCCACGCAGCAACGCATCGTTGAAATCCGGGCGCACCAGAACGGTGATTCATTTGAAACCATGCAAATCACTGATTTCCATGACCGAACACGAGCCTTTGTGAAAATTGAGGATGGCTGCAACCGTTTTTGTTCCTATTGCATTATTCCAACCGCCCGCGGGAGAGTGCGTTCGAAACCGCTGGATGTTTTGAAGCAAGAGATCGCCGCGTTGGATACAGCCGGTTATCAGGAAATCGTGTTGGTCGGCATTAATCTTTCTGCATATGGACAGGAATGCGGCCTTACTCTTTGTGATGCAGTGGATGCGGCCTGTGCTTTCCCAGGGATTGCACGAGTGCGGCTGGGCTCTTTGGAACCCGACCGGATGGACGAGGCAACGCTGCAGCGTCTGTCTATCCAACCGAAGCTGTGTCCTCAGTTTCATCTTTCTCTGCAAAGTGGATGCGATGCTACCCTGAAGCGAATGAATCGCCACTATACCTCCGCTGAGTATGCCGCACTTTGCAAAAGATTGCGCGAACTCTTCCCGGACTGTGCATTAACTACCGACGTCATGGTGGGCTTTCCTGGTGAAAACGAAGAAGAATTTGCGCAATCACTTGCCTTTGTGGAGCAAATCGCTTTTGCAAAGGCACACGTTTTCTCTTATTCCATGCGTCCGGGAACGGTTGCCGCCTTCCGAACCGATCAAATTAATCCATCTGTTAAAGAAGCACGCAGCCATATGATGCTGGAAGCTGCCGCAAAATCCCGCGCCGCGTTTTTGCAGACACAGATCAACAAAACTTTTCAGGTTCTGTTTGAAACCGCTTGCAAAGACGGTTCCGCAATGGGATACACGGCAAATTATACGCCGGTTCATGTGTTCACTCAACAACGGCTGCAAAATCAGCTTTTGTCAACCCGCATTATTTCCTCTGATGGCGATCGCTGTACCGGAGAGCTTGAAAAACAGTCTGTTGTGTAAAATTGATTTGTGTGGTTAGCATTCTCACAGCGAATGCTTAATAATATTACGGCTCGCGGTTGCGGGTCGTTTTTTTACACATTTTCTGTGGCTGCAACTGCAATTGCGGCATAATCCCCCACCATTTCACCCAAACCGGCAGGAACAATTTGACACACATTCAAAGACCGTGCAAGGCATTCCTGTTTTAGCACCTGTTCCATGGCAGGTTTGATTAGTTCTGAAGATCGCATAAAAAGTCCGCCAAGAATGATTTTTTCCGGATTTAATAAATCTACAAGTATGCTGAGAGTATGACCAAGATAGAAACCACATTGCTGATAAATGTTTATACAAAGCTCATCCCGTTCTTTTTCTGCAAGATCTCCAATCAACTTAGCTGTAATATTTTCAACTGTTCCGGCTTTTTGCAGCAATCGCGGTACGTTCCCTTGCTTTAGCTCTTTTTCCACCTCACAGATGCCAATCTGAGCCAACCCTCCTCCGGAACAAAATCCTTCTGCAGAACCTTTTTTGCCATACCCCACAGGACCATCCGGAGCCAAGCGGAGATGTCCAACTTCACCCGCCATATCTGATGAGCCGCTGTAGAGCTTTCCATTCAGGATTAATCCTGCCCCCAGTCCTGTGCCGAAGGTCAAAAAAACCATATTCTCCGTGCCTTTTCCGGCACCAAATCTCCATTCTGCAATTGCACAGGCATTGGCATCATTCTGCAGCTTGGTATGGATCCCCGTTTTCTTTTCAAAATAAGAGACAATTTCAACAGAATCCCATCCCGCAAGGTTCGGCGGAGAAAGAATGACCCCGTTGCGGGAATCCAGCGGCCCTCCACAGCTGATACCGATTCCGAAGACATCAGCGGCCGCTACGTGATTAGAGAGCATAATGGCTTGGATGCACTCTGAAAATTCTTCTAATATGGCTTCCGGATTGCGCCTATTGGTCAAAAATTTTTGTTTTGCAAGAAATTCAACGGCTTCATAGCCGTTTCGATCTGTTGTAATTTTGCCTAAACTGACAGCACATTTCGTTCCGCCGATATCTAATCCAAAAATCAACTTTTCCATGAACGCATTCTCCTTTTATCCGATTCCTTTTTAGGTATTGTATAATTTTTCTCTTGAGATTTGTTCCAATATATTTGGCAAATAGCTCATTATATTCGGAATTTTCTTGTATCCATTTTGCTTTGCAGATATAATGATGATAGGGAATCCTCTTGTATTTTTATTCAGCACTGCAATTAAAAACATTTGTACTTCAAGTGGGTTCTCATCTATGTCCAATTTTTTAAATGCATTTAAAAAGGAAACCGGATGCTCCCCTTCTGCCTATCGAAAAAAGTACAGCCAACATGTGGGATAAATCTCGTTGGATGCAACATTTTGATAATAGATGGAAGTGTAACATTCTTTGCCTGGTGTCGTCCGGACGTGCGGGATGAACGGTTATATGCTGCGCAATTATCACCTCATGCACAATTTTTACCCTCGCATTGGAAACCGGCATTTCTTCTCACGCTGTAAAGATTTCAAACAGCCGCTTGGTTGTAAGGCATATTCATTTTCTCTCTGGCATCATGTTTTTAATTTATGCAGAGGGGATTGAATCGTATTATTGCAGTATCAAAAATCACTGCAAAACCACTTTTTTCATGGCCACTTTCCATGCAACGCTTGTGTTTATGGCAGAAATCATATATAATAAATAAATCAAAATCATTTTGGAAACATATGCTTTCCTGCTGATTTCATGAACAAATTACAGCAAATTTCGCGAAAGGAACGCGCTCTGTATGAACGATAATGATTTAAACGATCTCTTCCGGCAGATTGGAAGAACGGTTCAAGATATTGCAAGCCCGGAAAATATTGCGGAACTGAAAAAAAGCATTGATGAAACCGTGCGGGAAGTGAAAAGCGCTGTAAAACAAAACAGTACCGCCCCCCATGCAAAAACGCCTCCGCCAATTCACACCGCAAATGTAAAACCATCGGCACCGCCATACCATCCCAATTCCACACAACCAACCTCTATTCCGACTGCTCCGCCAAAAGCACCAAAAAACACATTAGCAATCGCTGCAAGTCAAGTTCCGGGGCATGCGGCCGGCCCGTTGCTAACGGTTCTTGGCACTGGGGGAATGATCGCCTCCGCCGCAGCCATTGGCAATCTTTTTTTAACGGCCACTTTTTCCTCAACGGGAATTTTGCTTTACTCCTGTCTGTTAGCCTTGAGCGTCTGTGTGACAGCCCGCGGAAATGCATTGCGCTGCCGTGTACGCCGATATCGTTCCTATCTTCAGGAGCTTTCCGGCACTGCATTCTGTTCGGTTCGTTCCCTTGCTACTTCGGTGGACAAATCCGTTAAATATGTTGTGCGCGATCTTAAAAAAATGATTCACCGTGGGTATTTCCCTCAGGGACATTTGGACGAGCAGAATACCTGCCTGATGCTTGACGACGATACGTACAATCAATACAAAGCCTTAATGGAACATGCAAAAGAGAAAGAGGAGGCTGAACAGCTGCGGCAAAGTCAGCTGCGTTCGAATCCGGAGTTGGACGCGGTGGTTCAGGAGGGCAAACATTGTCTGCAGCAGATCCGGGAGGCAAATGAGGCGATTCCCGGAGAAGACATTTCCCGTAAACTCAGTCGATTGGAATCTATTACAGAAAAAATTTTTGATTTTGTGGCGCAGCACCCTGACAAACTGCCGGAAATCCGCCGATTTATGAGTTATTATCTACCAACTACGCTGAAGCTTGTGAACGCATACCGCAAATTCGATGCACAACCGGTTCAAGGCGAGAACATCCAGTCTTCAAAACGTGAGATTGCCGAAACATTGGATACGATCAATCTGGCTTTCGAAAATCTCTTTGACGGTTTGTTTGAGGAAGATGCCATGGATGTTTCTACTGATATCTCTGTTTTGGAAACGATGCTTCGTCAGGAAGGCCTCACCGGCAGCGACTTTAAATAATTCGATTTTCTAAGCTAAAATAACCGCAATTGCTTTATCTGTACACTCTTCTCCATGCACAGAAAGGATGTATTATCATGAACGATTCTTTTCAGGACACCCCTACCCCAACTCTAACGTTTGAACCCTTTGAAACTCAACCGTCCCCGGATGTTTTGCAAGAAGCTTCTCCTGCACAAGCACCGGTTTCCCCTCCGCTTTTTGATGAGTCTGCCCTTAGTGCAGAGGAACGTAAAATGGTAGACGATTTTGCGGCAAAAATCAGCCTTGCTGATTCCAATCTTGTTCTTCAATATGGCTCCGGCGCACAAAAAAAAATAGCTGATTTTTCGGAAACCACCCTCAACAGCGTTCGTACAAAAGATCTTGGCCAGGTCGGAGAAATGCTGACCGGTGTTGTAACAGAGCTTAAGGGATTTGAAGACGATGCAAATGATAAAGGATTTTTGGGACTGTTCAAAAAATCTTCCAACAAAATTGGCACTATGCGCGCAAGATATGCGAAGGCAGAATCAAATATCGATCAAATTTGTCATGCACTGGAATCTCATCAGATTCAGCTATTGAAAGATGTTGCCATGCTGGACAAGATGTACGAGTTGAACAAGGTTTACTTTAAAGAGCTTTCTATGTATATCATCGCCGGCAAAAAGAAATTAAAACAAGTAGAGGATACAGAACTTGCGGATTTGACGGCCCGTGCAAAGCAAACCGGACTTCCGGAGGATGCACAAGCCGCCAATGATCTTGCTGCACTTTGCAACCGTTTTGACAAAAAACTGCACGATTTGGAACTTACCCGCATGATTTCAATTCAAATGGCACCGCAAATTCGTTTGGTGCAAGGCAGCGACACCTTAATGTCTGAAAAAATTCAATCTACACTGGTAAATACCATTCCGCTTTGGAAAAGTCAAATGGTCTTGGCACTGGGTGTTGCTCATTCGGAGCAGGCTGCAAAAGCGCAGCATGAAGTTACGGATATGACGAATGAGTTGCTGCGTAAGAATGCGGAAACCCTTAAGATGGCCACCATTTCCACTGCGAAGGAATCGGAACGCGGTATTGTAGATCTTGAAACACTGAAATATACAAACGAAAGCCTGATTTCTACACTGGATGAGGTAGTTCGTATTCAGGACGAAGGGCGTCAAAAACGCCGTGAAGCCGAAGGCGAACTTTCCCGCATTGAAACTGAGCTCAAGCAAAAGCTGCTGGATATCCGCAAATAATCAGATTTTGCCCATTATTTTTTTAACAGACTCACCAAAAAGGCTCAGCATCGAATCCGTGGATTCGATGCTGAGCCTTTTTTATTGTTAGCAGCAATAGACCTTCCATTCGCAATTCTTTATGCCGAAATGAAAAAACTCATCATTTGTCATGTCCTTAAAATAGCTGTTTAACACCCGAAATACACCGCCATGTGTTGCAAAAAGGATTGTCCCTTGCGGGTACTTACCTTTTAGTTCATCAATCAAAGTATAAACCCGGCAGGCAACATGCATCATGGATTCTCCCTGCGGATACCGAAAAGCAAAATTACGCTTATTACTCAAAAATCCGGGATCATCTCTCGTTGCACCTTCGTAAATCCCATAGCTCTGTTCTGCCAGGCGAGGCTCCACAATCACCTGCATTCCATTTGCCTCAGCAATCGGTTGTACGGTTTGCAACGCCCTTATCTGAGGAGAAGAAAAAATACAGTCGAATTGCACGTCTGACAATTCGACTGCAAGCCGTTCTGCCTGCTCTTTTCCTTTGATGGTCAACGCCCCATTGCTGATGCCGCAAACACGATTTTGAGCATTCAGAGCCGTTTCACCATGTCTTACTACATACAATTTCATGCTTCTTCCAAAGCACGTTCCAACCAAAACGTAGCAACATCCAACGCTTTGTAAAGCCCGTCACGTTCACTGGCTTTTATAATTTGCTTTTTGGGGCGTACGTTAGGATCGGTTGTAAGCAATTGGACCGAAATCTTATCTGCAACATCGGTATCTCCGATTTTTTTGATGCTTTTAATCTCCATTTTAATCACAAATTTATCAGACATATCTCCGTAATAGATCGTGCTGCCACAGCGCACCAAAGGCCTGCCCTTATACGTCAGGGCTGTTTTTGCTTCGCTCATCTTAAAACCATCCTTTCTTCATCATAAACAAAGACCGCTTGCACAGCTTGGTTCCAATGCACGCGACACAGAAAACAAAAGAGCATTGTTTACTGTTTTCTGCTCTTATCATGTTGAATTATTATTATATCATAATATGAAAATACTGTAAAGGCGAAAAATGCAGATTCTGCACCCTCGCAAGAATAACAACCGTCATGATAAAAGGGACTCGCGGTTAAGCGAGTCCCTTACATCATGCATCCAAATAAGATTTTACGAGCACCTGCAACAATTCGTCACGGTCAATCCTGCGGATAAGGCTGCGCGCATTGTTGTGTGTTGTAATATAGGTCGGATCCTCTGAGAGGATATAACCTACAATCTGATTGATTGGATTATATCCCTTTTCCCGCAAAGCGTCATAAACGTCGGTCAAAATTTTACGAATTTCCGCCTGCCGTTCATTGCCCAAGGAAAAGGTCATGGTCTTATCAAGCATGGACTCACCTCCATTGAATATAGTATACAACAAAGTTTCTGGGAATACAAGTGAATTCTTTATGAAATATTCAGCATAAAATAACCGTTATTGCAGACAACTCAGCGCATTTCAATTCCAAGGCAATGCTTTAGATTGCCAAGAATTTTCTTAATAAAGCGGTTAACATCCTCTGGGGTGAATGGTTTATCGGTCGGAACAAAGGAAAGCTTGAAGGCCATACTTTTTTTGCCTTCACCAATCTGCTCACTACGATAAATATCGAACAGTTCTACGTTGCCGATCTGGGGACACGCCTTAGAAATTTCCTTTTGAATGACACCGCATTCTGTCTTTTCATCCACAATCAGTGCAAGATCACGCATAACAATGGGATGTTCCGAAATCGGCTGATAGCGGAAATTAGCCTCCACATGCTTCATCAAAGCGGCTTCGTCCAGTTCTGCAAGGAAGATTTTGTGATTACTCTTGCTATCCTTGGGAAGCTTAAGTTCTGCCGTTACATTATTCGCAAGTTTGCCGAAAACGCCGACACGCTCGCCCTCACAAAGGATATAAGCAGAAATGCCGGGGTGCAAATAAGAAACATCCTGCGCACGTTCATAGTCAAATTTAAGACCAAACGCCTCACCCAATGCTTCAACGGCACCCTTTAAGGTGAAGAAGCTCTCTTCATCACCAAAAATCGCCGCTCCCAGATGCAAAATCTCTTTGGGGAGCTCCGTAACCGGAAGTGCCTTTGGCTCATATACATTAGAAAGCTCAAAAATGCGGCCTTCGTTATTTCCGCGCTTAATGTTTTCCACCACGGTATTCAGCATAGACGGAGCGAGCAGCGGACGCATAATCGTCAGATTCGATGTGATTGGATTCAGTAGTCGAATGACATTGCGTTCCGGGGCATCTTCTGCAATGTGTAATGCATCCAAATCCGCGTCCGCATAGAATGCCAGCGTAGACACCTCGTAAAAGCCCTGTCCGCACATAACATTTTTGATCTTTCTCTGCTTTTTTTGGTCAGCATTCCATCCCCCGCTGGTTACCAACGCATTTTTGAGGAAGGTTGGCACAATTTTATCATAACCGTATTCGCGGATGACCTCTTCCGCCAGATCCGGTTCGCCAATATCAATATCCTCACGGTAACGCGGTGCAGTAACATGCAGCACATCGCCGTCACGCTCAATTTTGAAATTCAGACGAAGCAGAATATCCTCAATGGCATCTGCGGGAACTTCAATTCCAAGAATGCGGTTGATTCCGCTGACGGTCGCAGTGAAATGTTTTCCTTCGCGTGGGGCACCTGCGCTCAAGTCGAATTCGCTGGCAGTGATTTCTCCGCAGCCCAATTCCTGAATTAAATGAAGCGCACGCGCCATGCCCAACTCGGTGGTATACTCGGAAATGCCCTTTTCATAGTGACTGGAAGCATCGGTCGTCTGCCCTAACCCACGCGCTGTTTTGCGAATATTATCACGGGCAAATTTGGCAGATTCGAACAGCATCTGAGTGGTATTCGCTGTAATTTCGCTGTTCAAGCCACCCATCACGCCGGCCAGAGCGACCGGCTTATTTCCGTCGCAGATGACAAGATTATTACTGTCCAGTGTAAATTCTTTATTGTCGAGGGTAACGATCTTTTCGCTGTCATGCGCGCGCCGAACAATGATCTGATTGCTCTCGAGCGTTGAGAGATCAAACGCATGCATCGGCTGACCGATTTCAAGCATGACGTAGTTGGTAATATCCACTACATTACTGATGCTGCGCAGCCCGCAAAGAGCCAGTTGACGCTTCATCCAGCGCGGGGATGTTCCTAATTTAATATTGCGAACCGCATGCCCCAGATAGCGCGGGCAAAGATCCGGTGCTTCTACAGAAATACCAAACCCATCATAGACATAGCTGCTTTGCGTATAATCTGTCGCGGGCATTTTGAGCGGCTTTCCGAGAACTGCGGCAACCTCACGCGCAATGCCTAACACAGACTGGCAGTCTGCACGGTTTGCGGTAACAGAAATGTCAAAAATATAATCGTTCAAGCCCACAACTTCGCTGATATCGGTTCCGGGAATGGTATCTTCCGGCAAAATCATAATGCCGTAAACTTCGGCTCCCTCATACAGGTCCTCGTTAAGTCCCAGCTCCTCACCAGAGCATAGCATGCCATTGGATTCGATACCCATGAGCTTTTTCTTCTTAATTTTGATTCCGCCGGGCAATGTTGACTGATCCAAAGCAGCCGGCACATGCGCACCCACAAAAATGTTATCCGCACCCGTGCTGATCTGAATATCCTGACCATATTTACCACAATCCAGCTTGCAAACCGTCAGATGGGTTCCCTCCTGCTTGACTGCCTCTGTGATAACGCCAACCACAACCCGATCCAGCTCTGCGCCCAAATCGATCAACTCTTCCACTTCAAAACCGCAGGAAAACAATTTCTCCTGCAGCTCCTGCGGAGCAATATCGATATCGACATATTCTTTCAACCAACTGAAAGGTACTTTCATCGTTATAACCCTGCCTTTCCGCCGAACCGCGAATTTTGAAACGGTTCCGGCATACCGAAATTACGATTTTAAATCACCATGAAATAACTACGCTAGATAAAAGATTTATCCTGCGTCCTCGCGATGCTGAATCAGTCTTTGAATTGCTTGAGGAAACGAAGATCATTTTCGAAAAGCAATCCCATGTTATTGATACCATATTTGAGCATCGCGATTCGTTCCACACCAATGCCAAACGCAATTCCGGAATAGATTTCAGGATCAATTCCGCAGTTTCTTAAAACATTATGGTGAACCACACCACCACCAAGAACTTCAATCCAGCCCGTATGCTTGCAAAGCGGGCATCCCTTGCCTCCACATTCAAAGCAGCTGACGTCAACCTCAACGCTCGGCTCTGTGAACGGAAAATAGCTTGGGCGCAGCCGCGTCTTCACATCGCCGGAAAAAATCGTCTGGACAAATTTATCCAGCATTCCCTGCAGATCGCACAGCGTAATCCCCTTATCCACAACCAACCCTTCCAGCTGATGGAACATCGGCGAATGCGTTGCGTCACTGTCCGAACGGAAAACGCGTCCCGGTACCAACACCTTAATCGGGGGCTGCTGGCGATCCATCACGCGAATCTGCCCCGGACTGGTGTGTGTGCGCAAAACGATATCCTCTGCAACATAAAAGGTATCCTGCATATCGCGTGCCGGATGATTTTTGGCAACATTCAGCCGTGTAAAGTTATGGTCATCATCTTCAATTTCGGGACCTTCAAAGATCTCAAAGCCCATTCCGGCAAACACATCGATCATCTGATTTTTTGTGATTGTAATGGGATGCAGCGTTCCTGCCGGACGATGCACAGCCGGCAGCGTAATATCAACCTGTTCGCTTTTATTGGTATTTTCCAATTCTATTTGCTCAATTTGCTCACGCAGCTGCTGATATCTGCTCTCAACATGAGTTTTAAAAAGATTGATGCTTTTTCCCACTGCCGGGCGGGTTTCCTGCGGTACATCGCGCAACCCTTTCATCAGATCGGCAATACTTCCGTTCTTGCTTAAATACTTCTGCCAAAAGTCAGCCAGACCTTCTTTGGAGCGCACTGCACTGATGGCTTGTTCCATTTGCTCTTGGAGAGCTCTAATTCGTTCTTCCATAGTACACCTCGTTTTTCTAAATAAAAAAACGCCTTCATCCCCATAATAAAGGGACGAAGACGAAATCTCCGCGGTACCACCCGTTTTTTTGCCTGAGCAAACACTCTTGCGACGGTTAACGGCGCCGACCCGTTGCGGCCTACTTTAGTTCAGCCACACCGCTCAAAAGGGAACTTCGCACTTGCCGTTTCAATAAAACCACTTTCAGCCTTGGTGGTTTTTCTCTGGAATTGAAGCACTGGCAAAACTACTTCCTTTGTCACTGCGTTATCTTTATGTTTTATAGTTTATCAAATTCATTCAAAAAATGCAAGTCATTTTTTGAAGATTTTCTTTCTTCCGTCTGCGTTGTAAATAGATATGACCCATCTACCCGAAAAAAAAAAGATATGGTAACAATCGCATTTCAAAGCCTTAGACCGGAGCCGCAGGCGGAGGGAAAAGGCTTTGAAAT
>CAKXIK010000039.1 GCA_934875675.1 uncultured bacterium
GCAGCAAGGAAAGCTAAAGGGCCTGCCGCCTGCTCTTCACAGACAGCAAGCCCTCTCGGCTGCTTGATTTATATATTTGTCTAACTTTTTGGGCTCACTTCACCGATGGGCAGGGTACAATTTTACTCTGCAGCTTGCGCGAACAGGGTGGTTCAAAAACGGAAGAATCCCGCTCAAAAACAGCAATTTTTAATGGAATAAACACCAAATAAACACCAAACGCGAAATTTCAAAAAAGAAAACCCGAAGAAAATCGCATCAGAATGCGGTTATTCGGGTTTAATTATGGTCGAGGTGACAGGATTCGAACCTGCGGCATCCTGGTCCCAAACCAGGCGCGCTACCAACTGCGCTACACCTCGAAATATCTTATTTGCTATCATTCGCATAACACTGCAAAAGAGTTATAAAATTACAGTAGGACTATTTTAACATTTGCAAGTCGGTTTGTCAACTACACAATATTGCGACAAACAAAAGAATATGATAAAATGTAAGATAAAATTACTGGTAAAGGGGATGGGCACGCAATGGCAAACGTGCTGCGTTTTGAAACAAAGCGCTTGCTGCTCCGGCCATATGAGCCCGGTGATGCGGCAGAAGTTTGGCGTGTGATCCGCAAACCGGAAATTTACGTTACCACCGCGTTTATACCAAAGAATATCCGCGCCCCCGTGCTGATTGGTGGATTCGCTATGTAAATACTGCGATTCGCAATCGTACCGGATACGAAATCGGCATCTTCGACCGTGCAACCGGACAATATATCGGTAATATCGGTCTGGTTAACGTACGTAAGGAAATGAAAAGCGCAAGTGTCGCCTATCACATTGACCCGGATTGGTGGGAACGCGGCATTGCAACCGAAGCTTGTGAACGAATGATTCAATTTGGATTTGAAACACTGCATCTGGAACGAATCAGCGGAACTTGTATGGTGATGAATCCGGCATCCCGCCGCGTGATGGAGCATCTTGGTTTTGTGTTTGAAGGAATTGCACGCAGGGAACTGCTCAAGGATGGAAAATTTTATGATATCGCGCATCTTTCGTTGCTGCAAGACGAATGGCAAGCAAGAAAAAACACATATATTGCAAACGGATGAGAGGAATGACGGTTAATGAAATGGATGATTGCATCAGATCTGCATGGATCATATTCCGCATGCCGCAAAATGTTGGCTCGTTTTGAAGCCGAACGTGCAGAACGGTTGCTTTTACTCGGCGATTTGCTTTATCACGGACCACGAAACGATCTGCCTGAGGAATATAATCCCAAAGGCGTCATTGGTCTGCTCAATGAACAAAAGCAAAATTTACTCTGTGTACGCGGAAACTGTGACGCGGAAGTTGATCAGATGGTATTGGAATTCCCCATTCTTTCGGATTCGCTTCTTTTTTTTGTGAACGGGCATACGGTCTTTGCAACACACGGACATATTTTTAACGAACAAAACCGTCCGCCGCTGCACAAGGGAGACGTTTTGCTGCACGGTCACACCCATATTCCGGTGATGGAATCGCGAGGAGATTGGACGCTGCTTAATCCAGGCTCGGTTGCGATCCCAAAGAACGGCAGCCAGCCTTCGTACTTCACCATGCAGGATGGTCTTTTTACACTTCACGCATTGGAGGACGGATACCAACTTCGTTCTCTTGACCTGTGAGTTCAATAACCGGCAGCGCCTTATCCGTTTTATTTTGCGGAGAGGGCGCGGTTTTATTTTCACGGAAATATTCCGCTGGTTCGGGCTGCAGCTCTGTCAGGTTGCGCCAGTATTTTTTTGGCATATGGCTCATGCGCAAACGGGGATTGATTTTCTGCCGAATAGCGATTGCATCATAAAAAACTTTCCACAGATGGCGGAACTCGTGTTCTTCCGGCGCAAGGGAGGGAAGTGTCATCTCATCGTCCCCGACAATCTTCCAGCTGCGCGTGTCATAAACCGCAGCCTCTCCATGCGTAACGTCATGAATGATGAAAGGCTGCACGTTAAACCGATCTGCAAAATGCGGCGTCAGAATAGGCAAAACCGGATATTGCGGATCAATTCTCGAATACCACACCCCTCCCTCCAGCTTGGAAAAACGAATAAATTCCAGTAACAGACCGGACTCCCTGCCCACCAGATTTGCGAGCTTTTCCAATCTTTTTACACGGTCGTCATAAAGCATTGCGTGTACCCGGTTGCCCTGCTGCATAGCAAGGCGGATATATTCATAGATGATCTGGGATTTCTGCACGTCGTCGGACAAAAAGGCAGTCCAGATTTTCTCATACGCGAGGGAATCCGCACGCCGTATAATGCCATTAATCACGCGTTCCGCCTTGGCATCGTCGCAAAGAATTTCAATATACTGCGCGCCGAATTCCTGTTGGCATCCCGTTTCGTTAATCGCATCGGGTGCCGGACGACGCGCATATGCCTCAAACACGGCAGTACAGAACCCCTCAAAGGTTCCGTCATGCAAAAAAACAATACGCATGATATGCTCCTTTTTTGATTTGAATGCAATTGCGCACTATATTGCTCCCGCAGAAAGCTGAAGACGTTCCTCTGCACCCGGCATCAAAACGGGTTTTTCAAACCATGAGAGCTGCTCCGTGGTTCCGTGAAGCGCAAGATCAATTTCGTCGGAACGGCGGCGCATATCGGCTGTCAGGTTATCATAGATAAACGGATAAGAAAATTGTGTGCCGTCCATCATTTTTCCGTTGCAGGTAATAAAATACTGCGCGCGTTTGAGTACAATACCCATTTTCCGGAGATCTGCAAAATTCAGACTTCCCGTCCGCCGCGCAGCAAGAATCCGCAGCGCCGATTTGACGCCGACACCGGGAATCCGCAAAAGAGTTTCCTTATCTGCACGGTTAATCTCCACCGGAAAATAATCCAGATGATTCATTGCCCAGCTGCATTTGGGATCGAGCATGGGGTCAAGCGAAGGATGTGCCTCATCTAAAAGTTCATCCACCGAAAACCCATAATAACGCAGAAGCCAGTCGGTCTGATAAAGCCGGTGTTCTCGCAGCAAAGGCGGCGGAACATTCTGGGGCAGCAGTTCGTTTGTTCCCACAGGAATATAAGCCGAGAAAAATACGCGTTTGAGTGAAAATTTGCGGTAAAGTCCTTCTGTCAGCTTCATAATCTGAAAGTCCGTGTCTGGGGTTGCCCCCACAATCATCTGTGTGCTTTGTCCTGCAGGAACAAACTGCGGTGCATGACGAAATATGGCAAGTTCTTCTTTGTTTTGCACAATGCCATCCCGCACCGCAGCCATTGGTGTCAAGATTGCTTCTTTTTTCTTATCCGGAGCAAATTGGTTCAGGCTTTGTTCGCTTGGCAATTCAATATTAACACTCATGCGGTCGCAGAGCATTCCAAGCTTGCGAATCAGTTCAGGAGACGCGCCGGGAATTGCCTTTGCATGAATATACCCATTGAATCGGTACGGGCCACGCAGCAGTTCCAACACGCGGCACATCTGTTCCATGGAATCATCCGGGCTTTTACGCACCCCGCTGCTCAAAAACAGTCCCTCAATATAGTTACGGCGGTAAAATTCGATTGTCAGTTGCGCAAGCTCCTCCGGAGTAAATTCAGCTCGCTCCGTATCGTTGGAACGACGGTTAATGCAATATTGGCAATCGTACATACAATAATTGGTCATCAGTACCTTAAGCAGTGAAATGCAACGCCCGTCCGCTGCAAAGCTATGGCAAATTCCCGGGGCGCATGCCGTTCCCAGGTAACCCACTTTTTTGCCTCGGTTATTTCCGCTGGAGGTGCATGCTGCATCATATTTTGCTGCATCTGCCAAAATCCGCAGCTTATCTGACATTTCCATTATAAAGTCTCCTTTCCGGGAGAATTAAAATTGCAAACCTGTCGCATCGGGCAGTGGCTGCAGACGGGTTCTTCCGTGCATTGCAGCCGGCAAAACTGTTGAATGTGATCTACGGGCAGTGCAATATCTTCCATGTGCAGTTCAAAAATTAAATCCCGCATCTCCTGCATATGGGGCGTGGTGCTGTATGTTAATCCAAGCCGATGTGCTGAAAACAGGCGTTGGATTGCGGGATCGTCCGTATACAGGGGCTGCAGCATTTTTTGCACATATGGTATGGTTTCATCTTGCCGGGGTATTTGCTCTTTTTCCTGCAGCCATTGTTCCATTCCGGCAAATGCCTTGCGAAATTTGAGTCGTGGAATATATTTGGGTGCAGGCTCGTTGAGCAGCGGCATTTGCGAATGGGCACAGATGCTGATGCTGAAATCCTGAAGGATAAGGGTAAAACCATTCACGGCAGAATCGGCGCCCCACGTGCAATAATGAGGCACCACATTTTCCACGGTCTCTTCCTTCGAAAAAAAACCGCTCCTCCATTGCCGGATGCATATCCAATCATCGGTTTCTTCATATTCCATTTGGTTAAACTCTTCGAGGTTCGGCGCGATGCACTCTGCACAATATGTTATGCGGCAATCGTCGGAATCAAACCACAACTGAGCAGCAGTGTTCCGCTCTCCAAACAAAATAAAAATCGGCCGTTCCTCGTCATACTCAAATTTATTCTCATTCTGATCTGCAGCATTTTCGCTGCATTGCTTATCGTATGCACAAAAAACCGGAACAAACATGTTGCGAATCCTTTTTCCCTGAAAGAATTCGATTACATTACGATATCGGTATTTAAAAAATTGTTCGCACAAATAAATGTTTTCCGGAAACAGAAACTCAACTCCCTTTTGCTTAAGATACGGTTTTGTTTGATTCTGAATTAAAAACCAGATTGAAATCAAAGAAAAACGTGGTACGTACAGTTTTATGAATGTTACAACTCGAAATTGATATATAATATAATATGCAGGTTTTCTGCATATTATATTATACAACACGTGCGATATAATTGCAACACAAAAAACGCCCCGGAACTTTTCAAAAAATTCCGGAAGCGTTTCAATTGTTCAATGTTCCCCAATTGGAAATCATCCGTTGTTCTGTACGCAGTTTACTGCACAGAGCCTCGTTGGGGATCGTTAATCCCATATTTCTGTTTAACCCGGTCGAGCTTTTTTTCCCACGGGCGGTAAATCAACGCAAGAAAAGCCGTCGTAGAGACGGCATGCACCAAGGAGTGGGGCAGCCCCGCAAGATAAATTGCCCAAATACTGCTTTCCGCAGAGGAAAAAAATCCGCCGAGTGCAACCCATGAATCCAACACAACACCATAAAACAGCGCCGAACAAAAGCCGAAAACACAGGCTGCAAGGGTACTTTTTAAACCGCCGTGTTCGGCAATCCAACCAGCTGCAAAGCCGATCAGTCCCCATGCATACATTTGCCATGGCGTCCACGGACCCTGCCCGAAAAACAGATTGGACGCCAATGCAGCCAATGCACCGGTTAAAAAACCGGTTTGCCGGCCAAAGCATACTGCCGCCACAATCACAATTGCAGTAACCGGTTTAACGTTGGGAAATGCAGCAAATACGACTCTGCCTGCTGCTGCAATTGCAGCCAACACCACCACAGGCATCACATCCCTGGGCCGCGGTCGCTGGCGTTCGAACCGAAGAAAAAACGGCACCAGTGCAATCAACACCATCAGTACAGAAAGCAGGGCAGTGTGTTCCACGCGCAAAAAGGCACAGATCGATAATCCTGCCGGTACCAGCAACAGCGCACAAGGCTCCGCAATTTTGAGCACACGGTTCATAGCAGTATCTCCTTTGGCACAAGATCTTCCACGGTTACACACCCCGGCGCTGCACTGCGCATCATACGGTTGATTCCGGTGGTATAAAACAAATTGGAAGCAAAGAAACTGTGACCGTCTCCGCTGCAGGCAACCGATCCCTCAAACAGCATGGAACAACCGTCGGCGCAAAGTGCTGCAAATTCCACATCATGCGTAACCAGCAGAATCGTTTTCCCTTCTTCACGAAGCGCAAAAAACAGTTTTGAAAGTTCCTTTTTTGCTGCTGCGTCAATCCCTTTGGTGGGTTCATCCAAAAGAAGAATGTCCGGTTGCAGCAACAGCAGCTTGGCAAGCGCCGTTTTCTGCATTTCACCTCCGCTCAGATCATAAGGGTGATGGGTTGCAAGAGGTGCAAGCGCAAAACGTTCCAGTTCGCGATCTATCTCCTCGTCGGAATAGCCGAACAGTTCCTGCAATTCGCAAAGCTCCGCGCGCACGGTGTCTGCTGTAAAGAGCGCACGAGGATCCTGCGCCAAAAGTGAAAGGCGGAGATTACTTGCCTTTTTAATTTTTCCGCGCGCCGGCTGCAGTGTTCCGCAGAGCAGCTTGAGCAGCGTCGATTTTCCGCTTCCGTTTCCGCCGACGATTGCATGGATGGTACCCTTCTGCACCGCAAGAGTTGCATCCCGCACGGCAAAGTCGCTTTCCCGGTCATAACGGTACCAGACTCCATTTGCCGAAAGAACAATTTCTCCGCCGGCTTTCGGAGGATTTTCCGGCAGCAGCTGCGGGGAAATTTTGTTTCGGGTCAGCCACGCTCTTCCTGCGCGAACCTCCAGCGGAAAAACGGAACGCTCGCCAAGACGCCAAGCTGCTCTTGCCGGAGAGGGAAGTGCAACAGCAAAAGGATTATTTTCCGCAAAAATTTTGCTCACAAATTCCTGTGGGCGGCTAAATGCGCCCACGGTTCCCTGTTCCATCCAAAGCACCCGATCCGCCATCGGCAGAGCGTCCTCCAGACGATGCTCTGAAAGAATGACGGTGATACCAAGCTCACCGCTGATTCGCCGCAGCATCTGCAAAAAAGTTTTGGAGGCTACAGGGTCCAGCTGAGAGGTTGGCTCGTCCAGCAACAGAATTTCAGGCTGCATTACAAGTACCGCAGCAAGATTCAAAAGCTGCTTCTGCCCGCCGGAAAGGGAAGCGGTTTTTCGCTGCATCCAATGTTCTATGCCAAAGAAAGAGGAGACCTCTGCCATTCTGCGCCGGATAACCTCGCTTTCCAATGCAAGGTTTTCCAAACCAAAGGCAAGTTCACCTTCCACGGTGTCTGTCACAATTTGATTTTCGGGGTTTTGTCCCACAAATCCAATGCTGCCGGCATTCAATCCGGAGGTTTCCTTGGGGTTTCCGTTGAGCAAAATTGTCCCGCTCGCTTGTCCCACAGGAGAAAGCTCCGGCTTCAAACTGCGCAGCAGGGTTGTCTTTCCGCTTCCCGTGGTGCCGCAAAGCAAAATAAGTTCGCCCGGCTCGATGCCAAGGCTAACATTGCGCAATGCAGGATGCGGTGCGCCGGCATAAGAAAATGTGTAATCAATCAATGAGATCGCTTCCATAACAGCACCTCCCTTCCTTCCAGAATCTGCGGAAACAGCAGCAAGAAAAACATTGCCGCCAATGCAATCCAAATTGCTTTATTCTCAGGAATTACCGGTGAAAGAAACGGAAAAAATTCATAATTTCCTGTCGGGAGCAGCAGTACGACTGCACTTGCCGCGGCAAGCAACAACAGCAGTGCGGCAAACAGACCGTCACGCCCGGTAAATCGTTCATGAACAAAGCTGCTTCGTTTTCTTTCCCCATAGCCGCGCCCGTGCATCGAATCTGCCGTTTCAATCGAGCTTTCCATGCTCCAGCTCATCAGAATTGATGCCAGCCGCACACCGCTGCGCAGTCTGGCACGGCGTGTCTGTGGCACCGCACCCAACAGTGCCTGCTGTGCCGATTCAATCTGTGCACCGCGCTCCATCGTTTCCGGCAGCGCACGGAACACCATTGAAAGCAACAATGCGCTCGAGGGCAGCACCCTGCCGAACAGCCTCAGAAATTTATCGTTTGTCATCGCCTGCCGGTAACCGGAAAACCATTGCAGCACACCGGTGAGCATCATTCCCATGCAGATGCCGTAACTAAACGCCTCCATGGTTACGGGGTGTCCCAACGCATCAAACCAGACGGTGAGTCCCGCTGCACCAAAGAGCGCATTACAGCACGCCACCAGCAGCGTAATGGCACCATAAACTGCAACCCCTCTTACTGCCTTGCGCGCCCCGCAAAGCAAGGCTACGTTCCAGGTTCCCATTCCGAACAGCAGAATCAGAGCCAATGGTTGCATCGTACAAAGCGTCAGCGTGATGGCGGCACAATAATAAACAAAGATCACAGCCGGATGGCAATCACAAAAAGCACGTTGTCTTGTCATTTTAAATCATTCCCATAATCACAGGTATAGCGCCATTCCACACGGTCGCCATCGTGCAAAACCGAAGCATCGGACGAATTTCCAGGGGAAACACCGTTCACAAAAAAGAGCCAGCCGCTTTTGCCGCCGCATTCATTTTCCGCAAGTGACTGAATGGCATTTACATATTTCCCAAAACCGCTCGCCGTTGCAACCACAACAAGCGATTTCCCTGTCGTGATCGATTTTGCAGCAGTAAGGGCATCATAAATAGTTGCCCCATCTTTCAGTGTCAGTGTTTCGTCGCACATGATGCCATCCTTCGCAATACGGGCATCATTTGCTTTTTTGTTTCCATAAGCAACCGCCGTTTTGCATTCCACCACAATATGGATGGTTATGCCTTCTTTTGGAGGTGCGGAGGATGCAGGCTGCGTACTGGAGGCAGGTTTGGACGAGGTTGCTGCCAGTTCTCCCCGCGATGATATCTGCGGTTGTGTATGAGATGCCGAAGCGCTTGACACCGGGGAATTTTCCTGAATCTGCGGCGCTTTGCCGGGTGCTGTATCCGAAGGTATCCCTGCTTGGGAAACGGACTCCTGCTCACCCGACTGCACCGGTGCAGACTCAACCCGTGAAGTATCCGTCTGTGACGACAACACCAAGGATCCGGACACTTCTGCCATACTGCTCGGATTTGATTGGGTGGCAGATCTGCATCCTGCGGCAAATATCACAAAGGTGCCAAGCAGAACGGCAGCCGCAGTTTTGGCAGCACTAATCACACGTTTCATTCAAGAACTCCCTTCTCTGCACCATTTTCTGGTTCAAATACCATTGGCGGGTTACCCTTGCTACAGCAAAGAGGCAACCCGCCCTGTTTTTTACTTTGACTTATTCGCTGTCGCGCTTGTTTTTGCCCAGCACAAGCAGTACGCAGCACAACGCGCCCCCAAAGAATACCGCTGCACCTGCTGCCGTTCCTGCTGCACCCGTAGCCGGCGTATCATTGCCCGCAACGGTGCTCACAAAAGAAGAAGTTTGTGTGGAAGGCTGTACCGAGGAAACTTCGGTATTTTCCCGGGATGAAACCGGCTGCGATAAAACTTCTGAAGATGCATTGGAAGAGACGGAAGAAAGGTTTGCTTGAACCGCAAACAGCGTGTCTGAATCATTAACATAGTAAAGCGTCCCATCGCGGTCGGCAATCACGCTTGCATTGCAGAAACTCTGTTTTTCCGCCGCGGGCGTATAAATTACACGTGCCTCGGACTCATCAGAGCCAAGCTCCATAGTATAAAGTGCGCCAGGGTTGCCGTTAGAGGTGAAATATGCAAACACTGCACCGTTGTGTCCGGTTGCAATCAATGGAGATGCCTGCACCGCTTTTGGTGCAGATACACTTTGCTCTATGGTCATGTCGGCAAGATTAATAACGGCCAGAATGCCTTTATAATCAGAAGTGTTGCCTCCAACATAGGCTTTTCCGTTGTAAATGGCAGGTGTGCTGGTGGATGCCGCCGCAAAACTCAGCGATTTTGCCGCTCCAAAGGTTCCGTCAGCATGAATTACAACCGTATTCAGCTTTCCGTCCGCGGATGTAAAATATACCGAGTCGTCAACCAAAACCATCGAACTGCGAACTTTTACAAACCCTTCCAAGACTGCAATTTCCGCTCCGGTGTCTGCATTCAAAGAAAGCAGCTTGCCATTATCTCCTGCAACAATTAATGCGCCGTTTTTGACCACTGCGCCGCCCCAGTAAAAACTGCCGCCTGCATAACTCCAGACTTCACTGCCGTCGGACGTGTTGAGACAGCGAACGGTGCCGTTTGAACCCCAATCAGATGTTTGTAAGTAAATTTTTCCGTTGTACAAAGTCGGGGTGCTCATAGAGTATTCGGCAGCTTCCAGTTCCAGTGCGGTACTGGTCCACACCTTTTTCATAGATGCAATCGAAACCGCCTCTACCTGTGCGTTATCCATTGGAACATAAATGTTATTTTGATCTGCAACCAGACGGCAGGTGTATCCGATCCCGGCATCCAATGTACAGCTGGCAGTCAGGCTGCCGTCTGCCATACGGTATTGGCGCAGCTGGGTTCCCTTAACGATATAAATGCTGTCGCCAAGAATAATCGGATCCGATTTCATGATCCATGTTTCTCCGTCGTCGCGCAGGGAAGTACTCCACTTCAATTCAGCTTCTTCTGCGGTACGTGCCGGTGCCGCAGCGGTAATTCCGTTGTTTTCGGCATTTCCGCGAAAACTGTTCCAGTCGTTTGTTGCAGCGAAAACACTCGTCAGCGTAACAGCACAAACGGTTAACACCGCAGCAATGGATCCCAAAATACGTTTTGTCGTTTTCATTTTGACAATCATTCCTTTCTCTTTCAGCCTCTCCGGATGGAATTTTGACTCACTCTTTTATTGGATCAAGACAATTTTAATTGCGGCACTGTTGCCCTGCCGACAATAAAAAAAGCTTTCTCTTTTCGAGAAAGCATCAACAGCATACTGAGATGCCGGGTACTGCCAAATGCAATTCCCCGGACAAGTCAATAATCGGTCCTACGCTTCCTCGCCAAAGACGTCTTTCACCTTACGGAACTACGGCAGGTCTCCTGACTCCCGGCTCAAACGATAAGATCGTTTCACAAAAGGCCTTCTCAGGGAAAATCCCCAATGGCATATCTTTTGTTTTCACCGAATACAGTAATGGCTGTTGTGCCGGATTCTCACCGGCTTCCCTGTTCGTCCTGGCTGCTATTACAGCCCGGAACCGTATGCTCCCTTATTGAATTATTTTATTTTGAGTTTATTATATCATACTCCATTAATACGTCAATCCCTATTTTGTTTTTGCAGTACACGGTAATGAAATAAAATTGTATGACCGTAAAAAATTGTACTAAAGTACGTTTGCAAATAAAAGAATTCATCTTATAATAAACAATAGATTACATAACGGAAAGGATTGTCTGCTAAAATGCCAGGTGCAGAAAAAGTTATCAGTCGCCCCCTGCTTTATCAAGCTTGGGAGCAGGCAATTGCAAATCATCAAACGATTTATATCGGACTGCAGTTTGGTTGGGGAAAAACCTGTACCGTGCGTGATTGGTTGCAGCACAAGCAGCATCTGCACCGCTGGATTTCCTCTTATCAGCAAGATTTTGACAGTCAGCTTCAGTCCTCGCGAGAGCCGCTCGTTGTTATTGATAATCTGCAAGAGCTTTCCACGGAGCAGCTTGAGCAACTCAGTGTACAGATCTCTTCTCGGCGCAGGCAAAACTTTGTCCTTTTAAGTCGTGCACCTCTGCCTGGATGCTTCAAGCAGCTGCTGATCACAAATTCAATTGTCTGCTTTGGCAATGAATGGTTCCGGTTTACCTTGCAGGAATGCAGTTCTTTGCTGCTTGCCTATCATATCTCTCCAACGGATGCCCTGGTAAAACATATGATGCAGGTAACCCGGGGATATCCGGTCGCTGCGGTTTTAATGGTGCAAAGACTTCTTCGCGGGGAAGAAATCTCCAGAGAAGAAACTATTATTGACTTGTTTCATTGTTATGACACCATTCTGTTTAATCAGTATGACCATAATACCCGCGTTTTGCTGCTGAGCATGGCTCTTTTTGAAGAATTCACCCCGGTAATGACTATTATGGTAACGGGTAATCCGGAAGCAGAACGGATTTTATTTCAATTAGTGAACACTACCAGCATTTTTGTGTATTCCGATAAAGTTTATCGCATTATTCCGTTGTTTCGGGAATATTTAATATGGAAACAGTCGCAAATGTGTTCCGAGGCTTTTCGTGCCCGAAATTATCACAATGCCGGGCTTTTTTATGAGCTGGAGGGCGATCTGCCGCAAGCCCTTTTTTGCTATACGCAGAGCGGTGAAAAAGAGAAAATTTCCGAGTTGTTGACCCGCAATTCAGAATTTCACCCCGGAAAAGGCCGCTTTTTTGAAACAGAGGCATATTATCGGGCACTGCCGCGGGAAACAGTTCTCTCCTCTCCGCAGTTGATCTCATATATGAGCATGCTCTGTTCCCTGTGCGGCCAGATTGAAGACAGTGAGGCATGGTTCGACGAACTGCAAAATTTTTTGGATTGCCATCCGCGGGAAAGTGAAGAATTCCGCACCGCACAGGAGCGTCTTGCATATTTGCGGATTTCGCTGCCGCATCGGGGCTCCCGCAAAATTGCCGGCATTCTGAAGGACGTTGCGGTCCTGATGAGACAAAACGGATTAAAGCTTCCCGAATTTTCTGTTACAAGCAATCTGCCCAGTGTAATGAATGGGGGGAAAGATTTTTGTGAATGGAGCAAACATTGTCGGCAGCTTTATAATCTGCTGCGGCACCCGGTTGAGCTTGTTCTTGGTAAAAGCGGAATGGGACTGCCGGAGATTTCGCTTGGGGAAGCATTGTTTGAACAAGGAAAAGCAATAACCGAATCGATGTCCTTAATCAACAGCGGTTTAGCAAAGGCTTCTGCCAAGGGGACGCTAGAAACCGAATTTGCCGCTACAGGCATTCTTATCCGAATGCTTGCTTCTCAAGGGGGGCTTTCAGCCGCAATTTCTTTGCTCGAAAGTTTTCAGGGAAAAGCCGCAGCCATGGGAAAGAATTTACTGCCTAATATGGAAGCACTTCGCATCCGGCTTGCAATGCTGGAAAATGACACCGTTCGCGTAACGGAGTGGTGCAAGCGGTCTGCTCCGCCTGATACCGGTTCCGTCCGAATTTTGGAACGCTATCGCTATATGACTAAAGTTCGGTGCTATATTCTTACTCAAAAATATCCGGATGCATCGTTGCTCATCAATTTATTGATACCATATTTTCAGCAATTTGAACGCACCTATTATTTAATGGAATGCAGCGTTTTGAAATGTATTATTTTGTACCGCACAGGAAATTCCGGCTGGCGTACCGAAATGGAAAATTTGCTGGCACGGGCTCAGGAATATTCGTTTATCCGGGTTATTGCCGACGAAGGTGCTGCTGTACTGGAAATGGTTCAGAAGTGTGCGCCCAAAAATCGATGGGGCAAAGCGCTTCTGGATGCTACAAAAGCGCAAGCTATGCTTTATCCTGACTATTTGCGGTAGGTTGGTACTTTAACAGAACCACTGACAGAATCAGAATTTCAGGTTTTGCGCTTGCTGGTTCAGGGAAACAAAAACGAGGATATTGCGGGAACGTTGGGAATCAGCGTGCGAACCGTAAAATATCATATTACAAATCTTTATGGAAAACTAAAAGTGACCAACCGTGCACAGGCAATTCGCGCTGCCTCGGAAGGTCATCTGATTCCAACGGAAGCAGACTGATTCGTTGATACGATGTCATGCGCATCATACGGTTTTCGATCGACACAATTGCACAGCATATTGAACTCTGTTAATTACAAAATAACAACAGTACAAAATTGAAAAATACTTGCATGTATGCTACTTTTGCGAAACCTTTGTATACCGTTCCAAAGGAATTTCGTATTGTCCTGGCAAAAAGAAAGGTGTGCTGCTATGATTTCGTTTAAACGAAATGTTAAAATAGATTTGACCGAAAATCCTTGCCTGCGTTGTGGAGGAAATCGAATTGAAGTTTCCCCGGAATATACACCTTTATTGTATCTGCTGTCAGAAGGTGTGACACGGGAAGAGAGACTTGTGCAGGCGTTGGTAGCACAAGGAATGCGTGAGCCGGATGCACGGTGTCTTTGCGCGCAATTCATATTGGATTGCTCCGATTATTTGGTTTAATGTAGCAGATCAAAAGCAGCTAAAGGCTGTATAACTAAGTATACGGAAAGGAAAATGTATGAATGGAACTTTTGATTAAGCAACGCGTTTTTTCTTGGACGGACTCCTATGATGTATACAACCCGGATGGCAGTACACGTTATACGGTCAAATCCGAATTTTTATCACTGGGACATCAAATACATGTTTACGGCCCCTATGGGGAGGTTGGCGCAATTCACCAGAAACTGTTTCGTTTTCTTCCGGAATTCGAGCTGGAAATTGGCGGAAAGACGGTGGGCTCTGTACAAAAACAATTTTCGTTATTCCGTCCGGCGTATACCGTTGATTGTTGCGGCTGGAATGTACAGGGAGATTTTTTAGGTTGGGACTACAATGTAATCGGATCCTACGGTATTGTGGCACATATCAGTAAGAAAATTTTGACCTGGGGAGACACTTACATTTTAAATATTGCGTCAGCTGCGGATGAATTGCCGGCACTTTTGCTGGCGCTGGCAATTGATGCTGCCAACTGTTCCGGGTCTGATTAACGAGTGCACTCATTATACCCGCAATTAACCGCACAAAGCCAATCTACTCTTTCTGTAGACGGTGAGTATCGCTGATTTGCAATTTGTTGTAAATCTATACTTGATTTTTTTTTAAAAGTATGATATAGTAATTCTGCTTTACAGTGATTTTCGCTGTATTCCTGCCGGTGTGATGGAATTGGCAGACGTAGTGGACTCAAAATCCACCGCTGGCGACAGCGTGCCGGTTCGAGTCCGGCCACCGGCACCAAAGCTCTTGAAAGCTCACAAACCCTTATGATTAGGGCGTTTGTGAGCTTTCTCCTTTTCCTGCGGTGAGCCGCAAAAATTGGAGGCCCATACCTGTTTTTGGTAGGGGCCTCCTGATTTTTTGCCGTTTTTGGGGCCCATCATCCCTGATTAGAAGGATAAACGCCGATAATTGCGTTGGCTGACGCGACCTTGGAACTGAAATCCAGATGCGTGTAAATATTTGATGTTGTGGAAATATCGCTGTGGCCGAGCCACTCCTGAATTTCCTTCAGGCCGACGCCATTAGCAAAAAGCAGACTGGCACAGCTATGCCGCAGATCATGAAAGCGGATTTTACGGAGCCCGTTTTTTTCAAGGATCAAAGGAAAATGCTGTGTAACATAGCCAGACTTCACAAGCTCTCCAATGCTGTTGACGTACACGTACTCCGAATCTTTTTGCAGTACGCTTTACCGCAGAGCATACGGTTTTGCTCCTGCTCTGCCTTCAGTTTGTGCAGAAGCTGTTCAAACGGCTCAACCAACGGCAGTGTGCGATAGCTGGACTTGGTTTTCGTGCGGTCTTTTTCAATGACAGTGCTTTTGCCATCTACGCAGACCTGCGTAACGGTATGTTTGATTGTGATGGTTTTCTTTTCAAAGTTGATTGCATCCCATTTAAGACCGACAGCTTCACTGCGGCGCAGACCGTAGAAGGCAGCCAATATAACACCAAGTTCAATGGGATCGCCTTTTACCACTTCAAATAGGTGCACTAGCTCTTTTTCATTGTAGAAGTCGCCGACAAACTTTTGTTTCTTAGGCCGCTCAATCTTATCCGCTGGATTCGTGTTACCGTATTCATTCATATACAGATTTTTTACAGCCAATTACCACAGTGTAGAATTCCTGCCTGGATTTTTGCGTAAAAACTTGCTTTTTGTTTGAAGATTTGTACTTTTGTGTGGGGTGCTTTGCGTCAGTTTTTGTTATCATACTATAAAGAGTTGAGCTGCGTCAGTTCAACCGATGATAAGAGGAGGCAGCAAAAATGAGAAGTAAAACTTACGCGTACAATTCAACCATTATCGGTGTCTTTGTGGGCATGTTGGTATGGGCTTCCACCGAGAACGTCGCCCTCGCCATTTTAGCGCTGATTGGCGTTTCCGCCGTCGGATTTGTGGTCATCCGGGTCATTGAGAAAGCAATTGGCAAAGGCGTGGATGCCGCTGCGGACGCCGCCGCAAAAGCGATTTAAAAGAAACGGGAAGAAAAAGACAATGCCAACAAGTTTTGAGTGCTTTCGAAAAAACGCGTTGTGTTCGCGGTTTCTGCAGAAGCGCGGCCAAGCGGTTCTTGAGGAGAAATGACATATGGGTACAGTTATCCTTATCATTTTGCTGTTCGCTGTCGCGATTGGTCTTATGGCGTGGTCGAAATCCAAGCTTCTCAGCCAAGGAAAAATCATCCAGAGAAGCAACGACTTTATGGAATATGCGGAAATTTTTACTCTGAAATCCGTGCCCTTTCCGGAGATGGCCCAAATCATCAAGACAGCAAATTTTAAGCAGAATGCCGGTGCGGATGTTTCTGGCACAGTAGGCAATATGAGGCTCCAAGCCGGCAGTTATTACACGGCAACGCTGACTTGTACGGAACACACAGAAGAAAAAATGACCTATCGCTTTGAGTTTGTCAGCTGGCATAGCTCCCACGGTATGCCGAAATATGCCGACGAAATGAACGTGCTGATGACCGCGGTGGAAAAAATATTTCTCGGTATCGACCCGGATACGCAGGTTTCCCAGGTGAAAAACGACATTAAAACCAAGCGCAGTCTGCTGTAGGGAGTGAGCGAATGACCGTTCTGATTCTGATTGGTGCCTTTGTTCTTGCTGCCATTTTGATGCTTGTGTGCAAAGGCATTTATAATGCACTGGGCTCGGCCGCCGACCGCCAGAAAAAGGAAGCCGACCGCGCGAAAGGCGCCTTTGAGGAAACCAGGCCGGAATCACTGGCAGATCGCTATAAAAAGCAGTGATTCTCACCGGGTAATCATCGTTACATCGTCGACAAAGTCATTGGAACAAAGGTGATTTCCCGCATATAAAAAATAGCCGTCCATGAGGGCGGCTATTTTTTTGCAGCGATTTTAAGATGGTAGGCCAGTTTTAAACCAATTCTCAATATTTTGGCAAAATCAATTTTTTATCGACCACATCCACCACAAGCTGCAAAGTGGTACGGTAGCCTGTTTTTTGCAGGAGATTTTTGATGTGATATTTCACAGTGTTGGGCGTAATGCCGAGATTTTCCGCAATTTCCTCGTACTTATTCCCCAGCACCAGCTCCCGCAGCACCGCAAGCTCCCGCTCGGTCAGTTCGCGGCTGTTGGCATAGCCTACGGAAATTGCGGGTGTTTCCGCGGACCAAATCGCCTCTCCGCGCATAATGCGGTCGCAGACAGGAAGAAGCGCTATATCTCCGTACTCTTTATACCAGAAACCGTCACAGCCGCTTTCCTTGGCCTTGCGCAAAAAGGAATGCTCCGGCATGGAGGTCATCATAATAATTTTTATGGCGGGGTAATGCTTTTTGATGGTTGCCGCCGCCTTCAACCCGGATTCATCGTCTGCGGTGCAAATATCCATCAGGATTAAATCAATTCCGCCGTTCATGCAGGCAATTTCCGCATTCGCTGCATTTTCAATGGAAGCGACCAGCAGATAATCCTCAGAGCACGCGATGCGATTTTCAATGGTTTCCCGCGAAATTCTGGAATCTTCAACCAATAACACTTTCGTCATGTTCTGCACCTGCCTTTCGTTCTTCTGCTCCGGACGGAATATCCAAAATCAGTTTGACGCCGTGGGTACAATCTACTTGCAGTGTCGCGCCTTCCCGCTCCAGCCTTTGACGAAGATTTCCAAGACCGCTGCCCTCCTTCAACGCACAGGGCTTCCGGATTCCGTTGTCCGATAGTTCCATGTGATAGCCGAAGTCTGACGGACTGGTTACAACGGTCAGACAGCTTGCCTTTGCGTGCCGCACCGCATTGGTCAGCGCTTCCCGAACGGCTGCGTACAAAAGCAGCCGTTCTCTGCGCCCGGATGGACGCTCCCCCACAAAATTGATTTGGCAGCCGATCATATGGGCGACTTGCAAAAGCTCCGCTTCGGATGCTTCCTCCGCCGAAACGGTTTCCAGCGGAATGTTCGTGAGATTGCGAATGGCATTTTGCCATTCGTTTGCCAGCGTGTCCGCATTTTCCGAAATTGTTTCTTCCCGGAGTGCATTTCTGGTCGCGATCAGGCATTGCCCCAGTTCATCGTGCACCCGCATTTTTACCGTAACCAGTTCCTTTTCCCGGTTGATCTGAACGATATTTTCTAAAAGCTCCTTTTGGCGCTGATACATCGCCCGAAGACGGCTGTTTGTTTCATACAGCTCTTCGCTCAGATGGTACAGCTCCGTGATATCGGCGGTTTCCAGCTGAATATAGGACTGATCCTTGTCGCTTAGTGTGTCGTGCCGAAACCGCCAGATGCTTCCGTCCGGAAAGGAAAAAGCAAGCTGCTCCTCCGACTCATCTTTTTTCTGTCCGCTCCATCGAGACAACAGCTTTTTACAGCCGTTTGTGAATGTGATACGGCTTAGTTCTTTCCAAACGCTTTCGCCATTCAGTATGGTATGCCCCGTCAAAGCAGAGACCAGCTCATTCATTTTGTGATTGACCAGAATGGGCCTGCCGTCCGGCATGGAAAAGCAAAGCCTGCCGGGATAGGTATCAATTGCCTCCCGGATGATTTGTGGAACCGCATTTCTTCTCATTCGGCGTACGCTCCTTTCCGAAGGATAATCCGGTATCCGCCGGACGTTGTTTCACAGGTTATCGCGTCCATTTTCTGCAGATTCGGCGCAGGCGTGCGATCCGATTCAACCGAAATACAGCAATCTCCCCAAAAGGCAACCTGCACGCCGGATGGCGCAAATTGCTCCTGCTCCAGCACTCGCTCAAACAGATCCAACGCGGAAAGCGCAAACTGAGCCGTATAAACTTCCTCCGGTTGCCCGGAGAGTGCGGTTTTGACCCTGGATTCCGACAGGCAGTCCAAAAGATCGCGAAAGCTCAGCTCCACATCTTCGCCGGAAATCTGCCCGTCGGCCTGTCCCGTCAGTCTCAGATTGCACCTTCGTTTGATATAGGTGCCGACAAAACAGATTTGTCGAAACACGCCGGTGTTATCCGCTTCCGGACGGATGCTTTGCAGCAGATCTTTCATCTTGGAAAGCTGTGCGCTTACCTCAGAGGAAAGCTGATTATAAATTGCATCCTGTTCCTTTGCGGCGGCGTCCTCGGAGTGAAATTCCAATTCTCTGCCCAGCAGGATGCTTTCCTGCTTCAGTTCCTCCGTGCTTTGCCGCAGTTCTTCAATGGCGGTATGGATTTGTGAGACGTCCCGCTGCCAGATCAGGAAGCTGTCCTGTACGGGGAACATCTGCAATTCCAGCCCATTTGGAACCGCGACAATAGAATTCTGCTTTAACTGCCGGAAAATCGCCTGCTCTATGGCCGGTGCGCGGCTGGATTTCACATACAGCGTGCCATCCTTAGACACAATTTGCATCGCCACCGTGGAGCAGTCGAAGACCTTCGCATACTGCGTATTGACGGGGATTAGCCCAGTTATAATATAGATTTTCCATGAAACAGCCTCAATGAAGAATACACCGGCGGAAAATTCGATCAGCTCCCAGTTGACGGAAAAGGAAGCCACCGTGTAGGGCGTTCCGAACAGGAGGAGCAACAGCAGTTCCGAAAACGGAGCGAGTTTTTTCAGCAGACTGGCGTGCTTCATGGTCTGGTTCCGTTTGCAGATGACCACCGTGCGCGCGCAGATGAGCACCAGCGCCCATCCATAAATTAGATATGTACCAATATATGGGTGGAAATACAGATTGGGCTGCAGTTCGCTTTTTACCAGATAGCACACAAAATGATGTAGATTATCTGTGAGGGCCAAGGTTATCAGTGACGCTGCCGGGAGCGTGAGCAGATACCACCGCGGGGAAAAGCGATATTCGTCTCCACGTCCCAAGCCAAATGACGCATAAAACCCCAGCAGGGGGACTGCAACAGCAGGAATGAGAATGAAATATCCTGAGTACCGCATCCAGTAAAGGTACGGGTATAAAAACGCGTCCTGAACAAATCGAACTGTCAGCCAAAACAGCATCACGCTGGCGTTACCCAGCAAAAAAATCCGCATGCTCTTTTGCGTAAAACGCGTTCGGATGGAGTTTATCCAGCCAAATATAAGCACCAGATAAGCCGTATAAACGACGTATGGTCTGATGAAATCACCAGGCAGCAGGTGCAGGCTGAACTGGCGATACGCAGAGACAAGAACCAGCAGCAGAAAAGCAAGGAAAAAGAAACGGTTTTCTTTTATTTTTCGCATCAAACAGCATCGCCCCCACAACCCCATGCTTGTTTTCAAGTCTCTGCTTCCTATTATATCACTTTTATATCACTTTAAAAAAGATACGGATAACAGATTCCCATTATCTTTGCCGTTCCATCCATCAGAACAACCCTGCAAAAAGGCTTCCCATCCAGAGAAAATAGATGGCATACAGGAGGACGGTCAGTGCCGTCCATGTAATGGCCCCTGCCAGTGCGCCTTTCCCTGCGGATTTTGCACGCAGTGGGAGGGAATCTTTCCAAACCAGATACAGAATCAGCCCAACTACCGGAGCGAAGAAGCCAAGAGCCGCAAACCCGCCGGATGGTGCATCTGCAGGATTGGAACCTGTTTGTAGATTGCCAACTCCCTGGCTGCAAGCGACGGATGACGCATCTATTCGGTTGCCGCAGCTCGGGCAAAAGGCGGCGTTTTCGATCAGCTTCGCCCCACAGGCCGGGCAAAACGCAAAGGTTGCAGCGGAAACCGGGGATACCGAATCGGCGCAATCGGACACGGTATTCACTGGTATCTGAGATGCAGGACCATGAAAGGCTGTCTGTCCGACAGGCGCAGCCGTCTGCGCATAGGGATAGGCAAGCCAGCGGAACAGCAGGAAGTAGGTGATGCCGTTAAAGAGTACAGAGAACATGCTGAATAGCAGCAGATAGCTCGGATAGCCTAGGACAACCGTTTGGAAAAAACCGTATGCACCCGCAACGGTAAGAAGAATTGCCGGCAAAAACCACCGCTTTCTGAATCTGTCTGTCATTGAATCAGATTCATGCAGGAGCAGTTTAGCGGAAAAAAGAATGGCAACTACCGCCGCCGCCGTGGAAAGCAGAGAAAACACGGCGGACAGCAGCATCAGATTGGTTCTTCCGGCCAACAGCGGAGTAAGGCAGAGAACGGTAGTCCATACCCACAGCGCGGACAGTGCTCCCAGCAAAAGGCCGCTCCGCTTTTTTTGAAGCAGAACAACCGCCAGAAACACAACAAGAAGCAGCCTTAGAAAGGTGGAAATTTGCGAGGTAAGAACGGCAGGCTGCCGTGAAATCACCGGCAGCAGTCTGTACAGCGTGGAAACAAACTGGATTAGGCCGCTGAATGCCGAAACGAGGAGCAGAATTGCCGCAGCCGGAAACTTTACTCTTTTTGTTGTTTCCTCCAAAATTGTATCAACCATTTGACATACCCCCTGTAAAAGCAGATACAAAATCCGCTAATTTTAAGATAAATTGATTATACAGTTCCACAGAAAAAATTACCCCACACAATCGGGTAGGATACTGCCGCGTCTGTACTTTTTTTCATGAAAAGTGCAGAGAGCTACCCGATTGTGTGGGGTGCTTTTCGTCTTGTGCTGCTAAAATGATTGCAGTCTAAGAAAAAGGAGAAGAAAATCATGAAGCCGATCTGTAAATTCAAACAGGCGCTTTCTGTTTTGATGGCGCTTTGCCTCCTACTTGCACTTTCCGGCTGAGGTGCGTCCGCCACAACGTCGGCCCCGGCTGAAACGGAGGGAAGTACTGTACAAACCACGCCAGAAAATACGGAAATCACGTCTTCACCGTCCGAAGAACCGGAAGACACAGCCGCTCCCTTCTGGCAGTCAGCCCGCGAAAAAATAGGCTCCGACGACCTGTATATTTTTCAGGCACACAGCTTCTCGGAGAATGCGGCCTGGATTATAATTGCTCAGGATAAAAGTTCGGGCGTGGTTGAAAACTCCATGCTGTGCCTGATTGATACGGAAGGAAACATGCTGTATAGTTCCCCGGTACAGGGTACCGAATATAAAGATTATGTAACCACAAACTTCAGCAGCGGAGTGTCTCTGGTAAGCACCGATGAGGATCAGTATATTATCAGCAACAAAGGCGAAGTGGTATGGAGCATATTGGACAACGGAGTGTCCGAGGGTGAGCGTCTGTTCGGAAAGGACAGCGTTGAATCAATAGTTCTTGACAACAGCAACAGGTCGGGATACTATTCCTATTCTGACGATATTGTTTACGGCGTAAATGTTTTCAACGGCTGGACCCTTGTTGATATGTATGTAAATAATTTTGACGGAACGGGAGATTATTACGGAATACTGAATCCGGACGGGACCTGGCTGCTTGAGCCGCAGAAAAAAATGATTTATATGGACCCGTATACGCATTATGCCTACTGGCAAAACAATGATGATTCTTTCCACGGAGATACATACGTGTGCATGAACCTGGAAACAAAAGAAACGACAGACTGCGGATATATAAAAGGAAATGTATTTCCGACAGACCCCGATGATTGCGAGACGGTTATCGGCTGGGAAAATGCACGCCATTTAAAGGAGCAGGACGGACTTATCTATGATGCGGACAAGAATGCCTTTATAGATGAAAGCGGCGCGCCTGTAATCGACTGTTCAAAATATACCTTCTATGCATCCTTCACGCCGAAATTCCACAACGGTTACAGTGTGCTGGCCATTTTAAACCCTGACGGAGTGCCCTATATAACCGTAATTGATAAGTCAGGCAACCAGGTGTTTGCCCCGATAAAATTCCAGGCGGATAGCAATACGGAAAATTTCATGTACGGTTATGTTGATGAGGAGCGATTTGTGATGACGGCCGCGAAACAGCCGGATTTTTATGAGATGGAGATGAGCTGTCAGGGCGATGAAGGCGGCGAATATATTGATTTGACAGGGAAAAAGATGACCGATATCTATTCCGAATACCGAATGTTTTATCCCTATTCATGCGGCCTGGCGCTGGTAGAGGGCAATAACGCCGACTATCATTATCTGGACACGGACGGCAATGACGCGTTTCCCACTGAATAAACACAGACATGCCAATCCATAGCGTAGATTGATAGAATCGAAGGTCGTTGCGAAATGAAAGTAGCGGCAAAATATAAAATGAACTCTGCCGCTTTAGGGCATGAATCTGTCAAGGAAAAGTAGTCACAGGAAATTGGATGTCACCAGCTTCGACTCCACGGACTCCCTGAGGTTTACGGTGGGGATCGTGGATGAAAACCACATTGATCTGATCGGGAGCGGAGGAACCACACAATTATCACGTGTGGGATGACAGCGTGACCATAGTGTAGATCTTCGTTTGCCGCGTGGCGGTCATTGTGATTGCCTATTATGCAGGAAAACCGAAACATGACCAAATGATTGCAGATCAGAAAATGATGGCCCCTATGTCTGGTACTAAAACGCGGAACGGTTTTCCCTCTTGCAATGATTTTTTGCAGGACATACCGATTTGCACATATTATTTCGAAGGGACTGTTGCAGAATGAGAATTCTGAGGCAGTCCCTTTTTGTTCTCTTCGAGCGTCAACGTGCAGAGAAGTGGGGGATAATAATCAGATTTTGGCAGCACAAAACCAGACCCCGAGCCAAGCACGGCATCAAATGTGGAAAACTGAAATTGTAAGTTGGCTAAGTCGCATGAATTTCGGAAAGATGAATCTGCAATCTGCCGTTTTCCCGCTTCATCCAGTATTTTTTCAGGTTGAACGCCAGCGCGAGAAAGAACATCTCAACCCGGATATTTGCTTTGCCCCGGGTCAAAAAGCGGCGGAAGCCAAAGTCGTTTTTTTAGGAGTGCAAAAGTTCCTTCGGATTGGATAGAACGGCACAGCCGTAAATGGATTCCATGCTCGGTTGTAATATTTTGCTGAGACTGCTCGCGTTTTTTCCAAAATGTTTTTCGAAGCATAATCTCCTTGGGATGTTCCGCATTTTTTGCCTTGCAGTAAGTGGCTCTGCAGGGGCAACTGCTGCAGTTCTCGCAGCGATACCAACCGGTCGTCACCAGTTGCCCGTGGTGCAGCTCGGTGCTTTCTCTGCGCAGGTAAAGATAGTTTTCTAAACTCTCATAGCCTGCATCAGCTGCCACCTCGGCATATCTTTTTCTGTGATGAAACTGCATTGTCTGTAAAAAGGGAACCAGTGTACCAACATCGGTTCGGTTGGAAAATGCCTCAATTCCGGTTATGAATTCGCTGTTCGTTGCTGCCTGAATATTATAGCCCGGTTTCAGTTGTCCGTTTCGCATATGGTCTTCCTTCATGCGCATAAAGGTCGCATCGGGATCCGTTTTTGAGTAGCTGTTTCGGCTTGAACCCATAATCTCCAAAGACTTTACATAGCCCGCCCAGCGATTTTCTAATTGTTTCAGCTCATCCCAATATCTTTGTTCCGGGCTTTTCCTGTGGCCGCTTCCATGCACAACCACTGCCGGACACGTGTTTTCCAGATGCGTACGCAGTTCCTCAAGTGTTTGCATGCCGATTGCTGCCCGTACGGACTCTCTCACTTTGCTCAAGGCCTTCTCAATGCTTCTACGCCACCGAAATGTATACCGTCCTGCGCGGCTTTCCAGTTTGGTGCCGTCGATAAATACCACATCATGGTCTACTGCGCCCCTCTCTTTGACATACTGGTAAAACAATTCCTCTACTGCTTCCGCACATCGTCCGGTACGGAAACGCGCAATGGTACTGTGGTCCGGTGCCGGGCTGTCCTTCAGCAACCACATAAAGTCAATACGGTACTGGCATGCTTCCTCTAAAGCTCTGGATGAGTAGATCCCACACTGGTATCCGTATGCCATTACCTTGAACATCACCCGTGGTTCGACCTTCGATTTCCGGCCTTTAGCCGAATACACAGCTATTTTCTTTGCGCGTGCCGAACGGCATCCTTGTTGTATTATTTGTTTTTTTCGATACCCCTAATTTTAGTGCGCAGTAAATAAATTTCCTTACCGGAAGACAAAATACCGAAAACAGAAATTACGATCATGATAATACTCACAATCAGATCCAATGTTTCGCGGGAAGAGGGGGCGGTAATCCAGTTTATCAGAATATAGACACCGACCGACGTTACAAGAAACATAATTAAAGAAGCTATCATATATGAACGTAGTTGATATTTCAGTGAATGCAGGCGGGAACTCTCGTTGTGCAGAATATTTTTTGGTATAGAAAAAGCTGGTTTTGGGGGAACAGTTCCTTCCTGCAAACAGGAAGCGATTTCTTTGCGTAATGTCACAATCTTTTTGGCGCTGGATATTGCGCCGATCCAGCTAAATAAGGACCAGGCAGCACCGGCAACCGTCACCAGCAGAAAATCGTCTCCCCTTGAAGGAGAAGAGAGCGACAGCCAGAGAAGCAGCCCGGTAATGATTGATGCAAGGACAACAAAAACCCAAAATTGCTGGCGGGTTTGCTGTAGAGTCATCTGAAGAACCTTTTCCGGATTAAATCCTGTTGCGGGGGGTGAAGAAGCGGATGCCTGATGGAAGGCTGTATCTCGATTCCGGCAGCAAAAATAATTGCGCCCATCAAAATTCCCCAGGTATTCCAAACCTTGTTCGCGCACAGAAAGAAAATAAGTCGGATTATGCGGTTCAGGATTACTGCAATCCACATGAAAGGTGATATGCTCCGGTGGAGACACTTTTTCAAAACAGTAATTGCTGCAGTTCATATTATATAAGACAAGCCCTTGTTGCGCTTTCTCAGACAGCCAGGCTTCTTCCTCGGCATATTGCGCAACGGAGAAATCGCGGATCAGCGATTCCGTTTCGGATGAGATTTTTTTGCAGAAAAAAACAAGACCGTTCTCTTTGCAAACGGGTTTCCAATCCGGATGATTGTTAAAGTAAGAGAACGAGCCGTCCGTGCAATTAACAGCAATGTAATGGTGGCGCACTTGATCATCACGGAGGTAAGTGTCGGTGAAATATCCTGCTTTTTGCAGCTACAGTCCCTTGGACGATTGATCATCAAAGCTATCACAGGAATCTGTAAGATTTCCATCGGAAAACAACAGGAGAAGATTGCGAAATAAGGATATTTTTCGAACAGAATCCAACAAAAACGCGCCTCCCTTTGCCTAATTATAAAGAAAAGCACATGATCCAATAGGAATCATGTGCTTTTGGAGCTGGTTGACGGACTTGAACCCCCGACCTGCTGATTACAAATCAGTATGACACTTTAAAAATAATGGCTTAGTACCGCGACAAAACAGTGCGCATAATTATTCTTGCCGCACTTTTGCCGCATTGTCAATATTTTCCGCTGTATAGTACTGATTAATTATACATGCTGCATCTTGCTCGTTTTGGGATGTGTAGTGTGTGTAAATGTCTGCTGTAATTTTAATATCACTGTGTCCCAGAAGCACCTTTGCAACGTTAAGCGGCACTCCGGCGGTTTGTAAATCTGTAGCATAAGTGTGTCGCAAACAATATGGCGTTATATCATCTGCAACGACAGATACGATAATCTGATTTCGGTATAGCTTCGCTCCCATATCAATATCAAGAGCGCGAATAAAGCTGCTCCACAGTCTACGCATAGATCGTTCATTATGGGCATTACCGGCCTCTGTGGCGAACACAACTGTTCGAGCAGTACTTTTACGAGCTGCGTTCAATTTGTCGCACAGAACGTCAGGAATGGGCACCCTGCGC
>CAKXIK010000040.1 GCA_934875675.1 uncultured bacterium
GTCTAAGGCTTTGAAATGCGATTGTTACCATATCTTTTTTTTTCGGGTAGATGGGTCATATCTATTTACAACGCAGACCCGCCGAGAATTAAATAATAACCGTCCTCTGTTTTTTGTAACATTAAAAGATATTTCTGTCCCTGCTTCATCAATGGAATTTCTGCGATTTCGGGTGTATGGATTCCGTTCATCTCTCCGCCCGTTTGCAAAAGTTCAAAACGATCCCCGGTCTGAATTTCTCCCTGATACACCTCGGTTGCCTGAATAACTTGTTTTGTAAAAATCATGTCGCTTCTTTGCTCCGTATAGGAGTCAACCACTTTACCGACCACAATTAAGTCTGCATGGTTCACCATATCTGATGTTTGATTATAATGTGATGTCCAGTCTACAGTAGCATGGATTTTAGACTGTGATGAAACAGAATTTTGCTGTAAATCGGCTGTGCAGCCTGCCATAAAAAGTGAAAAACATAGAAATATGCCGGAGAAAATAAGATTCCGATTTGTTTTTGTCATAATCGCGTCATTCCTTTCATTATTCATCTGATTAGGTTATAGTCAGATTTTCTATGTGTATGATTACCAAGGAATGTCAATATATTAAGTTGAGATCACTGATGTCATTGCTCTGCGGAGTATATATTCCCCACGAATCGTAATAAACACTCGATCCTTCGTAGTACATTAATGTTTTGGGCGACGAATAATACGTGTGATTGAGTCCCAACATGTGACCTAATTCATGAGCACAAATTGCACGCTTTTTAGTTGATGAATAAGCATCCATTCTTAATCTATATTTTTATAATAATATATCAATACATAATTGTCAATTATATTTTATTATATCTAAAATTGGGAAACAAAAAATAACAAAAACTGAAAAAATTCAAAATAAAATGAAACACAGCACCCCGCCGGTTTTCTTCCCGGTGGGGTGCTGCTTGTTAGTGCATATTATTTTTCAACAATTTTATAATAGGTGTGCGCCGTTGCCCAGTAGACGAGAGCGTAAAAAATGCCGAACACCGCAAAGCACCCCACCGTACACCAGGCAAAGAGAGAGGTATTTGTCAGACCAAATGCCGTCATCATGCAGGTGGTCATTGGGAATGCGACCGCAGTGTGCAGCGCGGCAACAATCAGAGGGAGAAAGAAGACGGATAGCACCTGAGAATGAATCGATTTTCGTACTTCATCGTGGCTCATGCCGACCTTTTGCAGAATTAAGAAGCGCTCCTTGTCGTCATATCCCTCGGAAATCTGCTTGTAATACATAATCAGTACCGTGGCCATCAGGAAGAGTGTGCCAAGAAAAACGCCGAGAAAGAAGAATCCGCCGTAGAGCCCGTAAAAATCGGCACGGTTACCGGCTCGGGTCTCCACCGATGCATGGGGAATATGATCGTAAAGAATATCCCGCAGCGCAATTTGTGTTTCATCGTCCGCATTAATATCAAACATGCAGTAGGTTTGAATGGAGGAGTCCGTATTGCCTAATGACGACTGATAAGCCTGGTCAAGTTCCAGAAGCTCCGGTAGGTCTTTCACAACCGCATAATAGCATCCGTAAATATCGGCGACGGATTCACCCATCTCGTTAAATTGAGAAAGCGATTCCCGGACGGAATAGTTTTTTCCAAGAACCGAAAACGTTTTAAGCGGAGTATGTTGACTGCTGTAAAGCAGAATTTCGCCTTCGCCGAGCACCTTGTTTGTGTTAGTAATCCGGCTATAATCTTCCAATGTTAAAAAATAAACCGTGCGGATGTCAGAGGAAGAATAATTGACGGAACCCGAACGGACGTCAATGGTACCGTTGCGGTCATAACCCACCACAGAAAGATAAGTGTAGCCAACACGATTTTGGGCACTCAGATTCTGCTCTTTCAGAACTGAATCAATGGCGGCTTGGGTTTGTGCAAACGTTTCTTTGCCAGCGTGTGTTTGAGAAATGGAGATTTCGGCAGGGTATCGCCGCAGGAGGAGATCATCCACGCCGATATACATGGAGAACGTGGTAGAAATCATGACAAGTACCATCGTGGACAGAATGCAGATATTGGCAAGACCGACGGCATTTTGTTTCATCCGATAAATCATGCCGGAAATCGAAATAAAATGGTTTGGTTTATAATAATAGTTTTTATTTTTGCGCAACAACTTTAAAACCGCAATGCTGCCAGCGGTAAACAGGCAGTAAGTCCCAATAATAACAAGAATGACTGCAACGAAAAACAGGGTGATCGCTTCCATAGCGTTGTTTGTCAGAAGCGACATCACATATCCGCTGATTAGGCAGATGGTGCCGACAATGGTCAAAATCCATTTTGTTTTGGGCTCTTTTTCTCCCAACTGTCCTCCATGCAGCAGCTCAACGGGGTTGGCAAGGTGAATCTGCCGCAAATTGCTCAGCAGTGTCAGCAAAAAAATTGCACCAAACAGAATGAGCGTAGCCAAAACTGCGGCAAATGAGATTTCAAATCCAAACGTGACGGAGCTGTGCATCAGGTTAATTACCAAAAGGAGACACAGCTTATAGAGCAGAATTCCAAATCCCATACCCGCTGCAAGACTGATGAGAGCGGTGGCAATGGCTTCCCATGTCATTACGCGGGCAATATGCTTTTTCTCCATGCCGAGAATGTTGTAAATTCCGAACTCCTTTTTGCGGCGCTTGATCAGAAAGCTGTTGGTATAAAATAAAAAAATGATGGCAAACAATGCAACAACCCATGTACCAAGGCAGAGCATGGAACGCAGTTGTGAACCACCGCTCATTTTAGCAAGCCCGCTGTCGTTGGAGAGTGAAAAGATAATGAAAAACATCATCACCGTGAGAGATGACGCAATCCAATAAGGGACGTAGGTTCTGGCGTTTTTTTTCAGATTGGTACCGGCAAGGCGAAGATAAAAACCGTGCGTCATGCTTCCGGAACAGGCATTCTGTTCCGTTCACCTCCCGTCGCGATCATGGTCAGCGTATCGGAAATAGTCTGATACATTTCTTCGGCGGTATGTTGTGCGCGGTAAATTTGATGAAATACCTCGCCGTCCTTAATAAACATTACGCGTCCGGCATGGCTTGCGGCTTTTGTGGAATGCGTCACCATCAGAATTGTCTGCCCGCCGGCATTGATGCGGTCAAATAGGCGGAGCAACCCATCCGTTGCATGAGAATCAAGCGCACCGGTCGGTTCGTCGGCAAGAATCAGCTGGGGATTGGTAATTAATGCGCGGGCAACCGCGGCCCGCTGCTTTTGTCCGCCGGAAACCTCATACGGGAATTTTGCAAGAATATCGGTAATACCGAGCTGTTCGGCAATCGGCATCATGCGGCTGTGCATTTCGCGGTGGTTTTTGCCTGCAAGAACCAGCGGCAGCATAATGTTATCCTGAATGGAAAATGTGTCCAGAAGATTGAAGTCCTGAAAAACGAATCCGAGGTTATCCCGCCGGAATGCAGCAAGCTCTTTTTCGCGGATTTTTACAATATTTTTGCTGCCAAGCAGAACCTCGCCGCTCGTCGGTTTATCAAGTGCTGCCAAAATATTCAGCAGCGTTGTTTTGCCGCTCCCGCTTTCGCCCATAATTGCAACATATTCGCCGGGCTGAACAGAAAAATTGACGTTGGTGAGTGCCTGCACCTGATTTCCGCCAAACCGTGTGGTGTAAATTTTTTTAAGATTGCTGACCGCTAAAATGGCCATGCCGCATTCCTTCCTTTCGATGCCTTTGTTCTTTGTTGTATTCATTGTACCAGAAAAACGGCATCGCTTTCCATCGTTTTAGCTTACAAAACAGGCGCAAAGCTTTCAATGTTGTAAGGTTGCGCAAAAAACAGGGCGGCGCATTCCTCGATGCACCGCCCGACCAAAGGTTACCCTTCTTATTGCTTTGTTATGTTTTTCGCGCCCTCGAACAGCGTAATGCAGCCCTGCGGACAAACCTCGCGGCATTTTCCGCAATTGGTGCATTTGGCGGGGTCAACCTTCGCCAAAAAGTTTGTTACGGTGACAGCACCCTGCTCGCATACCTTAACGCAGCGCATGCAGCCGATGCAGCCAACCTTGCAGATCTTTCTGGTTTCGCCGCCCTTGTCGCAATTGGAGCAGCGCACCACCGCCTGCGGTTTCATCGGCACAAAGGTAATCAGGCGTTTGGGGCAGGCCGCGACGCATTTGGAGCAGCCGCGGCATTTGGCGGGGTCGATGCAAGCGACGCCGTTGCAGACGGTGATTGCATCATATTCACACACGGCAGCGCAATCGCCCAACCCCATGCAGCCATAAGCGCAGCTGCCAACACCACCAAAGAGCTGTGCAGCAGCGGCGCAGCTTTTTTGCCCTTTGTAAATCATCTTATCGGTTGTATTGTCATAGGAGCCCATACAATGAACCAGTGCCGTTTTGTATTCCACCTCGCCGCCTGCAACACCAAGCAGCGTGGAAACCTGATCGGCAACTTCTTTTCCGCCGGGGGAGCAAAGACCGGGCTGCGCTTCACCTTTGGAAAGAGCGGCGGCATAACCCGAGCAGCCGGAGAATCCGCATGCGCCACAGTTTGCACCCGGCAAAATTTCTTCAATTGCATCTGCTTTTTCATCACGCGGCACCGCCATTACAATGGAAGCGATGGCAAGACCAACACCGGCAATCAGCCCGATTCCGCCGACGAGCAGGATGGCAAGAACAATTGGGTTCATAAAATCATCCTTCCTTTCTGCTCAAAACAGAGCGCCCGGCAGCAGACCGTCCACCAGACCGGCAAAGCCGAGGAACGAAACTGCTACCAACGAAGCTGCAATCAGAGTGATCGGCAGTCCGCGCAGTGATTTTGGAATATCGCAGCTTTCCATCCGGCTGCGCACGCCTGCAAAGAGCACCATGGCAAGCATAAATCCAAGCCCGGAACCAAGTGCATTCACCAAAGAATGCACATAACCGAACGAGGAGTAGGTTTCCCCCTTTTGAATGACGAGCATCGTTACGCCAAGCACGGCGCAGTTAGTGGTAATGAGCGGCAGATAAATGCCCAGCGCCTGATACAGAGACGGAATGTATTTGCGAAGCACGGTTTCCACCAGCTGAACGAGTGCAGCAATAATCAGAATAAAAACAATGGTTTGCAGGTATTCCATGCCGTTGGGCACCAAAATGTAGGTGTAAATCGGCCATGTGACAGCGGTGGCAAGCACCATGACGAATGTGACGGCGGTGCTCATGCCGACGGCGGTGTCCAGCTTTTTGGAAACGCCCAAAAACGGGCAGATGCCGAGAAATTTGCTCAACACATAGTTTTCCGTCAGGATTGCGGCCAAAAAAACGGCGACAAGGGATTTAATCATTGATCGTCACCCTCCTTTTTTTCAGCAACCGGTGCAGCCGTAGGTTCTGCTTGAACGGAAGGCACACAGGACTCAGTGGCTTTGCAGGATTCTGCCTTGGAGCACGTTTCGCTCATCGGGCATCCGGCACACCCGGCAACCTGCTTGGTGCCGTCGGTGTTCGAAAGCTTGTTTGCCAAAGCCACAAGCAGACCGAAAACAAAAAATCCGCCGGGAGGAAGAATAAAAATCAGCATCGGGTCAAAGAGATTTGCCGTCACGGTCATGCCGAACCACGTTCCGGCGCCGAGAATTTCACGAATGCTGCCCATTAAGAGCAGAGCGGCGGTAAATCCGACACCCATGCCAAAGCCGTCCAGCACAGAGGGAAAAACACGGTTTTTGCTGGCAAACATTTCAGCACGGCCGAGAATAATACAGTTGACGACGATCAGCGGAAGGTAAATGCCAAGGGAGGTGTCCAGCTCCGGTGCAAACGCTTTGACAAGCATCTGAACCACCGACACAAAGCCCGCAATGATTGTGATGTAAGCGGGGATGCGCACTTTGCCGGGGATGACATTGCGCAGGGCGGAAATAACCGCGTTGGAACAAACCAGAACCAGTGTTGCGGCAATGCCCATTCCAATGGCGTTGCTGGCAGCGGTTGTGATGGCAAGCGTGGGACATGTGCCAAGAACAAGCCGGAGCACCGGGTTTTGCTTGACGATTCCCTTGGAAAATTCCTGCCACAGAGGGGTTCGCTTTTCATTATGTGCAGTCATGCTCAGTTGCCCCCCTTCGTCAGTGTTGCAAAGATTTCGGTTGCACGGTTGACCGCCTTTACAACGGCATTCGAGGTGATAGTTGCACTGGTAAGCGCTTCAATTCCGCCGTTTTCCGGTGCATTTTGTCCCGCTTTATAAACAGAAAATCCGTTGTCCGGAACCGTCTGCAAAAATTGATTGCGGAAGGATTCCTTTTCACAGTTGGCACCCAGACCGACTGTTTCCGATTGCTCCAGAATCGTGATGCCCGCAACCGTGCCGTCTGTTTGAATTCCGGTCATCACCTTTACCGAGCCGCCATAACCGTTGGCACTGGTGACAATCACATAACCCACCACATTTCCCGCAGAATCCAGTGCTTTGCAGGGAGACGTGGTTTCACCGGTATCGGGAATTTCTTCAAAGCTTGCTGCCTGGGGCAGAACCTGCTGCCGGCTGGCAAGCTCCTTTTGCGTGGCCAATGCGGCGATCGGGCCTTGGGTTACGCTGTTTGTTACCGCGAGCGCCGCGGTAACCAGCAAACAAATAATTGTCAGCGTGGCAGTCGGCCGGATAACTTCTTTCCAGTTAAATTTACTTTTCATCCCTTTACACCCGCTTTCTTTTTGCGAATGCTTCCAAATGCATGGGGACGGGTGAGACGCTCAATGTGAGGAACGAGAATATTCATCAGCAGAATTGAGAAGGAAACGCCCTCCGGCAGAGAGCCAAAGCGACGAATCAAAACGGTGAGAAAGCCGCATCCCACACCAAAGACAACCTTTCCCCAGTTGGTCAGCGGAGAAGTGGTGTAATCGGTCGCCATGAAGATTGCGCCGAGCAGCAAGCCGCCCGAAAGCACCGCGGCCACAGGATCTCCGCCTAAAATCCAGGTAAAGACCGCAACCACGCCAATATAGCACAGCGGAATCACCGGCGTAATCACACGGCGGATCAGCAGATAAATAAAGCCGACCAGCAGCGCAAGAGAGCAGGTTTCCCCAATGCAGCCGCCGTAGGTGCCGAAAAAGAGCTGCACCACACTGGGCATATCTGCCGTATTGCCGGCAGCAGTCAGGGCAAGCGGGGTTGCAGTGGTCAACGCATCGGAAAGCGTTCCCGTGCGATAATAAAAAGGCATCACCCAATGGGTCATTGCAGCAGGGAACGAAACCATCAGCACAATGCGGGCGGTGAGTGCAGGGTTGACAAAGTTTTGCCCGATTCCGCCAAACAACTGCTTTACGACGACAATTGCAATCACGCAGCCAATCAGTGCAATGGCAGGGTTAATAGTGACAGGCAGGTTGAACGCGAGCAGCAGACCCGTGACTGCAGCGCTCAGATCGCCGATGGTATTGGAACGCTTCATCACCTTGCGGCAAATGAATTCTGCCAGCATACATCCGGCAACGCAGATGAATTCCAGCAGAAGCGCGCGCCAGCCAAACAGCACAACCGATGCGGCTGCTGCAGGACAAAGTGCAATGATCACGTCAAGCATAATCTTCTGCGTGGTGTCACTGCCGCGGAGATGCGGGCTTGGAGAAACGAGAAGCTTTTCTTCCATATGTATCATTCATTCCTTTCCGGCAGAGCGGGAATTATTTTTTGGCGGAGGCGGCGCGAACCAATCCCTTGCCTAACCGCATCGACTGCACAAGCTGTCTGCTTGCGGGGCAAACGAATGCGCAGGAACCGCATTCCATACAAGTCATTACATTCAGTTTTTGCAGCTCATCCACGTTTTTAATCTGAACCATATGTTCAATTGAGGTGGGCATCAACTTCATCGGGCAGGCAGAAACGCAGCGGCCGCAGCGAATGCATTCACTCGGCTCGGTCAGCTCGGCATCCTCGCGGGAAAAGGCAAGAATCGCGTTATTCTGCTTGAGAACGGGCAGACTGTCGTCTACCAGGCTCATTCCCATCATGGGGCCACCCATCAAAATTTTACCCGGAGTGCAGCTATAGCCGCCGCAGAATTCGATGACGTCTTTAATCGGCGTACCGATCGGAACGATCACGTTTTTGGCATTTGCGACTGCAGAGCCATCGACCGTAATCCGTTTGCTGACGAGCGGCATGCCGGTTTTGAGGTATCGCGAAATGAACGAAACGGAGGTGATATTGATAACAAGGCAGCCCACATCGGCGGGCAGCCCGCCCTGCGGAATTTTGCGGCCGGTACAAGCCTGCACCAAAACCTTTTCCGCGCCCTGCGGGTATTGCGATTTGAGTGTGAGAACGCGCACATGGTTTTCCGGATCACGTGTATCGCTTTCAGCGATATCCGTTAAAATCTTGATTGCTTCGGGTTTATTGTTTTCGATCGCAATCAGTACGCGGTCAACACCCAGCATCTCCCACAGAGTATAAACGCCGGAAAGCACGTCCCACGAGTTTTCCATTGCTTCGCGGTAGTCTGCCGTAATAAACGGTTCGCATTCCGCACAGTTTACGATGATCGTATCGATGTTTTTTCCTGCGGGCACATTCAGTTTGACCGCAGCAGGGAATCCCGCGCCGCCCAGGCCGACCAATCCGGATTCGCGCACAGCGGCAAGCAGGTCATCGAGCGTATCGCATTGTGGCGGAGTAATGGTTTCACAAGGGCGCATTTCGCCGTCGGAATCGATCACAATGGCGTCCACCATCTGACCGCCCGGCAGCTGCACCTTCGTCATTTTGGAGACTTTACCGGAGACGCTTGCGTGAATCGGCGCAGAGACAGGGCGGTCGCTATCGGCAATTTTTTGCCCGACGGCAACCGTGTCGCCGACCTTGACGATAGGAGTACATGGCGCACCCACGTGCTGCTGCATTGGAATGATTACCTGAGAAGGTGGTGGCAGGATGACGGATTCCACGTCTGACGTGTTTTTATAATGCGGAACCGGTGCACCGCCATGGGTACGAAACGGATGCCGCGAAAAAAACAAGCCTTTTTTCTCCATTCGGGAACTCCTCCTTCACAGCGCCGGAGACCCGTTGCGCTGTTTATTGAACTACCGGTTTATTATACTGCATTGGAACGGAATCAGCAAGGGGTAAGACAAAACAGCTATCAAATTAGCAACAAACGGCATAATATTTTCAAAAATATCGCGTAGTTTTATTTTTTGTTAAATATTTGGCAATGTCCCTCATTTTTTTCAATATGCATATTCGGAGTACCCAGTCATTACAAATTAATACAAAAAACTTTGAAATCCTTAAAATTGGAATTGTATGCACAAAAAAAGAACAGTTGCCATGTCCTTAAAGGTAGGCACTGTTCTTGTAAGATGTTGGCATCTTTCTATTTTCCCGGGCCGTCACCAGCCAAGTATCTTCGACACGAGCGAGCTTAACTTCCGTGTTCGGAATGGGAACGGGTGTACCCTCGCCGTCATCAACACCAACTATTTTTTTGTCGTTTGCGATCTCTCTCAGCGACGTATGTTATTATAGCACGGTGTTTTGGAAAATGCAAGTGTTTTTTTAAAAAAATTTAAACTTTTTTTCACTACCTCAAGAAATGGCGTTGAATCGCCATTTCTTGAGGTAAAAGCTTTGCAAAGTCAGCCGTTTTTCTGCCGGTACAGATACTCTTTGACCGATTTGCTTACTAATAAAGCAACGGCAAAGACAACATTCAGGACAATTTCAATCAAACAAAAAATCACTATGCTTGGCGGATAGTTTGCAAAAACAATTGTGAAGAGGAGTTGTATGTTCACTCCTGCCGACAAAATCAGCCCGATCAGAAACAAAACGCGTGCCCAGGTTTGCCCGGAAAGCAGTGCAAGGGAACAGACAATCTGCATGATGAGCATAAAAATCGTGCTGTTTCCCTGAATCAGCGAAAAAATGCTGGCGACTACATTCAATGCGGCAATAGCAGCAATAATGATAAAACCGCAGTGTTCCATTTGAAGCTGCTTTTGCAGGAACTGACGATAAGCTGCCTCTTTGTCCTCGGGTAATTCCGGCTCAAAACGAGCAAAATCAGGGGAGATATCCGTTTCGGGCAGTCTGCGGCGGGCAGCAGGAACGCTCATGGCGCGGCCAAGCTCAGCAATGCTTTTGCAGCGGGAGAGCGCATCCGCATCCAATGCAAGTACCTCCGCGCGGATTTCGGCTTCTTCCGCAATCCGCGTGCGGTATTCTGCAATAATTTCGGGGATCTCAGCCGGCTTCGTGCGTATTCTGCTGATTTCGTCAATCGAGAACAACATCCGGCGCAACACCGCAACGGTTCGCAGGCAATCCACATCCGCCGTAGAGTAATCGCTGTATTTGCGCCCGTTCTGACGGGAGGTCTTTGGCATAACCAGACCTTTTTCCGCGTAAAAGCGAATGGTGCGCTCGGTAAGCCCTGTCAACGCACAGACTTCTTTCATTTTCATAAAATTCAGTCCTTTCTGCTGAAATTGCCGCCAGTCCCCAACCGATATCTGAACGTACACAGATTCGGCCGATTGATTTCCGCTCGGTGTGCCGCTCAGTATCCGGTCAGTCAAGCTCTATGCGTCCATCATACACTCTTCCGTAAGGAAAGTGTCAAGCTTTTTTCAATAAAATAAAAATAAACAAGAAAAAAGCGGCAGGAAAAGCGAATCCCTGCCGCAAAACAATCAAATTATTTGGTTACGAACAGAATACCGAGGGTATTGGGGCCGCAGTGGGTGGAAACGGTGCTGCCCGCCTGTGTGACAAGAATTTCATCAAACGATTGATATTTCTGGATTTCCTTGCGCACAAAATCGATATCCGACCCATTCGTCATGCCGGAATGAGTAATGAAGATGCGGTGAAGGTCAATATCGCTGCGCCCATTGAGCTTGAATTCCACATATTTTTGAAGGCAGGTGCGAAGGTCGCCGCGATATTTTTTTTCCACGCTCATCTGACCGTCCACAACGTCAATACCCGGCTTTAAATGCAGCATGTTGGCTCCCAAACGTGCTACACCGGAGCAACGGCCGCCCTTCCACAGATATTCCAGCGTATCAATAATAAAGCTGGCGCGTACTTTTTCACGCATGACTTCAATTTCGGCAAAAACATCGGCAGCATCCATTCCCTGTGCCGCCAGTTCGGCAGCATGAAGAACCTGAAGACCGATTCCGGTGGAAAGATTACGTGAATCCACCACAAAAACATCAGAAAAGCTTTCCGCAGCAATTTTAGCATTTGCAAAGGAGGCGGAAAAATCGGAACTGATTGCAAAACAAATCACCGCATAGCCTGCATTGACCCAGCGCTGAAACTGGTGCGCATACTCGTCCGGTGTGGGGGCGGCAGTTTTGGGCAGCTTTTTGGTTTTGCTGTAGTAAGCGTATAGATCATCCGGAAAAACATTGATGCCATCAGCAAATGAATGCTCTCCAAGGGTAACTGTCAGCGGCACCAGCTCGATTTCATAGCTTTTTTGCAGCTCCGGGGAAAGATCACAGGTGCTGTCAGAAATAATTTTGATCTTTTTAGGCATTGGAAACGAAGTCCCTTCCAAAATGTATTATGCGAATTGCCATTCAAGGTTTTGCAGTTCGCATTTGTGCTATCGCACGGAGAAAACAACGGACATGGTATTAGGCCCGCAATGGGTAGAGATCGTACTGCCGGCGCGGGCGATCAAAAGCTCGTCAAATTTTTGCAGCTTTAAAATATGTTTGCGAGCCATTTTAATCATTGATTCGTCCGTCATGCCGGAATGAGTTAAAAATGCACGGTGCAGGTCAATATCCGTTCGCCCTGCAAGCTTGTCGTCCAGATAATGTTCTACGCAGACGGGAAGTGTGCCGCGGTATTTTTTTGTGACAATCATTTTGCCGTTTTCCACTTCGATGCAAGGACGAAGGTGGAGTAAATTAGCTCCGAGCGCTGCAACACCGGAGCAGCGGCCGCCCTTCCATAAATACTGCAGGGTGTCAATGATAAAGCTGGCACGAATCTTTTCCCGCATCGCCTGAATTTCATCAAAAATATCAGCGGCAGCAATTCCTTTTTCGGCAAGCTCGGCGGCTTGCAGTACCAAAAGCCCGATGCCGGTCGTCAGATTGCGGGAATCGATGACAAATACATCCGGGTAATCCTGTGCGGCAAGTCGAGCATTGGGATAGGAAGCAGAAAATTCAGAGCTGATGGTGAAGCAAATTACGGCATAACCCCAATCTGTCCAATAGCGAAACCGGTCTGCGAATGCAGCAGGCGAGGGTGCCGAAGTTTTGGGCAAACGGTGTGTGTTCTGGTAATAATGATAAAGATCATCCGGGAAAACGGTGATTCCGTCCTGAAACGATTCATCACCAAGGGAAATAATCAGCGGAACGATTTCAATCTGATGCTGTTCGAGCAATTCCCTCGGGATATCACTGGTGCTGTCGGAAATAATCTTGATCTTTTTTGCCATCCGGAAAAATTCCTTTCTTTCGCATGGTGCCGTTTTCATTCGGAACGCCTGCTGCCGCAAAACCCGGTAAACAGAGCGTTCGGCTGCACACGAAAAGAGCCGCAATGCAACCAGTTAGTTTTTAGTCTATCATGAAGAAAAGTAAAACGCAATATTTTTGCAAGAAAAATTGCGTCGGATCAGCGCGCAAGAGAACCCATCGGATCCCACGGATCCAGTGCAATTGGCTGAGAATCATACTCCGCGAGTTCTTCGGAAGTCAGATATTTTTTGTTTACGACCACCTGATACAAATATTCGTCAAACCATGCATCACTCATGACAAGATATCCATCGTGACCGGTATCCTTGCCCCAGCTGTTTTCCACGCGCCAGCGATTCGGTTTTCCGTTCTCGTCCAGATTGACGCCCTGAAATACCATGGCATGTGTCAGCAGACTTTGACCGTAATCCAGTCGTTCGCTTTTAGTCATAGAAAAATCGGTTCCAAAAAGCAACTCCGGTTCATAAGCAGTCAAATCGAGAATACCTTCATCGCGCACGGAACATTTGCCCACATCGCAGCCAAACCAGACGGGAGAACCATCCTTCATTTGTGCAATTGCAGCACGTTTGAGAGATTCACAGGGAAGGTTGACATAACGAATCGCTTTTCCTTCTTCCACGTTTCCCAAAAATTTAACAGTGAAGCTGCGGTGAAGCGGCTTGTTCTCAGTAGGCGCGTTTATAACACTCACATAATCATCCAGATCAATGCCTACATATTTATCATAAAAACTTTGCGGAGTCAGGTTTCGGTCGCAAATAAATTCATTGTCCTTGCTGCGAAGCTCCAGGTCAAAGGTTTCGGGCGGGCAACCAAGGCAAATACATAACATATTATATACGGTTTGCAGCATTGCATCTTTTTGTGCGCGCAGGTTGCTTTCCAACATGCCGTTTTTATATTCGGCACGCAGTTTGCAGGCAAATTCGCGCAGCTTGGTTGTCAGATAAAAATTGAGGTCTGCGGTATTGGAAGATACGGACGTTTCGGGCATTGCGGACTTTGGCACAAGCCCGTATTTTTTGACCAGATTGCGCAGCATATCCCATTGACCGCCATCCTGTACCGGAGAGGCAAGCAAATAGGAAACCAGACGGCTGTCTGTCGGTTCATCCAGTGTTTTTAAAATATTCTCCAGAAAATAATTGGACTTTTCAAGTTTGTCATAAAAAAGAGTGTAACTTTGTGAAAGTTCAAATTCATCCAGCTTCAGTTGCTGTATCATCGGAAAGCGGAGGCAGTTCAGCGCGGCGAACATCCAGCAACGACCGCTCTTTTTCTGGTTGGTGATGTTACCCTGATCGAGTTGAATGGAGAATTCGTGCAGTGCGCTGCGCAGAGTTTCCGGATTGCGGGCAGCGGAATTGACACCGTTCTGTGTAGCCGCATTTCTTGCAATGCGACTGATTGGTTGGGAGGTAAATTTTTGTTTCATGGCGGCTATGTTTTCCAATGTAATCGCAGTATTCATTATGAATCAAGATCCTTTCTGCAAATCAAATTATAGATAGGTTAAATCGTAGTGCAAAGAATACGACCGGTGCCGCAGAGAGAATAGTCTCCGCAACCTGCGGGAAGAAATGCACATTCGCCGCGGACAAGCTGCAGGCGGGTGCTGCCGCAACGCAGTTCTGCGTCGCCATCGGTGCAAAGCAGCGCGTGGAAGCTTGATTCGTCGGCAGTAAAGTATGCTTCACAGCGCAGGTCAATTGCCGTTACCGTAAATCGGTCGCATCGGGCAAGCACCGTTGTGGTACAGCCTTCGTGTTCCACCGGAGCTTCCCGCCGGTCGGCATTCCCCGAAGGGGCAAGCCTTGTCACGTCGAGTGCCTTTTCAATGTGCAGCGGGCGCGGCTTTCCGTCCGCACCAAGCCTGCCATAGTCCGAGACGCGGTAGGTGCTGTTAGAGTTTTGCTGAATTTCAGCAATCAGGATGCCATCACCAATCGCGTGCAGCGTTCCCGCTTCGATGAAGAATACGTCGCCCTTGTGCACCGGAACCGTGTTCACCACCTCTGTGAGGGTGTTGTCCTCGATCCGGCGGCGAAATTCTTCTTTTGTAATCTGGTGCTGAAAGCCGTAAATCAATGTTGCACCGGGGGTACAGTCCATCACATACCACATTTCGGTTTTGCCGTTTTCATGCTCCACCCGTTTGGCATATTCATCGTCTGGGTGAACCTGAACGGAAAGTTTGTTGGCGGCATCAATTAATTTAATCAGTACCGGAAAGCTGTCGAGCGCCTCGCAATGCGTTCCCAGTGCCGATTTTCCAGCCTTTTGAAGATAATCGGCAAGCGTCATGCCGGCACATTCGCCGCTTGCCACGATGGAAGGCCCATCCGGATGGCACGAAAGCTCCCATGCCTCGGCAACCTTGTCGAGCTCGCTTTTCATGCCGAATTCTGTTTTCAGGCGTGTGCCGCCCCACAGGTAATCTTTAAATGCCGGAGAAAGCTTGATCGGCTCTTTTTTCAAATCGACTATCATTCCTTTCCAAACTCATCAAGTTAAAAGTCTTCTTTGGAAATATAGTAACAATACTCTGATTTTCCTTTGAAGGTGGCGGGATGTTCTAACTGACAGTCAAAAACAAATCCGCTTTTTTTCAAACATTTTTGTGCCCGCACATTATAATCTTCTGTAATGGCATATATCATATCCGCGTTCCACTGAAAAAATCCAAATCTTAGGAGCATTTGATTTACAATACTGCCAATGCCCTTTTCCAAAAAATCTTTCTCAAAAATTGTCATATCAATTCTCTTTATATTTTTACCGGCATGCTTTTCTTTCAGGGTCGCAAGATTCATGTCCTGAATCCAGCACTCACCAATCAACACTCCATCAACACAAATCATAAACATATATGCGCTTTGTGAGACGAAACCGTATATTTCGTTTACATCCTCACTTGTATTGGTTACGACATCATCACCTTCACACCAATACAAGATTTCTGCCCGTGTATTCCATTCGTATAATAAAGGCAAGTGTTTATCTGTCATAGGTATTAGCTTGATGAAAACATGATCTCTTGTTTCGGTAATGGTTATATTGTGTGACTGTATCAGACTCAATGCATATTTCTCCTTTCTCAGAATATCGTGCAACTTGCTATTTTGAGTATACCATATTCTATTCCCGAAATGAACCCGAAAAATGTGAATATATTTGAAAACAAGCGCAAAAAAGAGCGCCGCTCTTTTCAAAGCGGCGCCCGGTGCAAACTGAAAGCTCAGCTGCAAAAAATATTAGTCTTTCTTCTCAGCCGGAGCATAGAGCGCCTGCAGACGGAGCAGGTGATCATAGCGGGCAACCGAGTTCTGCTCCGCTTCGGAGAAGAGCTCTTCGGCTCTTTCGGGGAAGGAGCGAGTCAGAGAGGAGTAACGGGCTTCGCCCATGATGAAGTCACGATAGCTTGCAGTACCCTGCTTGCTGTCGATGGTGAAGGGGTTCTTGCCTTCTGCCTTAAGAGCCGGGTTGAAGCGGAACATGTTCCAGTAGCCGCAATCCACGGCCTTCTTCATTTCGCTCTGGCAGTTGACCATGCCGCCCTTGATGCTGTGCATCTCGCACGGAGCATAGCCGATGATCAGGGACGGGCCCGGATAAGCTTCTGCTTCCGCAATTGCCTTGATGGTCTGGTTCATGTCAGCGCCCATTGCGATCTGAGCAACATAGACATAGCCATAGGACATTGCGATTTCAGCAAGGCTCTTCTTTGCGATGGCTTTACCGGCTGCAGCAAACTGTGCAACCTGGCCGATCTGAGAAGCCTTGGAAGCCTGTCCGCCGGTGTTGGAGTAAACTTCGGTATCAAAGACCATGATGTTCACATCTTCGCCGGAAGCAAGAACATGATCCACGCCGCCGAAGCCGATATCATAAGCCCATCCGTCGCCGCCGAAGATCCAGACGGATTTCTTGGAGAGGTATTCTTTATCGTTGAGGATTTTGTTTGCGAGCTTGCAGGCATCGCAGTCGCAGCCGGGTTCTACGCCGTCTTCCAGAGCAGCAACCAAAGCTTCGGTAGCAGCACCGTTTGCTTTGCCGTCGTTCATGGTGTCGAGCCATTTCTGGGCTGCATCCTTGATTTCAGCAGTCGTCCAGTCGATTGCGATCAGAGCTTTGACATCCTCTGTCAGGCGAGCACGAACGGCGCGCTGACCGAGCATCATGCCGTAGCCATGCTCAGCATTATCCTCAAAGAGGGAGTTCGCCCAAGCCGGGCCGTGACCCTTCTTGTCGATGGTGTACGGAGAGGTTGCAGCCGGGCCGCCCCAGATGGAGGAGCATCCGGTTGCGTTGGAGATATACATGCGATCGCCGAACAGCTGAGTGATCAGGCGGGCATAAGAAGTTTCGGCGCAGCCTGCGCAGGAGCCGGAGAACTCAAGCAGCGGCTTCTTGAACTGGCTGGAGATAACGGTCTGACCGAGTGTTTCCGGCTTTTCGGAAACCTTCTCCACGCAGTAATCAAACACAGCCTGCTGGTCTTCCTGAGCCTCACGCGGAACCATCTTGAGGGACTTGGTCGGGCAGACGCCAACGCAGACGCCGCAGCCCATGCAGTCCATCGGGGAGATGGCGAGCGTAAAGGTGTAATTGGTTTTCACAACCGGCTTCGGAGCCTTCTTCATGTTTGCCGGAGCAGCAGCAACCTCTTCCTCGCTCAGAGCGAACGGACGGATGGTTGCGTGCGGGCAGACAAAGGAGCACTTGTTGCACTTTGCGCAGGTGTCCTGATTCCAGGTCGGAACCATAACAGCAACACCGCGTTTTTCATAAGCAGAAGCGCCCTGCTCAAAGGTGCCGTCCACATGATCGACGAAAGCGGAAACCGGCAGCGAATCGCCGTCCATTTTTCCGACCGGCGTCATGATGGAATCAACCATCTTAATCAGCTTGGCAGGACCGTTTTCGGTAGCAGCGGCAGCGGTATCGGTTGCATTTGCCCAGTCGGCAGGAACGTCGATTTTCACGAAAGCGGAAACACCGGCGTCGATAGCCTTATGGTTCATGTCAACAACATCCTGACCCTTTTTGAGGTAGGACTTGGTGGCAGCAGCCTTCATATATTCAACAGCCTTCTCAATCGGCATGACCTTTGCCAGAGCAAAGAATGCGGACTGGAGAATGGTGTTGGTGCGCTTGCCCATGCCGATTTGTGCAGCAAGGTCAATTGCGTTAACGGTGTAGAGCTGAATGTTGTTCTTGGCAATAAAGCGCTTTGCTTCCGCCGGCATATGCTGGTTAAGCTCTTCTGCGCTCCACTGGCAGTTGATCAGGAACACGCCGCCCGGCTTTACGTCATTGACCATCTTATAGCCCTTGATGACATAGGACGGGTTGTGGCAGGCAACAAAGTCAGCTTTATTGATATAATACGGGCTCTTGATCGGCTTGTCGCCAAAGCGCAGATGCGAAATGGTGATACCGCCGGTCTTTTTGGAGTCATACTGGAAGTATGCCTGCACGTACTTATCGGTGTGGTCGCCGATGATCTTGATGGAGTTCTTGTTGGCGCCAACGGTTCCGTCGCCGCCCAGACCCCAGAATTTGCATTCGATGGTGCCTTCGGCAGCGGTATTCGGAGCTGCCTTCTCTTCCAGAGAGAGGTGTGTCACGTCATCGTTGATGCCGAGGGTAAAGCGGGATTTGGGCTCGTCCTTAGCAAGCTCGTCATACACAGCAAAGATGCTGGCAGGCGGCGTGTCCTTGGAACCGAGGCCATAGCGGCCGCCGATTACCTGTGCGTTGCACTTGCCGGTTGCAGCAAGGGAAGCAACAACATCCATGAAGAGCGGTTCGCCGATAGCGCCCGGCTCCTTGGTGCGGTCCAGAACAGCGATCTTCTTGGCGGTTGCCGGGATGGCAGCGACAAGCTTTTCAGCCGAGAACGGACGATACAGGCGAACCTTGACCAGACCAACTTTTTCACCCTTGGCGGTCAGGTAATCGATTACTTCTTCTGCAACGTCGCAGATGGATCCCATTGCGATAATCACGCGATCGGCATCCGGTGCGCCGTAGTAGTTGAAGAGCTGATAATCGGTGCCCAGCTTTGCGTTAACCTTGCCCATATAATCTTCCACAATGCCGGGGATGGCTTCGTAGTAAGAGTTGCAGGCTTCGCGGTGCTGGAAGAAGATATCGCCGTTTTCGTGGGAACCGCGCATCACAGGATGCTCCGGATTCAGAGCGCGCTTGCGGAATGCATCCACAGCGTCCATGTCGCACATTTCGGCAAGATCGTCATAATCCCAGATGGAAATCTTCTGGATTTCGTGGGAGGTACGGAAGCCGTCGAAGAAGTTGATGAACGGAACGCGGCCTTCGATAGCAGCCAGATGAGCAACCGGAGCCAAGTCCATTACTTCCTGCGGGTTTGTCTCGGCCAGCATTGCAAAGCCGGTCTGACGGCAGGCGTAAACGTCGGAATGGTCACCGAAAATATTCAGCGCATGAGAAGCGACGCAGCGTGCGGAAACATGGAACACGCAAGGCAGCAGCTCACCGGCGATTTTGTACATATTCGGGATCATCAGCAGCAGACCCTGCGAAGCGGTGTAGGTGGTGGTCAGCGCGCCGGCTGCCAGGGAGCCATGCACCGTACCGGAGGCACCTGCCTCGGATTGCATTTCGGCAACCTTAACGGTTGTGCCGAAGATGTTTTTCTGTCCCGCAGCAGACCACTGATCAACGTAGTCCGCCATCGGGCTGGACGGGGTGATCGGGTAAATGCCCGCCACTTCGGTGAACGCATAGGATACATATGCCGCAGCGTTATTGCCGTCCATGGTTTTCATTTTTCTTGCCATGATGACTATAGTCCTCCTTTAATTAGGATCACAATTCAACTTCGTGCATTCGGGCAGCAAAAAACTGCGCATTGCACGCCAACTGTAATTTTATCATCTTTCCCGGCGGCTGTAAAGAACATTCTGTAAACAAAACGTGAAACAAAACAAAAAAATATTACAATAAATATGTAAAAAATTTTGGCAAATAGAATTCAAAACCGAAAAACGGGCAAAATAGACTGATTTTGCCCTCAAATTGGCTCCTGACCGAAATTTTCGGCGCAAAACGCCATCGCAGAGGGTGTGTCCGCGTGCAACGTGGGGTTGCTCGGTTTGACAAGTTTGAATCTTTCCTTTATCATATATAAAATAATGTATCATGTGGTAATTGCGCAAGGTGGTTTTGTCATAAACCCTTGCGAAATCAATGCCGCATAATTTTCGAAAATTGAAAGGAGACCACTTTCCATGTCGCCTGAACCGGACGGCGCCCCTTTGCTTGCGCTCCTCAGAGGAGCATCCATACCAATGACCGCAGGAACTGAAACAAACGGTTCCAATGTGCTGATGCAAATTCTTGTTTTGCTCGTTTTGATTTTGCTTAATGCATTTTTTGCAGCATCTGAAATTGCGATCATTTCTCTCAACGACACAAAAATCAAAAAGATGGCTGAGGAGGGTCACAAGCCCGCCAAAAAATTGCTCAAGCTGACCAAAAACACGAGCAACTTTCTGGCAACGATTCAGGTGGGTGTCACGCTCGCCGGATTTTTATCCTCTGCATCTGCCGCCCAGAGCTTTTCCGAACCGCTTGCACGCGCGCTTTCGGGCTTGCCTTTTTCTGCGGGAACGGTGCAGACGATTGCAACCGTGCTGGTAACCTTGATTTTGTCGTATTTTTCTTTGGTGCTCGGCGAATTGGTGCCGAAAAAAATTGCCATGCAGCGTGCAGAACAGCTTTCGTTTAAAGCGGTTGGCATCCTGCGTTTTGTGGCGACGGTTTTCAAGCCGTTTATCTGGTTTCTTTCTGTTTCCACCAATTTGGTGACCCGGATGTTCGGGTTTGACCCCAATGCCGGAGAGGAGACGGTAACAGAGGAAGAAATCCTGATGATGGTGGATGCTGGTGAGGAAAAGGGTGTCTTTGAGGAAACCACCAAGGACATGATCTCCAATATTTTTGATTTTGATGACAGAACCGTCAGCGAGCTGATGACACATCGAACAGAGATGACCGCGGCGGAGGATACCGACACGGTTTCTGATGTGGTCAAAACTGCATTGGAGGAGGGGTATTCCCGTATTCCGGTGTATCATGAGGATTTTGATGATATCCGGGGAATCCTTTATGTGAAGGATTTACTGCGATACGTTGGGAACCACAATGCCGAACAGGTAGCTCTCACGGATATTATGCGTCCGGCATATTTTGTGCCGGAAAGCAAAAAATGCAGCGAACTGTTCACCGAACTGACCGCAAAACGCCTTCAGATGGCGGTTGTATGCGATGAATACGGCGGCACGAGCGGTATTATTACAATGGAAGATCTGCTCGAGGCGATTGTCGGCAATATTCAGGATGAATATGATAATGAAGAGGAAGAAATTTCGCAGCTGAGCGAAAACTCCTTTACAGTGGACGGTGCCACCGCGCTGGATGAGATCTCAGATTTGGTTGGGGTTTCTCTTCCGGAAGGCGATTATGATACGATTGCCGGCTTCCTGATGGAGCAGCTCGGCCGCATCCCGCAGCCGGGGGAGCATCCCGTTGTAACATTTGAAAATATTACATTTACGGTGGAAGAAGTGGAAGATCGCCGCATTTCCGAAATTTTGATTGAAAAAACGCCGATTGTCCAGGAGTCTGATGACGAGGACGATGAGGACGAATAAGTTTTAGGCACACCAATACGGATGTGTGCCAAGGACTCCTCCCTTGCAATTTTGCAGGAGGAGTTTTTTTGTTGTCTTTCTAACTGAAAAACAGCTGTTTTTTTGGTGGGAGAGAGGGCAAAAAAACGAAGGTTTTCTATAAAATACAAATGATTTAAAAATGCTGAAAAAACTTGCCGTAAAAGCATTGAAAACAAAGGAAGAGTGTGGTATCCTCTGTGTATTTCAGATGGCGAAGGGAGGCGCGTCCGGTGTAGAAGCCTGCGGCGTTTGGCTGCAACCACAAATACACAGAAAGAAGAAAGACGAGAGGGACGTTGCCGGATGAAACGGCGATGTCAACGGAAGAGGTGATTTTCCCTCATGCAACGAATCAAATGGGTCTGGGCAAACATGACCGGTCACAAATGGCAGCTGTATCTTGGGTATTTTTTTGCAATTGTTTTTCCCGCAACACAGCTCATCAATCCGCAGATTTCATCGGTTTTGATTGACCGCGGTTTGGAGGGCGGCGAAACGGAACTGATTGTTCCGTTGGTGCTGATTATGTGCATTGTCACATTTGTGCGGTGCATCATCGGCTACTTCATGATTGTTCTGTGCGATTATGCAAGCCAGGGCGTTGTATTCAACCTTCGCACCCGGTTTTATCGCAGCCTGCAAAGAAAGGATATGAAGTTTTACGACAATTACCGCACCGGCGACCTGATGACTGCGCTGACCAGCGATGTGGATATGGTGCGGCACAACATTTCATATGTTTGGAGGCAGATGATCCGCGGACCAATCCTGTTTTTGGTCACGATTATCTACTTTTTCACCATCAGCTGGAAGTATACGCTTGCGCTGCTGGTTGTTGCGCCGTTTATTGTGATGATTCTGCGCAACTATTCTAAAAAAGTGCGGCCGATTTATATCGAACTGCGTGAAAAGCTTTCCCGGCTCAGCACCAATGCGCAGGAAAATATTGATGGTAATAAGGTTGTCAAAGCGTTTGCAAATGAATCGTTCGAAATCAGTCAGTTCTGCAGCAAAAACAGCGATTATGTCAGCCAGAACCTGACCGCCGTCAATGCATGGCTCAAGGTGTATCCCTATGTGGAGAGCCTTTCGCAGTCCATGACGGTGACCAGTTTGCTTGCGGGCGGACTGCTGATGATGAGAGGGGAAATGAGTGCGGGTCAGTTTTGGGCGTGCAACTCCATGATCTGGGCAATTTCTGATCCGCTTCGGGAGCTGGGCGCGCTGCTCAACGACTTTCAGCGCTTTGTGGCTTCCTCTGACCGACTGATTTCCATTCAGAATTATCGTTCCTCGATTCGCAATCCCGAAAAGGCGGAAACGGTGCCGGAGGGAAAACGAATGCAGGGCAAGGTGGAATTTCGCGATGTTACCTTCCGCTTTGGCAAGGTGACAGTGATGGAAAATGTCAGTTTTGTCGCCAAGCCGGGAGAGACCGTTGCCATTATGGGTGAAACGGGAACCGGAAAAACGACTATTACAAATCTGATCTCGCGTTTTTACGATGTCAAAGGCGGTGCCGTGCTGGTTGATGGCGTAGATGTGCGCAAATGGGATTTGAATACGCTGCGTTCGAATATTGGTATGGCAACACAGGACGTGTTCCTGTTCTCCGATACCATCGACGGCAATATTGCTTACGGAGATCCTGATATGCCGGAAGAAGAGGTACATGATTTTGCGCGTCGTGCCGCTGCAGCAGAATTTATTGAAAAAATGCCGGACGGCTACGAAACGATCATCGGTGAACGCGGCATGGGGCTTTCCGGCGGACAAAAGCAGCGGATTGCGCTTGCGCGTGCGCTTGCGCTCAAACCATCCATTCTGATTTTGGATGATACCACTTCCGCGGTGGATATGGAAACTGAAAAATACATCCAGCAGCAGCTTGCAACGCTGCCGTTTGTCTGTACCAAATTTATCATAGCACAGCGAATTTCCTCGGTACGCCATGCCGATCAGATTTTAATTCTGCATGACGGCAAAATTGCGGAACAGGGAACGCATGAGGAGCTGCTTGCAAAACGCGGCTATTATTATGAAATCTACCGCATTCAGCAGGGTATGCAGAAGGGGGTGGATGCCTGATGGCACGCAATAAATACGATATTGATGAAACACTGGAGACCCCGTTTAATTTCGGGCATTTCCGACGCAGCCTCAAGTACGTCAAAAAGCATGCACGCACCATGATTATCGCGCTGATTCTCAGTGCGGTCGGTGTGTTGTTCTCTCTGCTGACACCGCTGATCGTTCAGTACGCGCTGGATGTTTCCATTCCGGCAAAGAATGTGACGCAGCTGATTCTGCTTTGCCTGGCGCTTGCCGCGTGTATTGTGGTCAATATTCTTCTGGTGAAAAAACGCTCCGAGATGATGGCACGTGTCGGTCAGGAAATTATTTACGATATCCGCATCGACTTATTTACACATTTGCAGAAACTGCCGTTTTCTTATTATGACGATCGCCCGCACGGCAAAATTCTTGTTCGCGTGGTGCAGTACGTGAACAATGTTTCGGATATGCTTTCCAATGGTATTATCAATTTTATTCTGGAAATCTTCAACCTGCTGTTTATTACGGTGTTTATGCTGGCAACACACCTGACGCTTGGTCTGGTGATTCTGGCGGGTTTACCGGTGCTTGCAGCGGTGTTCTTTTCCATCAAACCGGCGCAGCGAAAGGCGTGGCAGCAGGTTTCCAACAAGAATTCCAACCTGAATGCCTATCTGCAGGAAAGCATCAACGGTATGCGTGTTACGCAGATTTTTACGCGTGAGGACGTGAACTACACCATCTTTGAGCGTCTTGCCAAAAATGCGCGCAAGTCATGGATGAAGGCGGTCTATATTTCAAATCTGATGTGGGTCAGCGTGGACAACATCTCGCAGATCGTTACCAGCCTGCTTTATGTGGTGGGCGTGCTTGTCTGTCAGCCCGCAATCTCGTTTGGTACCCTGTATGCAATGAGCAACTATTCCAGCCGATTCTGGCAGCCGATTGCCAGCCTTGCAAACATCTACAACAACTTCATGAACACCATCGCTTATCTGGAACGTATTTTTGAAACAATGGACGAACCAGTTGTTATTGATGATGCTCCCGACGCAGAAGTCCTGCCGGAAATTCGTGGTGAGGTGGAGTTCCGGGACGTGACGTTTGGCTATGAACCGGGCAAGGAGATTTTGAAAAATCTCAGCTTCAAAATTGAACCCGGGCAGAGCGTTGCTCTTGTGGGACCCACAGGAGCGGGAAAGAGCACCATCGTCAACCTGATCTCCCGGTTTTATGATGTGCAGGGCGGTGCGGTGCTGGTGGATGGATTTGACGTTTCCAAGGTTACCATGCAGTCGCTGCGCAGTCAGATGGGCATTATGCTTCAGGACAGCTTTATTTTTTCCGGTACCATTGCCGATAACGTTCGCTATGGCCGTCTGGATGCAACGCTGCCTGAAATTGAATCGGCATGTCATGTGGTTCATGCAGACGAGTTCATCAACGACATGAAGGAAGGCTATGACACGGAGGTCAAGGAGCGCGGCGGACGGCTTTCCCAGGGACAAAAACAGCTTCTCGCCTTTGCCCGCACGATCATTTCCGCACCGAAGATTCTGATACTCGATGAGGCGACGTCTGCAATTGATACCAAAACCGAGCAATATGTGCAGGAGGGAATTGCTCATCTGCTCAAAGGGCGCACCAGCTTTATTATTGCGCACCGGCTTTCCACCATCCGCGATTGCGATAAGATTATGTATGTGTCCAATCAGACCATTACAGAATATGGAACGCACGACGAGCTGATGGCAAAAAAGGGCGATTACTATAAGCTTTACACTGCTCAGATTGCCGAAGCGGACTGATTCGGTAAAACTTTTTCTCAATAATCTGTTTTACACCTGCAGGGATTCGAAAGATTTCCTGCAGGTGTTTTTTGAAACAGGATTTGCCATCTCAAGTTGAAAAAATAAACTTATCTATATGAAAATTACGGATATCACAGCGTCCTGTGATGCAACAGAATAGACATAGGGGAGAGATATGAATGTTTATCAATTTAAAGAAGTACTCCAATCTGTTTATTGTTTTGGTTGTTCTGCTGTTTTTTGGCGCGCTTATATTTTATGGTGTTTTGCAGTCAAACTTTTTGCTGGATATCAAATGAATTTACAAGCTCCTGGTTTTAGTATATCTTTTTGCAACGCCGATTATTTGCGTTATTCTTGCGGAAATGCTGCGAAAAATCTCAAAAACTAATCACGTAACAAACAGCCGCCCGGCAAAGGCTTGAAGAAAACCTTTGCCGGGCGGCTGTTTCACTATCAATCGAATTATTTTTTAAGTGAAAATTGCAATAACAAACTGAACACTCTGAAAGATAAAGGTACACATTAGCGCAGGGCATAGATGCAATCGAGAT
>CAKXIK010000041.1:0-328 GCA_934875675.1 uncultured bacterium
ACACATTTTACTTCTGCCGATTGGGAGTGGATTTATCGAATCATTAATATGTATGCAATTGGTTACGTCAATGTTTGGATGGATCCGAACGCAGCACTTTCGAATATTTCTGTGTGGAACATCCTGATTACAGGTGCTTACTGGCTGTTGGTTCCTCTGGTCACATGGGGAGCGTTCATTCTTGGGTATCATAGGTTTTCATTTATGGAGCTGTTTTATTTCAAAAAGAAAAAACCGGATGCATCTGCTTCTAAAAAGAAATATTGAATTTTGTTATTATTGCCCAAAGCTGTTGAAATGGTTTTGGGCAATGTTTCTTTTTCAACGT
>CAKXIK010000041.1:338-22233 GCA_934875675.1 uncultured bacterium
ATCCATAATTGTGCTAAATTTGTTTTATGTTGAAAAGGCATTCTTTTAATCGGGTAAAAACAAATGATTTTGTTTTAAAAAAAACTATTGACTTTGTATAAATGCGGTGGTATTCTATAATCACAAACAAAAACGTTTTCGGAGATTGAATTTCTGATTTTTTAAGGTTACATGCAAAAGCGAAAAGAATTCAAATTTTAAACAAATCTAAAAACGTTATTAGATTCTGACATAAGGGAGCATTGCAACGATGACACCAACAATTAGAGATGTTGCAAAGCTGGCAGGTGTAGCAAATGGTACGGTATCAAGAGCTTTTAATGGCTACGCAGATATTAGTCCGGAAACAAAGCTCAAAATTTTCGCTGCAGCTAAAGAGCTTGGGTATACACCGAATGTAATCGCAAGAAGTTTATCTTCTAAGAATTCCACCAGCATAGGATTAATCGTGTCTGGCTTGTTGGAAGGCGATAAGCGAGATAATCAAATTTATCGTGTTTTGCAAGGGGTTTTTCAATATTCCATGTCGCATGGAATTGAAGTTTCTGTCTATGCAACCGATTCAAAAAATCAGCAAAGCAAATCTTATGCAACTTTTTGCACAGAACATAATATTGCAGGAGCAATTTTGAGCGGTATTACATTGAATGATCCATATTTTCATGAATTGGTGGATTCAGAGTTTCCCTGTGTTGTAATTGACACATTTATCGATAGTAAGAACTACGGCTGTGTTTCCATTGACAATTTTGAAGCGAGCAAAGAGGTTGTTCAATATCTTTGGAAAAACAATCATCGCAAAATCATGATTATCGGTGGAAAAAAGAATGCACAGGTCTCATTGGAACGTATTGCCGGAGCATACGAGGCTTTCCAGGAATTTGGAGTTACTTTAGAACGCGATTCCGTCATGGATTGTGATTTTAGCGAAGAGATCGCCTATGCAAAGACGATGCAATATCTTGTCGAAAAGGGTAAAAGTGAGTGTACTGCCTTCATGTGTTTCAGTGATATTATGGCATTAGGCGTTTGCCGCGCAATCCGCGAATGCGGTTATTCGGTGCCGGACGATTTTTCGGTAACAGGTTTTGATGGTCTTGCGCTGACAGCATATACGCATCCCCCGATTACAACGATTGAACAGGATATGTCGAAAATCGGCTATGAATCGGCTGCCTTGCTGCAGAAACTGATGAAACATAATTGCAAAACAAGACGCATCTATGTTCCATACTGCTTTTTGCAGAGGGAAAGTGTACGCACACTGGCTGGTACACAGTGAAATCAAGAAAGAATTACGGCAGAAGATGCCGTATCTTTTTGAGAACCACAAAAACGTTTTTGTTAAAATTTTCAAATTAATTTTGTAGATAATATTTAATGTTTTTATAAAGAGGTTTAGATGCTCCATGGGACAATTGTGAGATCCCACTCTTATCTTGCCAAAAACGTTTTCGTAGTTGTGTTCTTATGAATGGCCAATTTTGGGTAAACTAAAAAGGCTTTATTTTGAGAGGACAATAAAGAAAATGCTTTGGAAATATATATTAAATTACAAATCAGGAGGACAAAACATGAAAAAGAGAATTTTAAGTCTCGTGCTGGCAGCATTCATGGCAACTGCTATTTTTGCGGGATGCAACCAGAACTCCACCAGCAGTGGAACGGATTCAACGGCTGAATCTACCGGTTCTGTTGCAAAAGGCGAAAAAACCGTAATCACTGTTACCAAATGGGGCGAATTGAGTGAGAACGATGTTGAACAAACGCTGATTAACGAGTTCAACAAAACCAATGACAAAAATATCGAAGTTAAGCTTGATGTGGTTCCAGGCGATGGTTATGGAGATCGCTTGACTACTTCTTTCTCCTCTGGCGAGGGATATGATATCTTCCTCTCGGGTGAAGGTGACTTTTACAAGTGGGTTGACAAATCTCTTTCGGCTTCTTTGAATGACGTGATTGCAGCTGACAAGGAATGGAAAAATCCGATGGATGAGTCCATTTACAATATGGGCAAAATTAACGGAGAGCAACATTATATTGTCAAGGATTACAACCCGATTTGCCTGTGGTACAACAAAGACCTCTTTGACGCAAAGGGTGTTTCTTATCCCACCGATAATTGGACCTGGGATGATTTGTTTGCAGCTGCTGAAAAAATTGCAGATCCGGCAAATGGTGTGTTCGGTTTCAATTCACAGAAGTGGGAGTATGCTTCTTTGACATACCTTGAGTCTGTTGGCGCTCCGATTACAGATGAGAGCGGAAAATACGAAGACTATCTCAACAGCGATGCGGTTGTGGCTGCTCTGGATAAATACTTTGGTCTGATCGATCAGAAAATTTCTCCTGCTGCCTCTGATCTTGATACCTTTGGCGATGCTGGCGCAATGATGGTTCAGGGCAAACTGGCAATGAATATCAATGGCGGCTGGGCTCTTTCCAGCTTCAAGGACGCTGGAATTAATTATGGAACAGCACTGGTTCCCGGCACCCACGCTTCCTATCTTTGCGCATCCGGTTATTCCATTGGTACTCGCTGCAAAAACAAAGAAGCTGCCTGGGAAGTGCTGAAGCTCCTCACCGGCGAGGAAGCAACCAAACTTCGTGTAGAAAATGAAGCTTGCCTGCCGACCATCAGCACAGAACTCGAAAGCCTGAAAGGTACGATCGGAGAAAACAATCAGGCGCTGCTTAACCAGATTGACTATTCGGTTCAGCCGCTCGGACTGCGTTTTGCTGCAGGTAATACGATTGTTGCCAAGTATGGCGAAGCTCTGGAACGCATCATCTATAAAGACGGTACTACAAAAGACGTGTTGAATGAGGCTATCACCGAAATCAACAGTGCACTTGTCGAGTAATCTTCTAATTCACAAAATCCATGATATCCCTCAGAAAATAGCACAGCTTTGGGGCGATGGGCAAAGAAATCTTCGCTCATCGCCCTTTTTTTCGTATAAGTTCCAATTGAATTTTTGATATTTTAACTTGATTTGAAAAGAATGATCTTTCAAGCAGCTGAATTGAAAGGTGTGGTGATACAATGAGAACTAAAATGAAAGTTTCTGGCGCTGCCCGGCATGAGAATCGCCAAGGATATGCATTTGTCATGCCGTGGATTCTTGGTTTTTTTATTTTTACCCTCATCCCGATGATCTTTTCTGCAATTCTTTCTCTTTGTAACTGGGATATTGTAACCGGTCTGGAGACGATTGAATTTGTTGGTTTCAAAAACTTTGCAAAATTATTTGCTGATCCAAAGTTTAAGAAATCTCTTGAAGTTACGTTTAAGTTTTGTCTGATTTCAATTCCTTTTTATCAAATTACTGCATTGGTTACCGCGTTGTTATTGAATACCCGGATTCGTTTTATGAAAGCGTTTCGTTTAATTTATTTTTTGCCGTCTATTATTCCGGTTATTGCGAGTTCGATGATTTGGGCACAGATTTTTGGTGAAAGCGGAATTCTCAATCAGGCACTTGGCCTTTTCGGAGTGAAAGGTCCCGCTTGGCTGAACAATACCAGTACTGCGCTTTATGCATTGATTATCATGGGGGTATGGGGAATCGGAAACACCATGATTATTTATCTTTCCGGGCTGCAAAGCGTTGGGCAGGAAATTTATGAAGCGGCAGAAATTGATGGTGCCAAGACCTTTGCACGATTTTTTAAGATAACATAGCCTATGATTTCACCAACGATTTTCTTTAATATGGTTATGGCAATTATCGGTTCGTTTCAGTATTTCACACAAGCGTATGTCATGACAGAAGGCGGACCGCTCAATTCGACACTGTTCTACAATCTGTACTTGTATATCAAGGCATATAAAGATTATGAAATGGGATACGCTTCGGCAATGGCTTGGGTTATGTTTGCAATTATTCTGGTCTTTACGCTGGTGATTGTAAAAAGCTCCAGTGCTTGGGTGTATTACCAGAATGACGATAAACTTTAATAGGGAAGGATGGGATTCCAATGGCTGAAAATGTTATAAAGCCTTCAAAAAAGAGAAAAACCTATGAAGACAGGAAAGACCGCCTGACCTTTGGTCGCGTTTTTGTAATGTGCATTTTGTTTCTTGGTGCAATTATTGTGTTGATTCCACTGGTATGGACCATTTGTATGTCACTCAAACCGGACGGCGAAATGTATAACGGTTTATTTTTCCCGCAAAGTCCCGATATTTCCAATTATGCAAAAGCATTGACTTCAATTGATTTCTTTCGGTATTTAGGAAATACGCTAATTATTGTAATTCCGAATGTGATTGGTACCACAATGACTTCGGCACTGGTTGCTTATGGATTCTCTCGATTTAATTTTAAAGGAAAGCGTATTTGGTTTTTGATTTTACTTTCCACCATGATGCTTCCGGGGCAGATTACCATGATTCCTCAGTTTCTCATGTTCCGTGCATTTGGTTGGGTGAATACGCCGTTGCCGCTGATTATACCCGCATTTTTTGGCGGCGGTGCATTTAACATCTTTTTAATCCGTCAGTTTATGGGCGGAATCCCCAAGGATTTTGATGAAGCAGCCAAGATTGACGGTGCAAGTTCTTGGAGAACATTCTCGCATATCATCATGCCAATGTGTAAACCGGCAATTACTGCGGTTGGAATCTTTACCTTTATGGGGTGCTGGAACGATTTTCAGGGACCGCTGATTTATTTGACCAGCAGCACCAAGTTTACGCTTTCGATCGGTCTTTCATTTTTCAAGGGAATGTATACAAGTCATTGGAATCTATTGATGGCGGCCACTGTAATGGTGATGTTGCCCATTCTTGTTTTGTTCTTTATTGCACAGGATTATATTATTGACGGCATTTCTATTTCCTCTGGTACAAAGGGTTAACCCCCTTATCAATCGATCAAATTGTGCTGCATCGATTTTGAAAAAATGCAGCACAAAGATTCTTCCGAAAGGAACCATAAAATCATGATACAGCAATCAACTAATGCAACCTGCCGCAGATACGTCTGCGCCAGCGAATTTATCAAGCTGATCGGCTCCTTGGACGGGCGCTTTCCTGATTTCGGACATCATCAGGAACGTGAAATGGGCGGTCTCTGGATGCATCCCATTAAGCTGTTAGATGGCTTCTGGCTACGTTTTCACGATTTGTCCGCCGATAATGTAAATACATGGATTTCTGCTGATTCTTTTACAAATTATCCGTATGCCAATCAGATGGAATATTCCGGGGGATTGGGCCATACCAGCTTTACAATCCGACGATTTCAGTATGCGCCGGAGGAAGTTCATGGGCTGATTGTAGAGTACGCCTTTACAAACCACAGCACTCAAGAGCGGGAAATTGAGTTGGAACTGCTTGTCCGGACAGATCTGCGTCCGGTGTGGTTTTCTGAAGAAATTGGAGTTGTAGATGGTACATCCGACCAGATTGAATATCTGGATAAGATTCATGCTTTTCATGCAAAGGACTGCGACCATGAATGGCATACGGTTTTCGGGTGTGATGGTGATCCGATATCGGTTCGCAGCGGTGACTTTTTCGCCTGTGACATTACCAGCGGAAACGGGGTTTCGGGCAGCATGACATTTCGTCAGGTTGTTCCGGGCGAAGATTCCTTTACACTACGATTTTTTGTTTCCGGTTCCTGTCACAGTGTAGAAGATGCGGTTGCAGAATATCAACAGCTGAAGGATTGCGAAACGTGGCTTGCAAAAAAGCGTGCGCGCTATGAGCAAATTGACAGTCGTTGTATGCTGCAAGCGAAAGATGCACAATTGGAAGAAGTTTTTCGTTGGGTCAAGTATAATACGGACTGGCTGATTGTCAACAGTGATGATTACGGAAGAGCTATTGCTGCCGGTATTCCTGAGTATACCTGGTGGTTTGGCTGTGATAGCTTTTACGCTTTACAGGGGGTGCTGGCACTTGGAGATATTCAACTTTGCCGTGATACCCTGGAACTGATTCTTCATTATTCTGAAAAATACAATGGCAACGGCCGCATAGTTCATGAAATTACAACGATCGGTGCATGCTCAAATCCCGGAAACACACAGGAAACTGCACATTTCGTTACGATGGTCTGGAAGTATTACGAATGGACAGGCGATCGGGCCTTTTTGGAGCGTGCATTCGACTATATGAAAAAGTCAGTTGAATGGCTGCAAACGCAGGATGATGATCATGATTATTTTCCCGGTGGCTATGGAATTATTGAAATTGCCGGGCTGAATATGGAGATGATTGATTCTGCGGTATATACCTGTGAAGCATACGATTGCTTTGCAAAAATTTGCAGTCTGCTCGGCAAAACTCAGTTGAGCTGTGAATACGGCGAACTGGCATCAAATGCTGCAGAAGCATTTCAAAACGTCTTCTGGAATGAAGAGCAGGGCCTTTATTGTGATGCAGTAACTTCTTACGATGTTGTGCGTGCAAAATTAGATGCCATTCTGGAAAAAACGCCAAATCATATGAAAGCGGAAGTTTCCGCATATATGAACCGGGTATTTGAAGAGAAAAAAGACTTGGGTGATCGGGAAAGCGGATGGCTGCTTAATCGTAATTGGGTGATCAATACGCCCATGGAGATTGGGCTTGCGCCAAAGCAATGTGCTGACCGAGCACTGAAAACACTTCATACCGACGAATATATCGGTGAATACGGAATGTATCTCAATGCAATGTATCATGATGCAACGATGACGATTTCCACCGGTGTCATGGCAGTTGCACAGGCACAATACGGCTATGCGGATCGGACACTGGAACTCTTGAAAAAAATGTTTCGAAGCTTTTCGCTTGTGTGCCCGGGCTCCATGGCTGAGATGTCTCCTGACTACGGTTGTTTTGTTCAGGCATGGACCACATATGCCGTTATGGTTCCGGTAGTACGCCATTTCTTTGGAATTCAACCGGATGCCGCCAATAACCGTATCATCTTTGCACCATGTATGCCACAAACATACACGCAGCTTTCTCTTGAAAATGTTCCTGTTTTAGACGGAGCAATTTCGGTTTTCTATCAACTTGAAAATGGAATCCCTCAGTATCGTGTGCGCAATACTTCTTCCGCTGCAGTTGAAGTTCATTGTGAAGACGCGATCGTAACCCTGATTTGATTCTTGAGGAAAGGACCAATTTAAAATATGGCAAATCTATCTTATACCGCGGGCAGCGGTGAATTGAAAAACTGGCTTGTGACAGAAACTCTCTTTGATGCGGAACGCCTGGGAAAATGTGAGGCTATTTTTTGCCAAGGAAACGGCTATTTTTGTGTCCGAAATGCACTGGAAGAAAAGTATGTCTTTGAAAAACGCAATCTGTTTGTAACCGGTACGTTCAATAAATTTGATGATGCAGAGGTTACCGAGCTTCCCAACCTTCCGGATATGACGAACCTGGCACTTCGGATGAATGGTCAGCGATTTTCGCTGGAAAAGGGAATCGTAAAGGAATACTCACGTACCATGAATCTCCAAACAGGGGAGACCGTCCGTCACATCCGTTGGGTGGCGCCAAATGGCGACGAGCTGGAGCTGCGGTTTGAGCGTTTTGCATCACTGAATAATGAACATCTTTTTGCACAACGAGTTTTGGTGAAGCCTCTCAACCATGATGTTACCGTCCAAATTGAAAGTGGAATTGACGGACGCCAGACCAATACCGGTTCACAGCATTTTCATGAAGGTGCCATGCGGTTATATGACAAAACCGATCTGGAAATGATCTCGGAAACCCTTCAGTCTAAGGTGCTGGCAGGCTTGCATTGTGCAACTCTCTTTTTTAAGAATGAGCTTGCCATGCAGCCGGAAGTTTTACCTGTGATCGATCGTCGTTTTCTTAGCATGAAAACGCAGATTGATGTTTGTGCGGGTGAAACACTGACAATTGAAAAATATTGTGTGATTCATACCAGCCGCGATCTCAAATATGAGGCTGTTTTGGGTAAAGAAGAGCAGTTTCATGTTCTTCAGCGGGATGGTCTTTCGGTTTTGCACGAAGCAAAAAATAAGGGATATCAAAAGCTTTTTGCGGAAAGCGCCGAAAAATGGAAGTCATACTGGCGAATGCATGATGTCAAAATTGAAAGTAAAAATGAATTTGACCAGTTGGCACTTCGCTTTGCACTCTATCATCTCAATATCATGGTCAAACGGGACGACAGCCGTGTAGGAATCGGTGCAAAAGGCATGAGCGGAGAAGGATACAAAGGACATTCTTTCTGGGATACTGAAATTTTTATTCTGCCGCATTTTACACTCACAGACCCGGCAACTGCACGCACATTGCTGGAATACCGGTACAAAAGTCTTTGCGGGGCGCACTTGAAAGCCAAAGAATACGGCTATGAGGGCGCAATGTATCCTTGGGAATGTGCATGGATCGATGATGGGGAAGTGACACCGCTGTGGGGTGCAGCTGACGTTGTAACCGGGAAACCATTGCCTATATTAACCGGTATGATTGAGCATCATATTTCTGCCGATATTGCATTCGCCGTTTGGCAGTATTATTCTGCAACCGGCGATGAAGACTTTATGCATCGCTGTGGAAACGAGATTATTCTGGATACGGCGCGTTTTTGGTGTAGTCGTGTGACGATGGACGACGTAAAGGGTAAATACGTGATTCCGGATGTTATTGGTCCGGACGAATATAAAGAACATGTGAATAATAATGCTTATACCAACTATCTTGCTGCATACAATTTAAAACTTGCAAGAAAGATTATTGCATCACTGCGAAGTGTACCGGAGAACTTTGCTGCACTGGACTCCAGACTGGATTTGAACCGGTTGGAACAACGTTGCAACGACGTGCTCGATCATCTTTATCTGCCGCAGCCGAGAGAAGATGGTATTGTGGAACAATTTGAAGGTTACTTTGATCTGCGCCATATCGATCTGACAAAATATAAGCAATCTTCTGTTGTGGGCACAATCTACGAAGATTACAATATGGAGCAGATTAATGAGCTGCAGGTTTCCAAGCAGGCGGATCTTGTTATTTTGCTGTTTTTGCTTGATGATTTGTTCCCGCAGGAGCTCAAACTAAAAAACTATCATTTCTATGAGGAACGTACATTACATGATTCTTCATTGAGTAAATCAACTCACAGTGTTTTAGCACAGGATTTAGGTGATGAGCAAACAGCCTATTCGCTGTTCGAAGGTGCCTGTCGCGTTGATTTGGGAGAGGAAATGCGTTCTTCTGATATGGGCATTCACAGTGCGTCGATGGGCGGAATATGGCAGTGTGCGGTTTATGGTTTTGGCGGTGTGCGTATCGTTGGCAATGAACTGCACATTGCTCCAAAGCTGCCCAAGGCATGGAGTCATCTGACGTTTTCAGTAGTCTGGCATGGCTGTGAACTTGCAGTGGATGCAACTACGAATCAGACCGCTGTTTGTAACCGTGGCAATACACCGGCCATTATCCGCCTGAACGGTGCAATTACTGAGATTTCTGCCGGACAAACTATTACGGTTGCGGCAGAGAAGCAGTCTTGAGCGCCGGACTAAAGGTTACAAGAGAAACAAAACACTTTCCGGATTACGCAGTTACGGAGATTTTTCTGAAGATTGAAAATTGCGGGGATGTTGCACAGACACTCGCAGGATTTTCAATTGAGATGCCACTGTTTGAGCCATCGGATGCACACAATTATCAATGTGAATATTACACCAGTGCGTGGGGACAGGAATATGATCCCCGAAAGCAATTACTTGCCGGTGAAAATCTGCCGTTCCGACTGATCAGTGACAAAGGGCGCAGCTCCATCGCGTATCATCCGTTCTTTTTCTTTCGTTCCCAAGAAGAAAGACTGCCGTCATTTTTGGCGGCAGTCTGTTTTTCGGGCAATTGGTTTGCAGAGGTTTCGGAAAGCGGAATGGTATCTTGTGGCCAGACAAAAGAGATGTTTACCAAAGAGTTTCAACCAGGAGAAGCCGACTGTACTTTTTCTGTTTTAATGGTTTCAGGTTTCTGCTCCAATGACCAGCTCTCGGCAATGTTGCAGCGATATTGTGAAGAAAAGCGTTTTTTGCCGTTACCCAAGACTCCGATTGTTGCGTGGAATCACTGGTGGCCGTATGAAGACGATCAAATGAATGCGTCTGTGTTTTATCAGAATGTTGATGAAGCAAAAAAGTTGGGATTTACCGCATGTGTATTGGACGCAGGATGGTTTGGAGAGAATAGTGGACAGAATCATTGGACCAAGGTGCGAGGTGACTGGAAAACAGTAAATCAAGTGCGTTTTCCGGGTGGGATTCGTGCATTGGCGGAATATACGCACCATCAAGGAATGCAATTTGGAATCTGGTTTGAACCCGAGGGACTTGGGGTGAATTCCAAATTGCTGCATGAGCACCCCGAATGGGAAGCAAGACGAGATGGCACACGTTATGATGAACCGGGATTATGTTTGGGTAATGCAGAAGCATGTGAATGGCTTTTTGAAAATATTAATTCGATTGTTACAGATTGCGGCTGTAATTGGGTTAAATTGGATTATAATCTTAATTTAGGACTTGGATGTAATCGTACAGACCATGGACATCAAAACGGGGACGGATTGAATGCCCATTTACGAGGATATATCTCGGTTTTACAGAGACTGCATGAGGCACATCCGGAGCTGCTGATTGAAAATTGCTCGTCCGGGGGGCTGCGTACAGATATCGAAATGCTTTCACATACACATGTTGCATTTTTAAGTGATCCGGATGAAACACCGCACAGTCTGCAGTGCTTTTGGGGGGGGTCCGGATTGCTGCATCCGAGGCGGCTGTATCATTTTGCTTGGTCGCAAACGAAAAAATATGCAGACGGTTCGCACGTGTTTCCTTCCATGGAATACGATGATCGGTCACCGGATGAGCTGCTCCGCTTTCATCTGCGGGCGGCGATGCTGCATCAAATGGGCTTTTCGCGTGATCTGAACCGCTTAAGTGAAAGGCAAAAGAAGATTTTTCGCGAGGAAATTGCCCGATATAAAGAAATCTGGCACCCGTTTATCACAAATCCCAAAACCATGCTTTATCATTTAACCCCACAACCTCTTCGCATTCATGCTCGTCAAACGGAGACAGATCGCAAAGAACAACGTGACGGGTGTGTGTTTGAATTTTTAAATTTATCAGAGCATAAAGCCTATATATTTCTTTTCAGCTTCGCTGAATGCGCAGAAATGGAGCTTAAATGCTCTGGTTTTTCAAAGATGGGGCGTTATCAATTAACAAATACCGATACAGGGGAATGTCAAGTTGTAAGTGGGGACATCCTGCAAAACGGAATATCGTTTACTCATATAAAACAAAATACCTGTCAAATCTGGCAAATTGAAAGGAGTCATTTAAATGAAACCGTATAAAGGAATTATTTTTGATCTGGATGGGGTAATCTGTTCCACGGATCACTATCATTATTTGGCATGGAAGCGTCTTGCTGATCGTCTTGGAATTTATTTTGACGAAACTATTAATAACCGTTTGCGTGGCGTCAGCCGGATGGAAAGCCTGGAGATTGTTCTGGAGCCATACCAAGGGGAACTCTCTGATGCGGACAAAACGGCGTTGGCAACAGAGAAAAACGAAACTTATCGTTGCCTGTTAAGTAAAATGACACCGGCGGAACTTTCGGATGAAGTCAAAAACACGCTGGACACGCTGCGTGGTCGAGGATTAAAGCTTGCGATTGGTTCCTCCAGCAAAAATACGCGATACATTTTAGAGCGGATCGGTCTGAATGGCTATTTTGATGAAATCAGCGATGGAAATAATATTACACTTTCAAAGCCAAATCCGGAAGTATTCTTAAAAGCAGCAGAATTTCTTAACATGCAGCCGGACGAATGCCTTGTTGTAGAAGATGCTGCTGCAGGAATTGAAGCGGCAATTGCCGGGGGTTTTGACAGCGCTGCGATCGGTGATGCGGTGAATTGCGGAAAATCAACCTATTCACTTTCTACCTTTTGTGATTTATTGAATATCGTGATGAATTAAGGGATAACAAAAAAGCAAGCATGCGTTCCTGCCGACCGTAATCTGTGTCCGGCAACGAAAACATGCTTGCTTTTTATTTAACAGAAAAAAACCGAAGAACCTTCTGCAAGACTGGCAACGAAGGCACGCATTTCCTGTTTGGAACCAATTGCATGTGTTTGAGCAATTACAGCTTGGCGTTGTGCATCTGTTAGTTCGGAAAAACGGGAAAGTGCCTGAGGATTTTGTGCTAATGCCATACTAAACCCCATTGGCAAGTCGGGGAAACCAATCGATTGATTCATTTGTATTCCTCCTGCAAAATGATTATAGTCGTATCATTTGCAAAGGATTCAAATTTATTCGTCAGCGCTTCGGGCGGGGGACATCTGAAATTTTCGGCATTTGCGTGCGCTTACGGATATAAACCAATTTTGATTTTTGTCCCGGTAATTGCTCAGTACGCATTTCTACTACGTTCAAATGCTCAATCAAGGGTTTGAATTTAGTAAATCCATAATTACGGACATCAAAATCGGGGTTACGCCGTTGTAGTTGATTTCCGATATCCCCCAGAAACGCCCATCCATCTTCATCCGAAAACTCTTCAGTCAACGTCAGGATGGATCGTTTGAGAGCTTCCATATCATTCGGAATGGGTATATCCTTCGGCTGAAGAGATTCTGCATTTGGCTGTACCGTCAACACCTCGAGAAATTTAAACTTGTTGCATGCGGAAATAAACGGTGGGGGCGTTTTTTTCTCGCCCATCCCAATCACATACATCCCGGACTCACGAAGTCTTGCAGCCAATCGAGTAAAATCGCTGTCGCTGGAAACAATGCAGAAACCATCCACATTACCGGAGTAAAGAATGTCCATTGCGTCAATAATCATTGCAGAATCGGTTGCGTTTTTCCCAGTGGTATAGCTGTATTGTTGCACCGGAATGATGGAATTGTTGAGCAAAACACTTTTCCAAGAGGTCAGCGTAGGTTTGGTCCAATCCCCATAGATACGTTTATAAGTTGCAACACCATCTGCAGAAACTTCATCGAGAATATTTGATACGTACTTGTCAGAGACATTATCTGCGTCAATTAATACCGCAAATCTTTTATCAGTTGCCATTAAAAAACCTCCACAAAGGGAATATTTCCCTGGAAATATTGTATTCTTATTTTTCTTATTATACCATCCTTTTAGGAAAACACCAACACATATTTACGCAATGGTAAAAAAGGTGTATAATAAATATAAGAAAATTGCTGAGCATGAAGGGAGATTGATCTGTGATGACAATAGAAATCATTCAGCAACAGGCTGAATCTGCAGTTTCGGAGCTTTTAGCCTCGGCGAAGCTGCATCCGGGTGATCTTGTGGTTGTGGGATGTTCCTCCAGCGAAGTAGGGGGATCAAAAATTGGATCAAATTCCAGTACAGATATTGCCGATGCAATCTTTTCGGTGATTTGGTCTGTGTTAAAACGTAATAACCTTTATCTCGCCGCGCAATGCTGCGAGCATCTGAACCGTGCATTAATTATGGAACGCGCAGCTGCTGAAAAATTCGGATATGAACCGGTGAATGTAGTACCACAGCCAAAAGCAGGAGGATCCTTTGCTACAGCGGCATATCGTGAGTTTGATGATCCGGTTGCAGTAGAGCATATTCAAGCCTCTGCAGGACTCGATATCGGCGATACCTTTATCGGCATGCATTTAAAGCCGGTTGCAGTGCCTGTACGGCTTTCCGTGAATTCCATCGGAGAGGCACATCTGACTTGTGCCAGAACCAGACCTAAGTTTATCGGTGGTGTGCGTGCACACTATGACGAATCAAAAATGTAAGGAAATAGTTGAATGAAAGAACAAAAAAAGTTCCCAAAAGTCCCAAAATCACTGTCAGCCAGCAAAGAGGCACCTTCAGGTCAATGTCCGCTTTATAAAAAATGTGGCGGTTGCCAGATGCAAAATCTAAACTATGAGCAACAACTGCAATGGAAGCAAAGATTGGAAGAACGTCTGCTGGGCAAGTTCGCGCCGGTTCTGCCGATTATTGGAATGAAGAATCCATTTCATTATCGCAATAAGGTACAGGCCGCTTTTGGAATAACCCGCAGAAAAGAGATCATTTCCGGTGTGTATCAGTCGAGCACCCATCGCATTGTACCAGTAGAAAGCTGCCAGCTGGAAGACCAGACAGCGGATGCTATTATCGGTTCCATCCGAAAGCTATGCGTTGATTTTAAGATTATACCATATAATGAGGACCAGGGAACCGGGTTGCTTCGCCATGTGCTTGTGAAACGCGGATTCTCCAGTGACGAGATAATGGTCGTGCTTGTAACGGCACGACCAATTTTACCTTCGAAGAATAATTTTGTGGCGGCATTGCGTCGGCTACATCCTCAGATCACAACCGTACTGCAAAATATCAATTCTTATCGTACAAGTCTTGTTCTTGGCGAACAGGAAAAAGTGCTTTTTGGCTCTGGAACGATTGAAGATACTCTTTGCGGATGCAGGTTCAGAATTTCTGCCCGCTCGTTTTATCAAGTGAATCCGGTACAAACAGAAGTGCTTTATAGCAAAGCAATGGAGTTTGCCCAATTATCAGGAACGGAAACCGTTATTGACGCCTATTGCGGAATCGGTACAATCGGTTTAATTGCAAGCAGACAGGCAAAAGAGGTTGTGGGCGTAGAATTGAACCGCGAGGCTGTACGTGATGCAATTGTAAATTGCCGGTTGAATCAAATTACGAATGCACGGTTCTACACGGCAGATGCCGGAGAGTGGATGCTTGCTATGGCGGAAGCAAATGCAACAACAGATGTTGTTTTTATGGACCCGCCCCGAGCAGGAAGTGACGAGCGTTTTTTGCACTCACTGTTGACCCTTGCACCTCGTAAAATCGTCTACATTTCCTGCAATCCAGAAACACTTGCACGCGACCTGAAAGTGTTGACAGCATCTCATTATGTAGTAAATAAAATTCAGCCAGTCGATATGTTTCCATACACTCACCATGTTGAGTGCGTAGTGTTGATGTCAAAAGTACAGAAGTAAATACCGAAAAAGGCTTGAAAACAAGGCATTTCAGAGCAAGTGGCATATTATTTTGATGGCTGCCGAACGGAAGATTTATCAACTGAATTATGTCGAAATTGATAGGTTGAGTTGACAGGTTGAAAATGGGCAAGGTTGAGTTGATAAGATGATTTTGTAATAGGTCGAGTGGATAAGATGATTATCTTGCGACAAGGAGGAACAGTACCATGATAAATTTAGGAAAACTTAAAGAAATAAAAGATTTGCGAAAGGTATGGCCGCATGAGGCGTTAGACTTCACTCCTTGGCTTGCGGAAGAGGATAATCTTACCCTGTTGGCAGATGCCGTTGGATTAGAGATAACCGTTGATGAGACGGAGTCCAGTGTTGGTGACTTTAATGTGGATATCTACGCAACTGAAACTGGAACGGACAGAAAAATTATCATCGAGAATCAGCTTGAGGATACGAACCATGACCACCTGGGCAAGCTGATTACATATGCATCCGGGAAATCTGCTGATATCGTGATTTGGGTTGTAAAGAGAGCGAGAGAAGAACATCGTTCTGCAATCGAGTGGCTGAATAATCACACGGATGAGAATATTGCTTTCTTCCTGGTAGAAATTAAATTGTACCAAATCGGCAGTTCTGATATCGCTGTTAAATTTGAAGTGGTAGAAAAACCGAATGACTGGACAAAAGAAATCAAGCGCAACACAAGTAATTCTCCTACGCTGCAGGCAAGATATGATTATTGGGTTGCCTTCAATGATTATGCATTCCAAAACCACGCATTTGCAAAGCAGTTCAACAAGAGGAAGGCAAGCACAGACCATTGGATGACATTCAGCGTTGGTTCCTCGGCTTGTCACATCAGTATGTCACAGATAAGAAAGTACAATCACGCACTTGTGGAATGGTATATTTCTGATGATAAGGAACTGTATCATAAATTCTATTCCAACAAAGCGGCCATAGAGCAAGATATGGGTGTGCAGCTTGAATGGAATGAATTACCGGAGAAAAAGGCAAGCCGTATCCTGGTGTATAAGACGGTTGATTTTGATAACAAGGACACCTGGTCGGAACAGTTCGATTGGATGATGGACATGGCCATCAAGATGAAAAAGGCATTCAAGAAATATTTATAAGCAACTGAATATTGAGGTAGCTTGAAAGCAGGACATCCCGAGGGTTGGAAGTATTTCCGGCTCTCGGGAATTTTCTGTTTTTATGACAATGCGTTATAGACACACCAAAAGAAGTATAGTAACTGTAGAAATAGGATTTCTTGTTCCTGCAATTTGTATGAAAACACCACCAATTATCACGAAATTCCACGAAAACGCATTGACAAAAGAGGGTTATGGGTGTATAATATACTAGTTGAATTATGCGTATATGTGAGGTGGCGCAAATGATGGAAAAGTATAATGATGGTTGGATTGGTATTAATGAAGCGGCCGAGTACCTTGGGGTAACTAAAGAAACAGTTAGAAACTGGATAAAAAAGAAAAACGGCATCCCAGCACAGAAGATTGGGAAGCTTTGGAAATTTAAACGTTCTGAACTTGATGCGTGGATTAAAAGCGGAAAAAGTGCAGACATATAAATCTTAGGAGGATATAGACATGAAAAAAACTTATTTTCCTTCCAACAGCGTGCTGGAAGAAGCTGTTCTTAACGCTCTCAAGGAATTAGGCGGAGAAGCAACAACCGAACAAATTAATCAGAAAGTGATTGAAATATTAAACCTTCCGGATGAAATTGTGCAAATGGAAGATGAAAGTGGTTTGGGGACAAAATTGAACTATAGATTGCGTTGGAGCAGAACGAATCTCAAATCACGAGGTCAAATTAAGAATATTAAACGAGGCACTTGGTCTTTGGATTAAGTGCCAAGGAGGAACTATGTCAACATATAAGATTGAAAAGCAGTATTTTGCTAATGTTACTCCCCATCAAAGGGAAGCAATGCTTACTGCTTTTGAGGTAGATGATAACGGGGATATTATTATCCCTTATGAGCATAAAGGATACACTGTTAACGACATTCAGATAAACTACCGTACTGACGTTAAAGCAATCAGTATGTTTTCTGGTGCAGGTGGCCTGGATATAGGCGCACAATTGGCGGGTGTAAAAGTGCTGTCTAGTCTTGATATCTTTGAAGATAGTGTAGAGACAATTAAAAGAAACCCTTTCTTTAAGGATACTTTCCACGAGGTTGGTGATATAACCAAATTGGATGGAAGTCACTATAAGGAACTTTTAGAAAGAGAAAAACCAGAGAAGTTGATTATTATCGGCGGACCCCCTTGTCAACCTTTTTCTAAAGCGGGTTATTGGGTTACAAATGAGAAGAGAAATTCGAGCGAAGACCCAAGAAATTTAATTGTTCCCTATTTCAAAATTATTGAGGATTTGCAGCCGGATGGATTTGTTCTTGAAAATGTAGAGAGCATAATGCATCCTTCTAATAAAGAGGCAGTCGATACCATTTATGAGAATATGAGTAGACTTGGATACAAGTGTTCTGTATTAAAAATCAACGCTGCAGAATACGGAATTCCGCAGAAAAGGAAAAGGGTGTTCTTCTTGGCGAGCAAGAAGGATATTAATGCTTCTCTTCAACAGACCCACGGCTCTGAAAAAGAAATTTTAGCCAACCCGAATCTGTTACCTTACGAGAGAGTAATTGATTGGATTGGAAAATTTGACGAACCCGAATATTGTGACGATGAAAAACTTGCGGCAGAAGGCAAATGGGAGCATGAATTGACTTGTATCCCGTTTGGCAAGAATTATATCGCATTAACAGAGCGTGAGAAACATCCGAACCCTGTGTTCGTGGCAGGAAAGAGATACTGGCTTTCTCTTCTGAAATTGCATCCTTTTCAACCGTCTTGGACTATTATTGCTAGTCCGGGTCATTGGGAGGGGCCATTCCATTGGAAGAGCAGAAGACTGAACATTAGAGAACTGGCGGCAATTCAGACATTTCCAGATGATTATGTATTTTATGGAAGTACATATTCACAGCACAAGCAGATAGGAAATGCAGTTCCCCCGTTACTTGCAAAAAAGGTGGTTGAAGAATTATGCAGATGGATATAAAAGAGCCAAGGGTTATCAGCCTTTTTTCTGGTGCGGGCGGCCTTGATATCGGATTTGAGCAGGCGGGATTTAGGACGGTATTTGCTACTGATGTCTGGAACATTGCGTGTGAAACTTTAAAAAAGAACGACATGGCTGACGAGGTTTTTTGTGGCGATGTTAGAAATATCAATTTCAAGGAATTAAAAGAGAAATACGGAGAAATAGACTGCCTTATAGGTGGTCCACCCTGTCCTCCGTACAGCCAAACTCGTCATTACCTTGTAGGGAAGGCAGACGGTTTCGAAGATGAACACGCTGGTTTTGCAGTTCCTGAGTACTTCAGAGCTGTGGAAGAATTGAAACCGAAGGTATTTCTGTTCGAAAATGTCGATGGCTTTTCGTTTAAAACGCATCAAGAAGAGTTTGACTTCTTGAAAGAAAAGGCAGACAGTTTGGGGTATAACATTACTTACAAAGTAGTGAACTGTGCAAACTACGGTGTTCCGCAAACAAGAAAGAGATTCTTTTGTATTGGTAGCTTAAAGGAATTACCGAAGTTTGTGTTCCCGGAAGAAACTCACGCTGACCCACAGAAAAAAACAGATAAATTACCTTGGGTAACTTGTGGCGAAGTCATATCTGATTTTGATAATATCACTGAGGAAGAGAAGCTTCAACGTCCTGGCGCGAAAGACTATGAGTTGCTTCTCGAAATTCCGGCAGGAGATAATTATTTGTATTTTACAGAAAAGCGTGGGTATCCTAATCCGAAATTTAAATGGAAATCTCGTTATTGGACATTCCTTCTAAAACTTACACCAGATAGACCATCGTGGACTATCCAAGCAAGTTTTTCAACCAATCAAGGTCCATTCCATTGGCGAAATCGTTTCCTTAGAATTGAGGAACTAAAGAGGATACAAACTTTCCCTGATGAGTATGTTCTCGTTGGTGAAATGAAAGAACAGTGGCGCCAGGTAGGCAACGCTGTTCCTGTGGAGATGGCTCACATACTAGCCACCAGAATAAAGGAGGTGTATTTCGATGGAAAGAGATGAGCGTTATGAGGTTAATTCGCAAGGTTCAATTGTTGTGGGAACGCCAGTCACTTTAACACCGTCAGAAAAGAAAAGTATGATAGAGAAAATGTTCTCTATTAATGGATGGTCATATACTCTTTTAGAGGAAATTACATCTGCACATTATTATATTGAGCTAAAAAATGAGAATTTGCAGATAGAAAAGCGTTTCCACCTTTTCCATGGTAATGTTCGTAAAGAAGACCCAGAACGTAATCGTGAAGAAAAGAAAATTCAGCTGGGGACAGAAAATGACCCGAGACAGCATTTTGATGATGCATTGATTCTTGGATTTTATGTGTATGAAAACAAGAATTCACTCGCAGATACTATTGTCGTTGCATGGCCAATCGAGGAAGGGAAAAATTATCCAGCCAATCCTAGTTTGCGTGTAAACATGAGAACAGATGTAATGCCCGCAAAGAATGCAGGATATTATGTTGATAAAACGACAGGAAAAAATCTGGTAGTATTTCGTCCTGAATTTATTTATCATTACATCGAAAATTATAAAGATTTACACTATGGCGTTACTGATGTCAACCATCCTGGTGATATTGGCGGCGACGGAGAAGCGGATAATGTTTTAGAGTCAGAAAGACTTGCTATCGGTACAAATGTTCTTCTTTATGGTGTGCCTGGATCTGGTAAGAGTTGGACAATTGAACACGAGTATTGTAATAAAGATACCAATGTAGAGCGATTGGTTTTCCATCCCGACTACACCTACTCTGATTTCATCGGTCAGATTCTTCCTAACGTAGCTGAAGATGGACAGGTAAGTTATAAATTTACTGCAGGACCTTTTACGAATATTCTGGCTGATGCATATGCTCATCCGCAGGAAGAATACATTTTGATTATTGAAGAAATCAATCGAGGAAACGCACCTGCTATTTTCGGCGAAGTGTTCCAGCTGCTTGATAGAAAAACTGAAATTCGTGATGACGATGATGACGGTTATCCTATCGGTACAAGTGAGTATGGAATTACAAATGCTAATATTGCTGCCATTGTTTATGGAGATGCGAAACATAAGGTTCGTATTCCGTCCAATCTTTCAATCATTGGTACTATGAATACATCAGACCAGAATGTCTTTACTTTGGATACCGCTTTCCAGCGTAGATGGGAAATGCGTTTAATTGAGAATAACTTCGAACACGTAGATAGAAGGTTGGCAGATGCTACGATTCTTGATACGGGTATTACATGGGAAGTATTCTGTACTCAAATTAATAAGATTATTGTTGGCAACAATGCAAGAATGACTTCTGCCGAAGACAAACGCCTCGGTGCATATTTTGTTCATTTGAGAGACTTGGCTTACAATCCGAATATGGGTAATCTGTCTGATGGCGAATATGATGCATTACGAACAAAAGAACAGGACAAGACTATTACAGATACCGAAAAAGGCAGACTTGCAGAAATTCGTGCTGCTATGAAACAAAATCGAAAATTCCCAGAAAAGGTAATCAAATATTTATGGGATGATGCGTTTAAGTTTAATAGAGAAATTGTTTTTGAAACAACAACATACCAGAGCCTGGAGCAGGTAATCAGAACATTTATGTATGCTGAAAAACTTGACCGCTTAGCAATGTTTAAGGACAATGTAAGAAACGCATTCACTAATCCTGAAGAGTAAAGGTGGTGATTCTGTATGGATTTAGATTCTGCATTATATATGGCAATGGTTGACGATGACATTACTAAGCACTGCCATGTTAATTCAAATGAAGATGGTGACCGCTTTGTTGGTATTAAAGCTGATTCGGATAATGCAATGGTCTATTTCCCTATCGGATATCAGCTGCCGGAAACAGATGCTCAAATCAGAACAGACATAAAGCATTTGATACAGGTTCTCTCTGAGTTTACAACTAAAGAAGACCGTTTACTTGCAATAAATAAATTCGCAGCACCACAGACTGTCGATTTCCCTATCAATGCCTATAAGGGCGTTATAGAATATTATTTTTCTATTGGTGGCAAATATTATATTGAGGTAGACCCTACATATAAGACAAGTGCAACCGGAAAACAGGACTGGCCTAAAACGGTGCGAAATCAGGTCCCTTTAGTACAGCAAAAAGGCGGAGTTAGTTCTTTTATTTACACTGAATTTACCGTGAGAGCAACCACACCGAATGACTCTAAACAGATAACGCAAATCAATCGTTTTTGTGTGTATGAGGCATTCAAAAAGTTGGGTTGGCTATATGTTCCGTATATGCCGGAACAACCGGGACCACATCCGGATGTGAAAACATCCATTGCAATTTTGAATGCAAAGCTTGGAAACACAAACGATGATAAAAAACGCAGCTTGTTTCAGGCAATGAAGGATATGCTCGAATACATGGATGAAAAAACATCTGATAAGCAGTTTTATTTTGGTACGGATGACTTTGACCATGTGTGGGAAAAACTGATTGACCGAGCATTCGGAGAAAAGGATAAGGATAAATATTTCCCTCGCTCAAGGTGGTTGCTTGATTATGGTAAATATAAAGAAAAGCGTCCGCTGATGCCGGATACCATCATGATTTACAACGGGAAGTATTATATTCTTGATGCCAAGTGCTATAAGTATGGTTGGACAGGTATTCCAGATCATCTGCCTAATGGTTCATCAATCAATAAGCAGATTACATACGGTGAGTATTTGGAAAAGTATAA